>JBKJZM010000122.1:0-8568 GCA_046715295.1 Gemmatimonadales bacterium | reverse complement strand
CGGAAACTCCTTGTCGCTCGCCAGCACGATGTCGCCTGGCCGGAGCGGAAGGGATCGAGCCGCCAGGCTCAACCCGAATCCGGTGTTGATGGTGAGTGCGATCTCCTCCGGGATTGCCCCGATCAGCGCCGCCGCCAGCCGGCGGGACTCGGACAGGGTGGCAAAGAGCTCGCGATCGGGCAGCTGAAAGGGGGCGGCGCGCTTGCGATTAAACTCGTCGAGCACTTGCCGGGTCCGCTCCGGCAGCGGACCGACGCTGGCGTTGTTCAAATAGATCGTGTCGGCGGTCCAGGGGAACTCCGTGCGCCGGAGCGATGCCAGATCAAGACGGTTGCCGCTCACCTCTCGGTTCTCAGCTTGGGATCATACGCCTCACGCAGCGCATCACCCACCAGGTTGAAGCCGAGCACCGCGGCGCCAATGGCGAGGCCGGGGGCAAACGAGATCCAGGGAGCCACCCGGAGCAGGTCACGGCCATCGGCCACCATGGCGCCCCAGCTCGGGGTAGGCGGCTGGGCCCCCAATCCCACAAATGAGAGGGCAGCTTCAGCCATGATGGCGCCGGCGATGCCCAGAGTTGCGGCGATGATGACTTGGGTCCGCACGTTGGGGAGGAGATGCCGCAGGAGTATGCGGCGGTCGCGCGCGCCCAGGGCACGGGCGGCGAGCACGAACTCCGAGTGCCGGAGCACGAGAACCTGGCTGCGTACCAGCCGGGCCATGCCGGCCCAGCCGACGATCCCGATGACGACGAAGACCACGGGGAGCGAGGGCTTGACCGCGGCAGCCACCGCGATGAGCAGGAGTAGGGTGGGGAATGCCAGAGTGATGTCGGCCAGACGCATCACCAGGGCATCAACCCAACGGCCGTAGTAGCCGGCCAGCAGGCCGAGCAGAACTCCAAGGGTCACCGAGACCGACTGCGAAATGACGCCAACCGAGAGCGACAGCCGGGCCCCATAGAGAACCCGGCTGAGCACATCGCGCCCCTGAGTATCGGTTCCCAGGAGGAACCGCGACCCCGGTTCCACCAGGTAGGCGTTCTTAAGGTCCCCAGTAATCGGGTTGTGGGGCGCCAGCCAGGGCGCGAACACCGCGGCGATCACCACCACCGAGACGAAGAAAAGGCCCAGCTGGAAGAACCGATCCCGCCGCAGTCGCTCCCCGAGCACTCCGTATGGCATCCTGCTCCTGTGATCTGGGTTACCCGCTCCAATGGTGGGCCGGGCACAACCTTCCTCCACTGGCTCTCATCGCGAGGAGCGCACGATTCTTGCACTTTTCTACCAGCATTGGTCCGAATGCAACCTTTGGCAGGGCGAGCACGTGATACCGAATAGCCCCTTTACCCTGGTTCTCAGTGGCGGCGGCTTGAAAGGGCTAGCCCACATCGGCGTGCTCCGTGCCCTGGAAGAGCGGGGCCTGGTGCCGAGCCTGGTGGTGGGCTCCAGCATTGGATCCCTCATCGCGGCGGCCTGGGCTGCCGGAGTGCCCGCCCAGACGATGGAGGCGCGGGCCCGGATGGTACGGCGCCGGGATGTCTTCCAGGTTGCTCGCGCTGACGTCGCATTCCGACGTCTTCTTGCCCCCGCCCTCTATCGGCGCGAACCGCTCGAAGCCCTCATTGCCAGCCTGGTCGGGAATGTCACCTTCGGCGATCTCCAGCGCCGCCTTCTGATAAATACCGTCGATCTCCACTCGGGCATGCAAGTCATGTGGGGCCTTCCCGGCCTCCGGACCGCCCGGGTGGCCGACGCGGTGGCGGCATCCTGCGCCTTACCGGGGATCTTCCCCCCGCGGGAAATCAATGGGCGCGCGTACGTCGACGGTGCCGTTGTCGAGAACTTGCCGGTTCGCATGGCCGCTTCGCTGGGTCAGGGTCCGATCCTCGCGATAAACGTGGCGGCCACCAGCGTTCTCCGGTCGGAAATTGAGACTCAGGGCTTTGCGGCCACCTACATTCGCGGTCTCGAGATCGTGATGCAGACCCAGATCGAGTCTCAGCTGCGCGATTGGAAGGGGCCTCCTCTGGTGCTGGTGCAGCCCCGGGTCGAGCACATCTCGATGTTTGCCTTCGACAAGACCGAGGAGTTGATCGAGTCGGGCTACCGCGCCACCGCCAATACCCTGGATCAGCTGGGTACCCAGCTCGGCGGCATCGGCCAGGGCATGCACCCCACGCGCAGGCTTCGGGTGCTGGTGGACGAGGAACGTTGCGTCGGCTGCGGGTCCTGCGTGATTCAGGCCCCCCAGGTGTTCCGGCTCGATGCCCGAGGTAAGGCCGAGGTGATGACCCCGGTCCAGACCTGGTCTCCCATCGATGGCGCCTACGTCCTCAACTGTCCCACCTACGCCATCAGCGTGCGTCCCGAAGACTCTGCGGCCTGACCTCAAAAATGAACACCGCTGCGCCGTCCTGTCGAAACGGCAGCAGGTTGCGCAGCGGCGTACGGTAATATCGCCGAATCCGTACGGCACCCCACGGGGAGAGCGCGCGCTCGAGGCTGCCGCGATCGTACTCTCGCTTGTGGTCTGGATCCCCAAAGTGCTTGCCTACCGGAGTCGTCCCCACCAGCACGCCGCCCGGAGCCAGGAATTCGACCAGCTCGCCCGTGAATGCGGCGTCGTCGCTGACGTGCTCCAGCACTTCATTGCAATAGACCAGGTCGAACTGCCCGGGGCCGGGACCAACCGTGGTGAACACCGGATGCGGCGCCGCACCGCGAAACTTCTCGGCTTGGCTGATGGCCGCGGGCGAGATGTCGTACCCAACGGCTTCCGCGCCCAGTTGCTGGAGTCGGAGAGTGAAGATGCCATCCATGCACCCGAAATCGAGGACCCGTTTCCGCTCAGGCGGAAACCGGCGCAGCAGCACGCGCTGGCGCCAGAGCAGGTGTCGCATGCGCCAGTCCACGTCGAGCGCGCGGGGTCCCTGGCCATCGAGCCATGCCCGATACTGACGGTCGTACTCCAGTGCCGCTGACGGCTGGGAAGCTGTTTCGGTCTTCACGCCACCTCCTGACGGGGAGATTTCCCCAACTCGTGGCCGATGCCGGCGAGCTCGGTAGTCACCCGCCGCCAATTGTAGTAGGTCTCGACGGCGCGACGGCCCTCCGCGCCCAGGCGGCGAGCCAGCTCCCGGTCCCCTAACAGTAGCCGTACCGCGGTGGTAGCAGCCTCCGGGCCTTCGGCATCCACCAGCAGCCCGGTCTCACCATCCCGGACGGCGTCGGGGATACCGCCGCCCGACCCGGCAATGACGGGGATCCCTGAAGCTGAGGCTTCGCTGAGCGAGATACCGAAACCTTCCACCATAAGTCCCGCGGGCCGGGAGAGCCCCAGGTAAATCTCGGCGGTGTTATAGAGCGCGGGCAAATCGGAATCGGGAACGTCCGTGAGAAACCGGACCCGGTCGGCCACGCCGAGGTCCCGGGCGAGGCCCTCGAGGTGGCTGAGCCGGTCACCGCGCCCGACAACCATATACCGTAGGTCAGGGTACTGCTCGCTCAGGGCGGCGAGCACATGTAACACCGTGTCGATGCCCTTGTGCGCTGCCAGGCGCGCGACAGTCAGTAGCCAGCGACTCTCCGCCAGGCCATACCGAGCCCGAACGCTCGATGAATCGACTCGAGGCCGGAAGTGCTCGGGATCGGTCCCCAGCGGCAGGAGGCGCACATCGATAACACCGTCCAATCCGAGGTCCTCCAGCAGGGATAAAGCCTCTTCCCTGGTCCAGCGGCTGATGGCTACAAGCACCGAGGCTGCACCGATCAGCGTGCGCGCCCAGGCGCGCTTGAGGGCCGAGTGGTGAATACGATCCCGCAGCAGCAGGAGATCGGTACCGTACAGGAGAATGCCGTAGGGTGTCCCGACCCGCTGACGGATCCAGCGTGCTGGATATCCTGCCGGCTTGAGGTTGCCGCACCAGACGAACTCCGGATGGACTGAGCGTGCCAGCCTGACTGCCCGATGAGACCAGAGCAGCAGACCCTGAACCGTGCGAAGGCGCCGACTGGGTACCATCAGCCGGTCGACCCTGTTCGCCAGCGAAGCATCGACCTCGGCGCTACCCTGGTGCTGCCCGGTCGATACCACCAGCGTCCCCGGCGGGTAACGCTTGGCCAGCTCGCCCATCATGCGGGCTATGCCCCCGCCAATGGGAGGAAAGTCGTAGGCAAGAAGTAGCTGAGGATTCACTCGCACAATCTAGTGCAGCAGGGTCGAACGCTATGCCGAGCCGTCTTTCCTGGAAACAGAACCTAGCTCTCCGCCGATACGGATCATTTCGGACGTCACGCGATCCCAATTGTAAAATGTCTCCACCGCCCTCCTTCCTCCTGCTCCGAGGCGCCGCGCCAGCTCCCGGTTCCGAAGCAGCAGACACACCGCCTCCGCCACCAGGTCTGGCCGCTCCCCGTCTACCAGCAAACCGGTCTCGCCCTCGCGCACTGCGTCGGGCATACCGCCGCTTCGTGCCGCAACCACGGGAACGCCGCAGGCCGAGGCTTCCACCAGTGATATCCCGAACCCTTCCACGTCCAGCTCCGTCGATCGCGACAAGCCAAGGTAAACCTCGGCACAGTTGTAGAGAGCCGGGAGATCCCGATCGGGCACGTCGGTGAGGAAGCGCACCCGATCCTCCAGGCCGAGGGTCCTCGTCATCGCATGGAGCTCGGAAAGCTGCTCGCCCGAGCCCACAACAGCATACCCCACGTCGGGATGGTGCTGCCGGAGCTCGGCGAGAACCCTGAGGCCGGTGTCGAGCCCTTTGTAAGCGACCAGCCTCGCGACCGAGAGCAACCAGCGACGTTCCCCCAGGCCGTAGCGGGCTCGCACCTCTCTTGTGTCGCGTCCCGGCTGAAAGAAGGCCGGATCCGTACCGAGAGGGATGGTGCGAACCAGATCGGGTGCGGTCTTAATTTCGAGCCGCTCCAGTATCGTAAGACAGAGATCTGCGGTCCATCGGCTGATCGCAACCAAGACCGACGCTGAGCCCAACAGAGCATGGGCCGCGCAGCGTTTGAGCGGCGACCGCTGGATCTGTTGTTGAAGAATCAGCAGATCCGACCCTACCACCGTAACGCCGTAAGGCGTGCCGATCCGCACCGCTGCCCACCGGGCCGGGTACGCCGCGGGCTTGAGGTTGCCGCACCAGATGAATTCGGCTTCGAGCGAGGTGGTGAGCGCGACAACGCGTCGTGACCAGAGGAGTAAGCCCTGGACCGTCCGCAGGCGCTGCGACGGAACGAACAGCCGGTCGATTCGATTGGGAAAGGCCCCATCGACGGCGGCGGTGTCCGGCTGCTGACCCGTGGACACAACGAGCGAGCCGGCCGGGTAGCGCTTGGCGAGCTCTCCCATCCAGCGAGCAATTCCGCCGCCCATGGGTGGGAAGTCGTAGGTGAGAAGGAGCTGCGTCGTCATGCCAGAGAACTTAGTGGAGGTCCTTGACGTCGCATTGCAGGGCCCCCTGCAGGGATGCGGACCAGCACCGCCAGCAGCCCGGCCACTCCCAAGGCCGCCAGCGTCCGGCGCGCTCGGCGCCACGCGCGTGGGACATGCAGTCCTAAGAGTCGCATACCTCAACAAAGTAGTGGGTTGACTATCTTTCCGCCGAATCGAAAAAAGGCCCTCTCTTGCTACCAGAAACCTTCGAGGTCCCCCTGCGCGTGGTTGTTATTGGGGCTGGACGGAAGCACAAGAGCGAAGCCGCAGTCGCACGGGCCGTCAGATCTCTCGGGCACGACTGCCGGCTGGTCAATGCGGTGACCTGGACTCAGAACCTGAGCCGGTTCGCCGCACCCCTGCTGAGCCACCAAGCTGAATCGTTCGAGCCCGATGTTCTGATTCTTGGCCGTCACGCGACACTTCTGGGCGAACAGCGACTCAAGAAGCTTATACGGGGACGCTATTCCGCTTTCTGGTACTTCGACCTGCGGATTCCACCCATCGAGGACGTGCTGACATTGGGCCGAATGGCTGACGCCATGTTCACGACATGCCTCCCCCAGGTGGAGACATATCGGGCCTTGGGTATACCCAACGTCCTTTACCTCCCCCAGGGGATGGACCCGGAGCTCGACCGCCCGGCTCGCTGGATACCTCGGGGCTATCGCTGCGACGTAGCCTTCATCGGAACCGGTACTTCGGCGCAGCGCCACAGTCTCCTGCGGGCGATGGCGCGCTCATATGACTTGCAGATTCGCGGTCCGGGGTGGCGCACGGCGCCCCCGGACCTGCCGGTGGTGGGTGGTCCGATCTACGGAAGAGCATATGCGCGGGCCGTCGGAGGAGCAGCTATTACCCTGGGTGCCAGTTCGCACCCGGCTCAGCCCTTACAGGTGGCTTCAGCCTCGAACAGGATGTGGAAGGTGATGGGGTGCGGCGGCTTTTATCTCGGCGAATGGGTAGAGGGCATAGAGGCGTTCGGCCAGAACGGGGTACATTGTGCCTGGTACCGTGAACCGGAGGAGGCGCTCCAGTTGGTGGGACACTACTTGGATCATCCGGAGAATCGCAGGGAGATTGCCGAGACGGGCCGGCGGCATGCGTTGGAACATCATACTTATGCACACCGCGTCCGCCTATTGCTGGAAGGTCGGGGGTATCCGCTCGCTCAGACGATCTTGTAGTTCCGGAACTCGAAGACCCTCACGCCGGTGAGCCGCTCGATGGCGGCCGAGATGTAGTAGCGGAGGAATCGCCAGCGAAAACGCCGGGGTTCGATGAACCGCTCAGCGTCATGACGCCGGCCCGCCACCCATTCACGCGCCGCTGCGGGATGAGTGCCTGTGAAACGCGTCAGGCCAGGAGTCCAGGGCAACAGTGGCTGCCCTGCATCAGGCTGTTTGACCCAGGGATAGAGCACTCGGCTCACCTCAAGCTTTGATCGCAGCGCCTGCGCCGGGCGCGCCCACCCGTAGTGAAACATCTCGGCATCGGTAAGCCGCGCCCGGATCTTTCGGTGGTCAGGACCCACTCGGAACCCTTGGGCCCCTTGGTACGGCCGGATATCGAGTGCGGGGTCGAGCCGGACGGCGCGCACTTCGCGTCGATACCAGCGGCGGTGCGTGCCCACCGTGTCGAGATCCCCGTAAAAGTGCTTGTACTTGACCAGCAGGCCTTCGACTCGGGAATCGCCGTGGTGCTGCCGGATCGCACGGGCCAACGCTTCGGCGCCGGTTTCATGCAGCACCTCGTCCGCCTGAATATAGATACCCCAAGGATTGCGGCAGGCCCGCATGGCCCGCAGCGTCTCATCCCCTAGCACCTTGTTCTTGATGGTCATGTCCCATTCGGTCTCGATGATTCGAATCTTAGGATGCTGAATCGAGCGAACCAGCGCGAGGGTCTCGTCCTCCGACTTGCCTACATTGACCACTACTTCATCGCAGACCGGCAGGAGCGAACGGATGCTGGCCTCGATGGGAAAATCGAGCTTCACAGCGTTCAGCACTATGGTGAATCCCGAGACCTTAACCACGCAGCGTGCCTCCCCTTGCAAATGAGATATGGAGCCTTGAAAAATAGAATCGGACCCGGGGCCGGGCAACTGGACTCAGCTCGAAGCGGCTAGCACGGATCGGTACAGCGTACAGGTTCGGTCGACGGTCCTCGCCATCGAAAACTCCTCCCGCGCAGTAATCCGGGCCGCATGGCCGAGCCGGAGCGCGGTGGCTCTGTCGGCCAGGAGCTCTTCGATGGCCGCCGCCCAAGCCACCGGGTCTCGCGGCGGCACCAACCGGCCGTTGTAGTTGTCTCTCACCAGTTCCAGGTTCCCGGTCGACGCCGAGGCGATCACGGGCTTGGCGAGAGCCATCGCCTCGAGAAGCCCCTGGGAGAACCCCTCCATCCGCGACGGCAGCAGAGCCAGCTCCAGGAGTTCGTACAGCGGGCGCACTTCAGCGGTGAATGGAAGACATACCACAGCGTGCCGTTCCGGCACCCGCGCGCTCAGCGCGCCCACATGACTGGCGGGATCCACACCGGCGAGGACCAGGCGCACAGGGAGGCTCACCCGATCGAGTGCCCGGATTACGACTTCTTGATCCTTGAGACGCGCGACGATGCCGATGGTGTGGCGCGAAGGCTCCCAGCCGATCCGGCTCTTCCATTCCTCTACGGTTCTCGGCGACACCGGAACGTCTATCCGGTCAGTCACCACGCCATTGTGAATTACTGTGAGCTTCCGACGCGGCGTCCCCCGCCGGATCAATGCCTCCCCCACCGCACGGCTGACCGCAATCACTTGGGCGGCGAGCCGACTCATCAGCCAGTTTTCGAGGTAGAAGGTGCGCGGCATCTGCCGGCGGGTCACCACCAGCGGCATCCGCAGACGCCGGGTTAGCGCCAGCCAGGTGAGCGCCCGACGATCGATCGAGCTTTGCGAGTTGATCACATCGACGGGGTGGCGAGCGAGGAGTCCGGCCAAGGCTGCTCCATTGGCCCGCTCCTGGCGAGCGAGCAGACGAAGCGGATGGACCTCCAGACCTCCGGCCCGGGCCAGCGCTTCGACCTCGGAGCCGGGTGGACAGACAAAGCGCACGTGCAGCCCCGCGCGTGCCAGTC
>JBKJZM010000121.1:0-4933 GCA_046715295.1 Gemmatimonadales bacterium | reverse complement strand
CCGAGCTGGAGGGTCATGAACTGAGCCTTGGTGATCTCGGTCAGCATGTCGGTCAGCCGGACCTGCTGGATCTGGGTAGCAGCGATCGGCTTGTCGAACATCACCCGGTTGCCAGCGTACCGCAGGGCTTCATCGTAGCAAGCCATGGCGGCGCCGATGGCGCCCCACGCGATCCCATACCGCGCCTGAGTGAGGCACATGAGCGGGCTCTTGATTCCACCGGACTTCGGGAGAAGCGCGTCCTTGGGCAGGTGGACGTCCTGGAGATGGATCTCGCTAGTGTCGGACGCCCGGAGCGACAGCTTTCCCTTCTGGTCCTTGGCCGCGTAGCCCTTGGTGTCGGTGGGGACGATGAAGCCGCGGATGGATTTCGGATCCTTCACGTCGCCGATCTTGGCCCAGATGATGGAGACGGTGGCCTGCGACCCGTTGGTGATCCACATCTTGGTGCCGTTGAGGACCCAGCCGTCTTTGGTCTCCCGGGCGATGGTGATCATGCCGCCGGGGTTGGAGCCGTAATCCGGCTCGGTGAGCCCGAAGCAGCCGATCTCTTGCCCTGAGGCCAGCAAGGGGAGCCACTTCTTCTTTTGCTCGTCGGAACCGAAGGCATAGATGGGATACATGACCAGCGCCCCCTGCACCGACGCGAAGGAGCGGATCCCGCTGTCCCCCCGCTCGAGCTCCTGCATGATGAGCCCGTACGCCACGTTGTTGAGCCCGGCGCAGCCGTACTCCTCCGGAAGGTTGGCGCCGAAGAGTCCCAGCTCGGCCATCCCCGGGATCAGCTGCTTAGGAAACTTCCCCTCGATATAGGCCTGGCCGATCACCGGGATGAGGTTCTCGTCCACCCAGGTGCGCACGGTGTCGCGCACCGCGCGCTCGTCTTCGGAGAGGAGCGAGTCGAGATTGAGAAAATCCACGCCGGTGAATTGGGATACTGCCGTCCCGGTTGCCATCGGTGCCTCGGTTTAGAGTCTTGGTGTTGGAGTGGGGAATATAATGGGCGGATGGGCGGAACGAAGATACTACAGTGAGACTAACTGCTGGTCAGCCCGGGCGTACCGGAAACCCAATGCCATAGGCGGTCAGCACCAACATCGAATTGTAGGCGCAATGTGCGACTATGCAGGGGACGATACGCCCGGTGCGGTCCCGAATGATGGCGGTTGCCAGTCCCAAGACGGTGACGGAAACGGCCGCTGGCCAGTACACCCAAAACTCGGGTAAGTGAAGCATCCCGAAGACGGCGGTTGTGACCCCTATTGCCGCAGCACGACCCCAACTGCGCGCCGAGCCGCTGAAAAGCGCGCCGCGGAAGACCAGCTCCTCCACCGGCGGTCCCACTACGACCCCTGCGAAGGCCCAAGCCGCTCGGGGCAGCCCGCCGGTTGCTGCGAGTTGGCTCAAGAGCCCCATATCGGACAGCCGCGGCGACGCCGCCAACAACGGTGCGCCCAGCAGGTAGATGGTAGCTAGCACCAGCCCGGACGCTAAGCCGACTACAAGGTCCCGCGGCCTGGACGGCCCCCAACCAAGCTCTTCGCCCGCGATGGCGCTGCGCCCCGCCTTCCAACGATAGAGCATCAACGCCGACACAGTCCCGGCTACAATGGCGATCAGCAGCCCAGCAGGGAAGAGTCGAATGATCTCTTGCTGAAAGGCTTGCGGGCCGGCTCCCTGATCCGCTCGCAACACTGCCACTATGGCAATGACCAACCATGTCAGCAGCTGCCCCGCCAGGTAGGCGCCCACCAGTGCCAGCGCCTGTGGCGCGCGTAGCTGATCCCACCTTCGTGGGGAGAGCGGCGGTGAAACGCCAGCCGCCATAACGCGATGTCGTCGTTTGAAAATCATATCCCGTCACGACCCTGAAGCTCTCGCTCGGCGACCGCGTCCCGCGAAGGCTAGCCCATTGCCGCGCGTTTCGGCTTCCCCGCTTCCCCGCCGATCGTCCTCTTCGCCGCCGGCACCACCCCCACCTCGCGCGCCATCCGCCTGAACGTCCTGCCATGATCGATTTGAAGCCCGGTTTCGGCCTGCCACTGGTGTACCATCTCATGCAGCAGGGTGTGCTCGACCTCGGACCAGGCGTGCCGCGCGATGTGACGCCGGCTGATGGCAATGCCGAGGGGGCGGCCGGACCGGATCTCCACCGCGAGCTCGCCCAACCGGGTGCGCATGCGGCCCGAGAGCCGGATCGGGATCTCGCCTAGAGCGCCACCAAAATGCTGGGCGTTGAGCTGTCGATGCAGGCCTTCGAGGCGGTGAAGCAGCGCGACATCTCCCGGGCGGGCGCGCTCTTGTCGTTCGGCTCGCAGCCGGGACGGCGCATACTCATGTACCGGGAACGCCAGGAACTCGCGCTCGGCGGCGCGCCGGAGCCCACGAGGAACTCGGGGATTCAAAAACCGAACCACTGCCTTCAGCACCCCATCAGGAGCGAAGGCGTAGCCCCGATGTATGCGGAGGATGCGCCGGCTGAGGCTCAGCATCACCGTATGGTTCGTGTGGGTGAGGACGTGCTCGACATCCCTGAGACCGAGTGCCCGTAGCCGCGCGGGGAAACAATCCTCGAAGAGAAGACACGGTCCCGCTGCCCCGCTGTCCCGCTGTCCCGCGTTCACAGGCCCTGGTCCCCACCGGCCACTGACACCGCTACCTGCGGCGGGCCCCGACGAGCGAAGGAGAACGTATCCGAGGGTATGAACTGCCGGTCGCCGGAAACCCAGCGGAAATGCTGGATGTGCACCGCCTGGGCATCGATCTTCACCAGGTTGAACACCGACGGCCGCCCCCCTCGCACCCGGGAGCTGTGGGTGCCCGAGGTGCTGACGGCGAGCGCACCCTGGATCTGTCCGGCGCCCTCCTGGTGGTCATGGCCGGAGAGGATGACGTCGGCGCCTGTCGCCAGGAGCCGCTTATGGGCCGAGCGCCAGCGGGCCAGCCCCATGCGCCGCGAGAGGCCACCGGGGAGAACGTTGTGGTGGAACACCATGATCCGCGCGACCCCTGGGGGCGCGGCATCGAAGATCTGCTTGACTCGGTTGGTCTCTGATCTCGGGAGGTGGCCCTTCACCGCCAGGTCGCGGAGCCTCAGGGTGAGCGACCCGAAGGCGACGCCATAGCTGCTCAGGGCGCCCGCTATGATAGCGCCGGGGATCTCGAGCACCGGCCTCAGATCGGTGCCGAAATATCGGGTGTACTTGGCGTACTTCCGACGTTCGCCGAGCAGGCCGAGCGGGCTCTTCCACCATTGGAGGTCATGGTTGCCCGGAACGACCAGCGTGGGGGTCTGCGCCTGCATCCGCTGAATGAAGAGATGCGCCGCCTGGAATTCCCCGTGCCGGGCGCGCTGGCTCAAGTCGCCCGAGATGGCCACCGCCGTGGCGCGGAGCGAGGGAAGGAAACTCTCCAGCGCCTCGATCTGCTTGAGGTCGGCGAAGCCCCCGAAGTGGAGGTCCGAGAGGTGGACGATCGTGACGATTTGGTCTGACGTCACCAGATCACGCGAATTCGATACGTCAGCAGTGACTCCCCCCTGGCCGGTACCCGCACCCGGAAGCGGGTGACGGTGGATGACCCCTTCTCTGCCGGCACCGAGCTCGACGCCACGCTCCACTCGCCCGCGCGCTCCTCCTGCACGATTACCGTGACCGCGCTATCAGTGGCGTTCTTCAGGGTGACGCGATAGTCAGCCGTGGCCACCGTATGTACCCCGCGGGCCTTGGTGCTGTCCCGGCGGGTTGCGTAGCTCGCCTGGACCCGCTTGGCGGTGATATCGAACGCCGTGCCCGCGTTGAGCTTGAGGTCCGTTCCGGCGGGTGTGTGATCCAGTGACGCCTCACCGACGAGTTGCAAGCCTCCGGCGCTATCAGGCTGGTATAGGCGCGCCACACCGCCCGGCAGGGGTCGGTCGCCGAAATCGTTCTTCCGGGGGCGGGTAAGGGTGTAGATCACCTCGACCGGTGGTTCGGCCTCCTCCCCCTGTTGGGGGAGAAAGCCCCAGTAGGGGACGTCCCCGTGCACGACGTAGCTCTTCTCGAATTTGACCTGGGCCGGCTCGAACAGGGCGACTGATGTGGTCAAGCCGGGGAGCAGGGTGCTCCGGCCGGCCAGGGTATAGAGGTGGAACTCACCGACCCTCTGCTGGACGGCGAACTCACTTACGGCGTCCGCCATGGCCATGGCTCTTTCCTGCCTCATCGGCTGGGGCGGTGCCTTGGGTTGGGCACGGCCTACCGAGCCGGCGAGCAATTGGACCTCCGCGTTCTCGGCCCGCAACGACTCGGACCCGAGCACCGCCATGCCGGTCACCCGCGCGTCCACCTTACCCAGCACCACCTGATAGCTGGCCTGCCATGACGCGCCACCGGTGAAGTAGCCCAGCCGAATCCGGTCCTGCGCCTGAGCGCTGCGAACCGACAGACTGGCTGTCGGCTCAGCCACGACGACATCGGGTGGATAGAGAGGAATGCCCGGCAGGGTGAAGCTGATCCGGCCGTCGGGCAGCTGGAGCCGGAGCGGATCCACCCCCAGCACGAGTGCACTGATAGTGTCGCGTCCTCCAGACGGACCCGGCGGCAGCCGGAACACGAGCCGCTTACCGACCGACCGGCGGAGGGCACTGGCCTCGTCCACCGCACCGTCATAGGACAGCCCCACCACGGTCACAGAGGAATCGAGGGAGAACACGGTGGCCGGATCGAGGGCGCCGAGTGTAAGCCGCTGGGTCGAGGCGCCTTTGGGCACCGTGAGCGGGAGCGTTCGCCGCACCAGCACGCGGCCGTCGTTATAGATGGTGAGAGAGGTCTGCGCGTGAAGCGAGGCGGCGGGGCAGATGGGCAGCGGGGCAGTGAACGCCACGAACACTGCCATAACCCGCAAGGACTTTTTGCAGCTTCCCCTGGCCAGCCGCCCCGCTGCCCCGCTGCCC
>JBKJZM010000120.1:0-3068 GCA_046715295.1 Gemmatimonadales bacterium | reverse complement strand
ATCGTGGTGCTCGCATTTCAGCGGCCGGCACCCTCCTGTGCCGGCCGTTTGCGCAGCACGGTACCGGCCAGCACCTTGGAGTCAGCGCCGGAAAGCCGTACCCTAGACTCTCAGAGACCACCCATGCCCAAGACCGCCCGATACGTCGCTTGCCTGATGCTGTTTGCGCTTGGGTGCGGAGGGGACCGCCCTCCCGGCTCGGGTACCGACAGTAGCGGCACGGCCAGGAACGGAGGCACCCCGCTCACCGGGGCGGGCGCCACCTTCCCGGCCCCGCTCTACAGCAAGTGGTTCGATGCCTATGCCAAGGAGACCGGTGTCCGCATCAACTACCAGTCAATCGGGTCGGGGGGCGGGATTCGTCAGTTCATCGAGGCCACCGTGGACTTTGGTGCCACCGACGGGCCCATGACCGACGAGCAGATCGCTTCGGTCAAGGGCAACGTGCTACATCTCCCGACCGTGCTGGGCGCGGTAAGCGTGACCTACAACCTGCCTGCCCTGGGCAAGACCGAGCTCAACTTCGACGGGCGCCTGCTGGCGGACATCTTTCTCGGACGGGTCACCCGCTGGAATGACGGTAGAATCGCCGCCTTAAATCCAGGGGTTTCCTTGCCCGGCGAAGACATCATCGTGGTGCACCGCTCGGACGGCTCCGGCACCACGTTCATTTTCACCGATTTCCTATCCAAGGTGTCTCCCCCCTGGAAAGGCAAGGTCGGCAGCGCCACCTCGGTGAACTGGCCGATTGGACTGGGGGGTAAAGGCAACGAAGGGGTGACGCAGCAGGTCAAGCAGTCGCCCGGGAGTATCGGCTACGTCGAGCTGATCTATGCTATCTCCAATGGGCTTCCCTCCGCCAGGCTGCGCAATTCTGCCGGCGTGTTGGTTCAGCCTACGTTGAAGAGTGTCGCTGCCGCGGCGGCCGGAGCCGAGCTCCCACCGACTACGGACTTCCGGGTATCGATCACCAATGCTTCGGGCCCGGACTCGTATCCGATCTCGTCGTTCACCTGGCTGCTGATCCGGAAGGAGGATCCCGACCCAGCCCGGGCCAAGACCATTCGTGCGTTTGTCGCGTGGATGCTGGAGCCGGCGGCCCAGCGCATGGCGGCCGATCTGCACTACGCGCCGCTCCCGGTCAAGGTCATCGAGATGGCGCAGAAGGCGATGGCGCCGTAGACCCCACCGATGGAAACGGCCGCGTGTCGTGACGCATCCGTTACAAATCCGTGACCGTTCCCAGTGATGGGCGCTCTAAGATCCTGCATGACCGCTTCGACCGAGACGGCGTCACCAGCCGCTGCCCCACCGGCCGCCTCTCTCGAGCGAGCCAACCACGGCGACCGGGTCTTCAAGGCCCTGCTGACCGTGGCTGCGTTGGCGGTTCCAATCATGCTCGGGTTCCTGGTCTTCGAGCTCTGGGACGGCGCTCGGCTCGCAATCGCTCGGTTCGGGTTCAACTTCGTCACCACGAGCGTATGGGACCCGGTGGCGGAGGAGTTCGGCGCCCTCCCGCTGATCTTTGGCACCCTGATCTCTTCGCTGCTGGCGCTCCTGATCGCGGTACCACTCTCCCTCGGCGTCGCCATCTATCTCACCGAGTTCGCCCCCAAGGCAGTGCGACAGCCGGTCGCCTTTCTCATCGGCCTCCTGGCGGCGATACCGAGCGTAGTGTACGGCCTGTGGGGCATCTTTGTCCTCATTCCCCTGCTGCGCACCACCGTCTTCCCCTTCCTGCGCGATAGCCTGTGCTTTCTCCCGCTCTTTCAAGGGCCTATCTACGGTCCGTCCATGCTGGCGGCCGGGATCATCCTCGCCATCATGGTGATGCCCTACATCATGTCGGTGGGACGGGAGGTGCTGCTCGCCGTCCCCAACACCCAACGGGAAGCGGCGCTCGCGCTCGGCGCCACCCGATGGGAAGCGGTGACCACCGCCGTCCTCCCCTATGCCCGCTCGGGTATAGTCGGTGCGGTGATCCTGGGGCTGGGACGAGCGCTGGGGGAGACGATGGCGGTGACGATGCTCATCGGGAACCGGCATGAGATCGCGGCCTCGCTCTTTGCGCCCGGCTACACCATGGCGGCCTCGATCGCCAACGAGTTCTCCGAGGCGGTCGGCGACCTGCACCTTTCGGCCCTGGCCTACGTGGCCTTCCTGCTCTTCCTGGTTACGGTGGTGGTGAATGCCGGTGCCCGGCTCCTCATCTGGCGGGTGGCCCGCGGGTCGGCTGCCGGGAGCAGCGCGCTGTGATTCCGGACTCAGGCACAGCATGAACCGGCGCATCCTCCGCAGGGCCTTCAGCAACCTGATGGTTGGGCTGATGATCGGGGCGGTCGTCGTGGCTCTGCTGCCGCTGTTCTTCATTCTGCTCAACCTGATCCTTAAGGGGGCGGGCAGCCTCTCGCTGGATTTCTTCACCCGGATGCCCGCACCGGCCGGCGAGACCGGAGGCGGGGTGGCCCATGCGCTGGTGGGAACGCTCCTCATCGTGGGAATGGCGTGCCTCATCGGGTTGCCGATAGGGATCGGGGCGGGCATCTACTGCGCCGAGTACCCGAACAGCCGGCTCACCTGGGTCACCCGGTTCGTGGCGGACGTCATGAACGGCACGCCATCGATCGTGGTGGGGGTCTTTGCCTGGGCCTGGATCGTGGCACAGCAGAAGCACTTCTCGGCACTGGCGGGTAGCGTCGCGCTAGCCCTGCTCATGATTCCAATGGTGCTGCGCACCACCGAGGAGATGATCAAGCTGGTGCCCAACTCACTGCGTGAGGCGGCGCTGGCCCTGGGATACCCGCGGTGGCGCACCAGCCTCTCGGTCGTGGTGCGGGCCACCCTACCGGGAATCATGACCGGCGGCCTTTTGGCGGTGGCGCGCATTGCCGGTGAGACCGCGCCGCTCCTCTTTACCGCGCTGGGAAGCCAGTACTTGAGCTTCGACCTCGACCAGCCGATGGCTGCGCTGCCGCTCACGGTATTCACCTATGCCACCGGACCCTACGAGGAATGGCACCGCTACGCCTGGGCCGCCGCCCTGGTGCTCATCATGGTGGTCTTCCTGC
>JBKJZM010000119.1:0-5354 GCA_046715295.1 Gemmatimonadales bacterium | reverse complement strand
CATGATGGTCATGAACGGATCGGCCGATCAGGGGCTGATCGTGCATGAGGTTGGCCACAACTACACCATGGGCATTCTGGCCAACAACGAGTGGCGCGAAGGCTGGCTGGATGAGGGGTTCACCAGCTTTCAGACCACCTGGTTCTGGGAGACGCTCGGCCGGCCCGGTGGCTACGAGCCGAACGAAGCCAGAATCCTCGAGCTCGACCTCGACGGCTATTCCGAGCCAACCAGCTTAGTGAGCGAGGCGTACCGCGACTTCGTCTCCTACAATATCTCGATCTACAGCCGGGGTGAGCTGTTCTTTCACCAGCTTCGCTACGTCGTCGGCAACGAGACGATGCTCCGCATCCTGCGGACCTATTACGACCGCTGGAAGCTCAAGCACGTGGATGAGGCCGCTTTTCGTGCCGTGGCAGAGGAAGTGTCCCAGCGGGACCTGTCCACCTTCTTCGGGCAGGGCTTACATGCGACCGAGCTCTACGACTACGCGATTGGGAAGGTGAGGACGGAGCGCGGGAGCAGGGGAACCAGGGAAGTGAGCTCGGATTCTTCCGTCGTTCCCTCGTTGAGCCGTTCCGACGTATGGCGTACCCGGGTCGAGGTGGTGCGGAAGGCCGGAGGTCGAATTCCGGTCGAAGTGGCTGTCGTGGGTGAGCGCGATACCGCCGTCACACGAGCTCAGGGACACGCCGAGCGTGAATGGGTGGAACTCTATACCCGGAGCAAGCCGAAGCAGGTGGTGCTCGATCCGCGGGTGCGCACCCACGATTGGAACCTGCTGAACAATCGCAAACGGCTCGGTGGGATCCTGTCGAAGCTTTTCGCCCCGCCGCCGGGCACGGACCTGTACTTCCATCCGTACTTCTCGACTCGGAGCCGGCGCGAGAATCGGACGCTCGGCCTGCATCCCACCGTCTGGTACAACGACGCGGGCGGGGTGACGCTCGGCATGCGGAGCCGGGAGGACTATCTGGGGCGTTTCGAGCAGAACCAGGGGCTGATCTCGGTGGCGACTGGATGGGGGGTTGACGACGGGGTTCAGGACGTCGACTTCTTCTTCCGGGTGAGGAACCCGGTGACGCTGCGGGCCGCCAACACCTCACAGACGCTGGACGGCTTCAGGGTGGAAGGTCGTTACGGCCTCAGGGCCAGTCTCGAGTGGGCCCGGCGAGCGCACCTTACCTTCGGGCCGACCTGGCGCCGGGGCATCAGCCTCACCTGGGTTGGCATTGAAGATGTCCGCTACCTGGATCCCGGTCTCTACGACGACGTTGGGACGGTGGAGCTGCAGAGCTTCGGCGGTGTGAGCACCGGGAAGGGCAAGTGGCAACTCGCGCTGCAAAGCTCGGTGGGGGGAGGATTGGTGTACAACCGCGATGGCCTGGCCGCCACCGGCCGGCCCGAGCTGGATCCGTTCTACCTCCGCCTCTCCATCGAGGGAACCGCGCGCCGGCCGCTCGGCGCTCAGCGGAATGTCGCCGCCCGTCTTTTCCTCGGCTATTCGAGCGGCGACGATGATGAGACGGCCAAGCAGCGTCAGATCTACCTCCAGGGCGCCGATCCGCTCCAGCAACTGTACAATCCCTTCCTTCGTTCCCGGGGGTCACTCCTGGTGGGCGAAGACTTTCACTACCACTCCCCCGGCGGTGCTGGAGTGCGGGGTATCGACTCCCGGGTTTCTGCCGGAGCAATCCTCGCACTCAACCTCGAGCTGGACCAGGCCCTGGTGTCCCGTCCGGCCGCTCGTTTGTTCAACCGGGTCGCGCTTGCCGCGTTCACCGACATGGCGTACGCAGGCGAAGCGACGCAGGCGCTTACCGGCGATCGGATCGGGTTCCTCGCCGATGCCGGCCTGGGCTTGCGTGCCGATCACCGCATCGGTGACACCAGATTCACCACCAGATTCGACCTGCCGCTTTATGTGAGCCGACCGGAGCTGGCGCAGGACCGTGGCCCGGGCGAGGACGAAGTGAAGTTCCGCTGGACCTTCAGCTTTGAGCCGGCGTTTTGAAAACGGGGCACTGCCCATCTGCCCCGCTGCCCCGCCATATTTCTCCCGCATGCTGACGCCCTTCGATTCGACTCGTCGTGGGTTGCTGCGCTCGGCGCTGGGCGACTGGCTCGAGCGTCTCGTGGCCCACACCGAGGAACGCGTCATTGCCCGGCGCTACTTCCGTCCTCCGGGCGCTTTGCCGGAAATTGGATTTTTGGCCGCCTGCACTCGTTGCGGGGCCTGTATCGACGTGTGCCCGCCGCATGCGCTGGTGAAGGTGCGGCCGGATGGCGGACTCGCCGCGGGTACACCGTATCTCGATGCGACGACCGAGCCCTGCATTGCCTGTCCAACCATGCCCTGTGCCACTGTCTGCCCTACGTCGGCGCTGACGGTGCCCGAGCGTGGCTGGGTCGGCTACCGGCTTGGCGTGCTGGAGCTGCATCCGGCACGCTGTCTAACCTTTCGCGGGACGCCGTGCCGCGTCTGCGTCGACGCCTGCCCGGTGGGCGAAGCGGCGCTCACCCTCGATGAGGCCGGACATCCGGTTATCCGTCGCGAGGGCTGTGTCGGCTGCGGCGTCTGCGTGAACGTCTGCGTCACCACACCATCGTCGTACCAACTCACCTACGTGGAGGGCTGAGTGCCCGACGTGCCGTACCGGGTGGAGAAGCCGTGGGGGTATGAGCTGATCTGGGCCCTCACCGATCGGTACGTGGGGAAGATTCTCCATGTAAAGGCTGGCCACGTTCTGAGTCTCCAGTATCACAACCGGAAAGACGAGACGATGCACGTCCTGTCGGGCGAGCTCACCCTCCGAACCCAGACGGGCGATACCCTGGTCTCCCGTCGTTTCAAAGCGGGCGAGTCGGTTCACATACCTGCGAAGCTCATCCACCCGATCGAGGCGGTCGTGGACAGCGACGTTCTTGAGGCCTCCACGCCGGAGCTCGATGACCTCGTGCGCCTCCAAGACCGCTATGGAAGAGGCTGACATGCAAGTGATCATCCCTCTGGCGGGCAAGGGCACCCGGCTTCGACCTCATACCCATCTGGTGCCCAAGCCGATGCTGAAGGTGGCCGGCCGGCCGGTCATGGACTGGGTCATGGACCGCCTCAAGGGGCTGGACGTCACCGAGCTGATCTTCATCACCGGCCACCTCAAAGAGCAGGTCGAGGACTTCGCCCGGGCGCGGTACAAGATTCCATCCCGCTTCATCGAGCAAAAGGTGCAGGACGGCACCGCGGGCGCGGTGAACCTGGCCCGCCCCTACGTGAAAGGGCCGGTGCTGATCATTTTCGTCGATACGGTATTCGAGGCCGATCTCACGCTCATCAACCGGACCGACGCCGACGGGATCATCTGGGCCAAGGAGGTGGAGGACTATCAACGGTTCGGCGTGGTGGTCACCGATGCGCGCGGGTACATGACTCGCATCGTGGAGAAACCGTCGACCCCGATCTCCAAGCTCGCGAACATCGGGCTCTACTACATCCGGTCGGTGGACAGTCTCTGGCAGGGCATCGAGCACGTGCTCGGCAACCCGGCCAACAAGGGCGAGTGGTATCTGACCGATGCCTTCCAGTGGATGATCGAGCACAAGAAGCGCATCCTGACCGCCGAGGTGGGCGGCTGGTACGACTGCGGCAAACTGGACACGCTGCTGGAGACCAACGAGATCCTGCTGCGGAAGGGCGCGGCCCGCCGGGTGGATTTCCCCGGCGTCACCCTGCACGATCCGGTCTACATCGAGGATGGGGTTACCATCGAACGGAGCGAGATCGGGCCCAACGTGTCCCTGGAATCCGGCACCAGGGTAAGCGACAGCCGGCTCCGCAACACGATCGTGGGCCGGGATGCGAAGCTGAATGGGGTACAGCTCGAGGGCTCCCTCCTGGGCAATGGAGTCGTGGTAGAGGGGTTCCGCGGGAGCACCACGCTGGGCGACCACTCGGAAGTGACCGCGGAGCGGTCATCCTGAGCGGCCGTTTGAGCGAAGCCAGAGGCAGTCCAGCGCCGACGGTCGATGATCTCTGTCGATCCTACCTGGATCTCAAGTACCACTTCGATCCTGCGGCTGCGAGTGCAGCCGGGCTGCTGGCTCAGGATTCCCGACTCGGGAGCTTCGATGCCGACACCACGAGAGAACACCTGGCCGCGCTTCGGTCTCTGACTGGTGCGCTGGAGGAGCTCGAGCCCGAAGAGCTGAACGAGGAGATCGATCGCACCGCGCTCCTGGGCGAGATGCGGAGCACCATCTTCCGCTTCGAACGCGAACGGCCCCACATTCGCAACCCGGGTTTCTGGCTTTCTCATCTGCTCCAGGGCCTCTATACCCTCCTGGCCCGGCACGGGCAGGATCTCCCCAGCCGGGTACCAGCCGTGATGGCCCGGCTGGAGGCGGCACCCGCATTTCTCGACACCGCCCGCGACTCGATCGACGAGCCACCCTCCATATTTGTCGATACCGCCCTGAGCATGCTCGGTGGGGGCGGACAGCTGGTGGCGCAGATGGTTGCCGTCTTTGCCAGTGCTGCGCCCGATCTGGCTGGTCGGCTCACAACGGCAGGCCAGGCAGCGCTTCAGGCGCTGGTCGCATTCGGTGCCTCGCTGCGGGATGAGATCGAGCCGGCCGCGGATCCGCATGCTTTCGCCATCGGTGAGGAGCAGTTCGGCCGCCGGTTGCATCATGAGCACGCCCTGATGGCCGGCCCACCGGAGCTCTGGCGCTACGGTCTTCACCTGCAGGAGGAGGTCACCGAGGAAATCGTGGCTTTGGCAGGGCGACTCGACCCGCGTCCCTGGCGCGTACTGGTCGACGAGCTGCGGAACGACGCGCCGCCCGCCGACAGGCTGCTCGCGGCCTACCATGACGAGATCGATCGGGCGAACAACTGGGTGCTCGAGCATGATCTCGTCACCCTGCCGGAGGCACCGGTCGAGGTGGTGCCCACCCCGGCGTTCCTCGCCTCGCTGGTGCCGTTCGCGGCGTATGAGCCGCCCCCGCTCTATCTCCCGGATCGTACCGGACGATTCTACGTCACCGTGCCCGACCCCACGCTTCCGCCCGAAGCCTTCGCCCAGCAACGGCGGGGTCACTGCACCCATAGCATTCCCGCCATGGTAGCCCACGAGGCCTATCCGGGACATCACTTGCAACTGGTTACGGCTCAGGAACTCGGCTCCGAGGTGCGGCGGCACATCTGGAGTCCGATCATGGTGGAGGGGTGGGCCCTCTATTCCGAGCAGCTGATGGGCGAGACGGGGTACTATCTCAGCGATCGGGCACGGCTGTTTCAGCTGGTGAATCTTCTCTGGCGTGCCATTCGGGTGGTGCTGGACGTGGGTCTCCATACC
>JBKJZM010000118.1:0-8021 GCA_046715295.1 Gemmatimonadales bacterium | reverse complement strand
GCTCCAGCCCGCCGGAAACCTGCCCACCTGATAGCCATCGGGACCCAGGTCCCAAGGCTCGGCAATGAGCTTCACCCCAACTAGCACCGGGTCCTGTCGAAGTCGGGAAAAAAATTGGCCGGCCGGGCTGAATCCGTGGTCATCCCGCCCGAGAACCGGCGCGATATCGAAGCGAAAGCCGTCCACGTGCATGTCCCGCACCCAGTACCGGAGACTGTCCAGCACCAGCTCCAACGTCGGGGGCTTCCGCGGATCCATTGTGTTACCACAGCCGGTGAAATCAGCGTACAACCGGGGGTTTCCCAGCAGGGGCCAGTAGTAGGTCGCGTTGTCGATTCCTCGAAACGAGAGCGTGGGACCGAGGTGGCTCCCCTCGCCGGTATGGTTGTACACCACGTCGAGGAGAACCTCGATGCCTTCCTGGTGGAACCGCTTGACCATCGTCTTGAATTCGGTGACCTGCTCCCCCGGATTCCCGGCACCGCTAGCGTACCGGACGTCGGGGGCGAAGTATCCGATCGAGTTGTATCCCCAATAGTTGGTGAGTCCCTGCGCACTCAGCCGGTGCTCCGCCGCTACGTGGTGCACCGGCAGCAGCTCGATGGCGGTCACTCCGAGGCTCTTCAAATGACGGATGATCGGCGGGGTGGCGAGTCCCAGGTACGTGCCCCGCAGCGGTTCCGGGACGTCCGGGTGAAGCTGGGTCATGCCTTTGACGTGAGCCTCATAGATCACGGTCCTGTCCCAGGGTGTCTCTGGGGGTGCATCGCCGTCCCAGGCAAACCCCGTGTCGATGACCAGGCACTTTGGCATCGCACCAGCGCTGTCTTGTGTGTCCGGGATCAGGTCGCGCTCGGGATCGGGGCTTCGAAGCGCATATCCGGACAGGGCGTCGCTCCACCGCATCCTGGCGCTGATGGCCTTGGCGTAGGGATCGAGAAGGAGCTTGGCCGGGTTGAAGCGGTGACCGCCGGCTGGTGCATAGGGCCCGTGCACCCGGTAGCCATAAGCCTGGCCCGGGCGGACTCCGGGCACATATACGTGCCATACGTCTTCGGTGCGCTGCAGTTCGACCCGTGCGGATTCGGCCGCATCCTCCGGATCGTCGAACAGGCAAAGCTCCACCCGGGCGGCATGCCGGGAGAAGATCGCAAAGTTGGTTCCCTCTCCGTCCCAGGCGGCGCCGAGAGGCGTGGGTGATCCGATGGCGGCAAGCTCCTCTTATTCGATCGTCTTGGAGAACCGGTTCACGCTCAGCGCTACCAGGGCGACGGCAAAGAGCGCCAGGATGAGCCCTTCCTGCCAAAGATGGCCGATCCCGATCCCTTTCAGGAGCACCCCGCGCAGAACCTCGAGAAAGTAGGTGAGTGGGAGCGCACTGCCCAGCCATTGGGCCGGAGCGGGCATCGCGGTGCGGGGGAACATGAACCCCGACAGGAGAATGTTGGGCAGTAGGAAGAGGAAGCCCATCTGCATGGCCTGCAGCTGGCTCCGCACCAGGGTGGACATCAGGAGCCCGAGCCCGAGGTTGGCCACGATGAACGCAAAGGCGATGGCGTACAGCAGCACGAGGCTCCCCCGCATCGGGATGTCGAAGAGCAGCCACCCTAGCACCAGGATAACGGTCATCTGCACGAAGCCGATGATCAGGAAGGGGACGATCTTTCCGAGGATCAGACTGGTCTTGTCGATGGGGGTGACGATCAGCTGTTCCAGCGTGCCCCGCTCGCGCTCCCGCACGATCGCGATGCTGGTGATGAGCACCATGGTCAGCGAGAGCAGCACACCGATGATGCCGGGCACGATGTAGACCGCGTCCCGCATGCCGGGATTGTACCAGGGCCGGACCCTCACCTCGACGGCTGAAGGCCCGGCACCGCGTGACCCCGACAGGACGGCGGCGCGCGCAGCACCGGCCCGTGTGGCGCCCGACATGGCGGCAGATGATGCCATCGGGTCTGCCGCATCCACGATCATCTGAGCCGACGCCGTCCGGCCACGCTTGACGTCGCGCATGTAATCCCGCGGAATCACCAGTCCCGCGCTTGCGTCTCCACCCTCGATCCGGTCCGCCAGCTCGGCGCGGGTGGCTACCCACTCGGTGACATCGAAATTTCCGGTGTTGCGCAGCACGCTGACCAGTGCCCGGCTCTCCGGGGTGCGGGATTCGTCGAGCACCACCGTGGGGAGGTGGCGTACCTCGGTGCGAATGGCATAGCCGAACAGGACGAGCTGTATCGCCGGAATGCCGAGCATCATGGCGAGGGTGAAGCGATCGCGGCGGAGCTGGACCACCTCCTTCCACAGCATCGGCAGGAGATTCATACCACCGCCCCCTCATCCCTTCGCTGGAGCTCGATGAACACATCCTCGATGGTGGGCTGCGCGAACTGAGTCAGCACCTCTCCCACCGTCCCGACCGCGATCAGATGGCCCCGCGAGAGGAACGCAAGCCGCTCGCAGCGCTCGGCCTCGTCCATGTAATGGGTCGTCACCAGGATCGTGGTTCCCTGTTTGGCCAGACCATAGACCCACTGCCAGAGTAGCCGGCGCGAGGCGGGGTCCACCCCGGCAGTCGGCTCATCCAGGAACAGCATCGACGGGCGGTGGGCGGTGGCGCAGGCCAGCGCGAGCCGCTGCTTCCAGCCGCCGCTCATGGTTCCCGCCAGCTGCCCGGCCCGCTCCTCGAGGCCCAGCTCCGCCAGCTGCTCCTCGATCCGTGTCCGCCGAGCGTTTCCGCTGAGGCCGTACACCGAAGCGTAGAAACGCATGTTCTCGGCCACGGTCAGGTCGTCGTACAACCCGAACCTCTGGGACATATAGCCGATTCTCCGGCGTACCTTTTCCGGCTCGGCCACGACGTCGTACCCCACTACGGTGGCGGATCCAGCTGTGGGCTTCATCAACCCGCACAGCATGCGAATGATGGTGGTCTTGCCCGAGCCGTTGGGGCCCAGGAGACCGAAGACTTCCCCCGTGCCGATGCCGAGGTCGAGGCCCTCGACCGCCACTCGTGCGCCGAAGACCCTTCTCAGGCCGCGTACGGTGACGGAATCGCCGGACGGCGCGCCGTTCGTCATCGTCCCCTCGCCGAGTGGATTTCTACCGTCGCGGGTAGCCCGGCCTTGAGCATGCCCGTCGTATCTTCCAGCGCCACCTTCACGCCGAAGACCATATCGGCGCGTTCCTTCTCGGTCAGGGCAATGCGCGGCGTGAACTCGGCCGTTGGACTGACCGCGACGACCCGACCCTTGAACGGGTGGTCGGGAAACCCGTCGAGGTGGGCAGTAGCCGCCTGACCGGTTTTCACCGACGGAAGCTCCCGCGTCGGCACGTACACCCGGGTGTAGGTTGCCCCGGTCTCACCCAGCGTGAGCACGGATTGCCCCGATGCGAGCATCTCACCGGGCTCGGCATTCCGAGAGAGCACGGTTCCGCTTACCGGGGCGGTGAGCACCAGGTCCCCCGCCACCGCGCTTGCGCCCGCCAGCGTCGCCCGCGCGCCGGCAAGCTCGGCGCGGGCCAGGTCGATTCGCTCGGGCCTCGTGCCTTCGCGGAGGAGCTGGAGGTCCTCCCGCGCGGCATCCCGGCGGGCGGCGGCACCAGCGGCTTCGGCCGTAGCCGCATCGAGTCGCTGGGGAGTCTCCGCCCCAGCCGCGACCAAAGGCTGGATACGCTCCAGGTCTCGCGACGCCTTGACCGCCTCTGCCTCGCTCCGCCTCAGCTCCGCTTCGGCCCGTTCGATCTCACGGGGGCGGGCTCCGGCCCTAGCCTCACGCAGGCTCGCTTCCGCCGCCCGAACCCGCGCGACGTGTTCCGCGACCCCGGCGCGGGTCGTGGATTGCATCAGGACCGCCAGGGTATCCCCGGCCCGGACCGACTGACCCTCCTCGACCCGCACCGTCACCACGCGGGATGGCACCTGCGGTGCTACATCCACCTCGATCATCTCGATCGTGCCGGTAGCGACGATCCGGTCCGAAGCACTCTTGCTGCAGCCGGCGACTGCTATCAGCAGCAACCAGCTCGGGGCCTTCATGCCGTCCTCCGTTTCCGTGATTTAGGTGGGACTTCTGTCGCACTCGAGCCCAGCGCCGCCAGGGCAAAGTCTGCCGCGTGGCTGGCAAATGCCTGCACAGTTGCCGGCGACGGGCCCTCCTTACCGGCACCGAGGAGAATGCGCACGGCCGGACGGGCCACGAAGAAGTACACCACCTGCCCGACCGTCGAGATCGCCGCAAACTTGGGATCGATATCGGAGCGAAAGGCGCCTTGGCGTTGGCCTTCCGCGATGGTGTCGCAGAGTCCCTTGAAACTGGTGGCGGCCAGGTGCTGAATCTGCTCGACCGCGTGGGAGGCGTCGTGATCCAGCATCTCGCGCATGAACAGCCGGGGCAGCTGCGGATCGGCGATGAACGTTTCCACTTGAGCTTCGATAAAGCCGCGGATCTTGAGTGCGGGCGATGCGTCGGCCCCGAGCCGGCCCAACGTGCGGCTTATCAGCCGGGTAACGAGCCGCTCGAGCACCGCGCGGTAGAGGCGCTCCTTGTCGCCGAAGTAGTAGTACAGCAGGGCGGAATTGACGCCCGCCGCCTGCCCCAGGTGCTTGATGGTGGTACGGGAGAAGCCTTGCTGAGCAAAGAGCCGCTCAGCGGCGTCGAGGATCTGGTCCTTGCTGGGTGAGTCGGCCATGATCTTAATTAATCAATTAGTTAAATTTTCCGCAAGCCCCTTTTCCCTGGGCGTGGTCCCGGGACCCGAGCCGTTCGCCATTTCTTCTGGTCCTGCTAGGCTGGCGGGTGATTCACCCGGGCACTGCGGATTCTGGCGAGGCCGCGAATAACCACGGCGAGGTTGATAATGGTCCACATCACGGTAAAGGCAATCTTCACCCTGTCGGACGCGCGCTCGATCCCGGCCCCGAAGTACACCGCAATGAAGAGTGCATCGACTGTCAGGACCTGTCCGACCAGTACCAGCACCTCACGCTTGAGGGTCACTTCCCTGCTCCGGAGTAGAGACTCACCGTTGAATCAGGATCACGGCGGCCGCAAGCGCCAGCAGGACGAAGAGGATCACCGCGCCGAGCTCAGCTCCGACGGTCGAATGGCGTCCACCGCGAACGCACTGCCGGTCACCACCCGCCGATGGTAATCGATCTGCCCCAGGTGATAGGCGAAGTGGGTCGCGAGGTGAACCAGATAGTCGCCGGTGGCCACCCTCGAGCCTCCGACCACCTCGGGATACTCGGCCGTGATCTCCGGTTCCGTTAGGCCCGCCAGTGCCGCCTTCACGCTGACCCGGGCGGCTTCGATCTCATGTAGCAGCTCCGCGCGCGGCACATTCCGGCGCGCGAACTCAGCCGGGCGGTCCCTCAGGTATCCTGTCCTGCCCAGACGCGCCCCCAGGTAGTGTTGCAGGTTCCCGGCGAGGTGCAGGACCAGGGTGCCGGCCACATTGGATATGCCGGGCACCTCGAGCCAGAGCCCGCGCTCATCTGGATAGGCCTCGACCTCGCGGCGCAGCGTCCTGAGATCCCGGTCGAGAATGGCAGCAACCGACCGCGGCAGCAGTGAGGAGCTCAGTGTCCGGCTCCGTGGCTGGTCGAGCGGTGATCCTGCCGCTGGAAGGCGAGGAACTGGTGGATGGCTGCGATCGCGGAAGGATCCGACGTCCTGAGGCGCAGCTCCCCGCCGCCGGGGAACGTGTCGGCAACGTAGCTGAGCCGGGATTGGTGGGCACCCATCACGGCCGTTCCCGGGACGTCACGGTCATGGACCAGGCCGGGGAGAGTAAAATCGCCCCTTGCGAAGGCGGTCTCGATTCTACGCATATGGGATCTGATCTGGGCCACGCCGGAGGTGTCGCGGGGGTCGCGCTGAAGGCTGATACGGCCCCCGTCGGGCAGCGACTCGAATCGGTGGAATGAGGTGTATTGATCGACGCCCATGACGGCATGACCGCGGGCCTGAATCAGGGTGAAGGCGCTGTCGGCAGAGTCGCGAGGCGGCGTCAAAGCCGCCGGCTCATTCCGCGGCGGGCGATCGACACAGGCAGCCACGACCACAAACAGCAGGACGCGACGCATTCAGCGTTCCCTTCAGTCTTCCAACTCGATCTTGGACATCTCCCGCTCGTGAGCCCCCTGACGAAGCCGGCGGAAGACCGACTCGAGAAGCTCGACGCCCAGCAGGAGGGCAACCGTAATGAGGGTGAGTATGATGGCTGCGGTGAGGTGCCCGAGTCCGATCATCGAGCCCAGCGCGGCGAGTACCCAGATGACTGCGGCCGAGGTCACCCCCACGATCGCGCCCTCTCGGGCCAGGATCACTCCGCCGCCCAGGAACCCGATTCCGGTGACCACCTGCGCCAGGACCCGCGTGGGATCTACCCGGTCACCCTCGAACGACGCTCCCAGCGCGACGAACAGCGCGGTACCGAGGCAGATCAGGATACTGGTGCGTATCCCCGCCGCCTTACCCCGCAGCTGGCGCTCGAGACCGATGATCCCCCCGCAGAGGACGGCCGTGCCGAGACGGAACCAGAATGCCGGGGAATCGGGGTCGAGAGCATCAAACACCGTGGGCGAGCCTCGTGATTGGGGCGCTGTCCTTATTTGCGCTGGCGCTGAAGCATCTGAGCCTTGGTTCCGAAGACCTGCTCGTCCACCCACCGGAGCAGCGCGTCGTCGAGCTCCACGAGCTCCTGTCCTGGGACGTGCGGTAGTACCGGCCGGCGCTTGCCTTCATTCATCAGGTACCACATGGGGGGAACCGCTTCGACGCCGCGGCGCTCATTCGCTATCTGGGCATCGTACGACACGAAGTGGAACTCCCGGCCACGATGACTGAGGCGGCGCTGCTCGACTTTATGCGTGCTCACAGAGGACTCGCTTGGAATATATGAATCGCGGACCACGACCCGGCTGACGCAATCTAACCGCAGTTACCCCCCTCCGAGCACAATTTGATCGCGATCGAGCATATCGGGATGCTCCCGAAGCCAGCTAAGCACTTGGTCTCGGACCCGCTCTTCGGTGTCTCCGGCAGTGGCCGGGAACTTGGTCAAGGCCGTGCCGGCGATGGTCACATGCCATTGGGGGGCCGCCTTATCGCCGGGCAGCGTCTGGCCAGACGTGGTCTGGCCATCGCCCCGCGAGGCAGTGATCTGCTTGCCCTCGTAGTTGACCGTCACCTGATCCATGGTTTACCCCTCAATGGGGAGAGCCCCCGTTCCTCGGACGGCCCCGGCCGCCTCGCTGGCCCGGCCGGGCGGACGGCGAGCGCTCCGGCGGTCGGGTACCGTGCGCCGCTCGGCGCGCCTCCTTGGCCTTCGACCGGGCCCGGTCCTCCGACTTTCTTGCCCGGATGGTGGCGATCCGCTCCGCCAGTGGTACCTCGAACCGGGCTTCCGGCTTGGCCGAATAATCGAAGTCCGGAACCGTTATGCGGGGGAGGCGCTTCCCTACAACCCGCTCGATGCCACGAAGCTCGCCCTCCTCGTCGGGCGACACCAGGGTAAACGCGTCGCCGGTCATCTCTGCCCGCGCAGTTCGCCCCACCCGGTGAATGTAATCCTCGGCCGCCTTCGGTACGTCGAAGTTCACCACGTGGCCGAGCGCCTCGACATCGATTCCCCGGGCTGCGATATCGGTGGCCACCAGCACCCGGTACTTCCCGCTCTTGAAGCCGGCCAGCGCCTCGGTGCGCTGGGCCTGGCTCCGATTGCCGTGGATCCGCTCGGCCTTGACTCCCTGCTTGACCAGGTAGGCCTGCAGACGGTTGGCGCGGTGCTTGGTGCGGGTGAACACCAGTGCTTCCTTGATCTCGCCCTGTTTGAGCAGGTGGACGAAGAGCGCCGACTTCAGCTCCTGGGGCACCGGATAGACGGCCTGGGTAATGCCGATCGCGGGCGCCGACTTTCGCTCCAGATTGATGGTGGCGGGGTCGCGCAGCATCTCCCGGGTCAGTGTCATGATCGGCGCGGGCATCGTGGCGCTGAAGAACAGCGTCTGCCGGCGC
>JBKJZM010000117.1:0-7397 GCA_046715295.1 Gemmatimonadales bacterium | reverse complement strand
CGATCACCTGGCCCGCGTAGCGTCCATCGAGCTCGTGATATTTGCGCCCCAGCCGGGCGAGGTCCTGCGCGACCGCCATCACCGCTCGTATATCCTCCGCCGTGACCTCCGGGCCGAACCAGAACCGCCGCCCGTCCACATCGAGTAGCACATCATCCCGTACCCGCCAGGCCGTCCGAACCCGGGCGAAAAGCGCCGGGTCGTGCTCCTGCACCCTGGCAAGCACTCGTGCCACCCTCGCGTCGGCACTCGCGGCTACCGGCAGGTCGGGCGCGGCTGCGGCCGGATCGAAGGGAAGGACCTTCCCGCTCGAGTCCAGCAGCGCCATGCCGCCGTTGCGGGGTGCGAGCGCCACGGGGACGGCCTCGGTCAGGATGATCTCGAGCGTGCCGGGGAGCCGGCGTCTCACCACCGCCGAAACCACACCAGGCAGCCGGCGCACCTGACCACCGGCAGCAGAGAGGTCGTCAAAAACGCTGGCCCCGGAGCCCAGCTCCAGGGATGCAATCACCTTTGCCTGTGGAAGATACTGGAGTCCCGCGATTTCCACTCGTCTAATCCGGAAGAAGTCGAGCCGGCGCAGCAGGTTCGGCGCGCCGAGCCAGACCAAAGCGAGGGCCAGCAAGGCACCCAGCAGCTGCAACCCGAGCCGAAGGCGAGGATGCCGGGACCCGCCGCGTCTCAGGCGGCGCTGAGCCAACGGACCAGCTCGGGAGCCACCCTGGTGATGTCGCCGGCACCGAGCGTCAGCACCACGTCGCCCGCCCGGAGCTCCCGGAACACGGTTCGGCCTACATCCGCCCGGATCGGCTCGAACCTGGTGTCGGCCCCGGCCTTCTCCGCCGCCGCGGCCACCTGGCGGCCGCTCACCCCCTCAATCGGCTGCTCCCGTGCCGGGTAGTTCTCGGTCACGAAGACCACATCAGCCACCGCCAGCGCTTCCCCCATCGCCTCACCATGAGCCGCCGTTCGCGAGTAAAGGTGGGGCTGAAAGACGGCTACCAGGCGCCGGCCGGGATACGCTTGCCGTGCAGCCGACAGGGTGGCGGCGAGCTCCGAAGGATGGTGAGCGTAGTCGTCGACCACGGCTACGCCGGCGAACTCTCCCAGGCGTTCGAACCGGCGACCCACACCCTGGAAATCCCCGAGCGCGCGGGCGGCCAGCTCGAGCTCGCCACCGAGGGCATCCACGGCCGCCAGCGCGGCGACGGCATTGCGCAGATTGTGGAGGCCGGGCACTCGGAGACGAAGCTGGATGTCACGGCCGTCGGGCCAGGTGATTCGGGCCTCCGTGAAATCGGCCTGCTGAACCACTTCGCCGATCCGGATGTCGGCATCGCTGGCACAGCCGAACCGGCGAACCGTGGTCCCCACTCGCTCCCCAATTCGCCTGGCCCCGGGGTCGTCGGCATTGACGATTGCGATCCGCGCCCGGCCGGCGAACTCAGCGAACGCGTCCTCCAGGGCCGTCATGGAGCCATAGCATTCCAGGTGATCCGGCTCCACGTTGTTCACCACCGCCACGGTCGGATAAAGCGTCAGGAACGCCTTGTCGAACTCATCGGCTTCGACCACGAACAGGTCGTCGCCCGCCACCCGCGCGTTGCCGCCCCAAGTGCTCACCCGACCTCCGGCGATACCGGTCGGGTTCAGCCCGGCGGCGGTCAACGCCTCCGTGGCCATGACGGTCGTGGTGGTCTTGCCGTGGGTACCCGATATCCCTACGGCGCGGGCGCCTTCAATCAGTTCGGCCAGCGCCACCTTGCGGGGCACGATGGGCAGACCCAACTGCCGGGCCCGCTCGAGCTCGGGGTGCCCGGCAGCGACAGCGGCAGTGACCACGACGGCCCGAACTCCCGACAAATGAGCCGGGTCGTGACCCTGCGCGATTCGAACCCCCAGCGCAGCCAGATCGGCCGCACCGGTGGGGTCCATATCGCACCCGCTCACAGCAACCCCACGGCGACACGCGATAAGTGCCAGCGCACTCATCCCGGCTCCGCCGATTCCCATGAAGTGGACGGTGCGCTTATCCGAGGGGTTGAACAAAGCCATGTTAGATACGCCAATGTAAATTGTTGCGGGTGGTTCTGAAAGTGCGCCGCTCAGGAAATCAGTGTCAACAAGTTAGACACTATCTCCTGAGCCGCCTGCGGTCTCCCTCTCGCCAATGCCCGCTCGCCCATCTGTTTCCGGCCGGCTGGGTTGCTCATTAAGTCCGTGATAACTTCACGCAACCGATACGGCGTGAGCTCGGCCTGGGGGAGCATGAGCGACGCCCCGGAGGCGGCGAGCACCCGGGCATTGTGGGTCTGGTGGTCGGCCGCGGCCGTTGGCAGCGGGATGAGGATGTTCGGGAGTCCCCAGGCGCACAACTCGGCCACTGTGATCATCCCCGCTCGGGACACGACCAGGTCCGCTATTGCGTACCCGTCTCCCATCGGGTCCAGGAAATCGAGGACCTGCACCTGGGGTGGCCGATGGTAACGGGCGAATTCGTCGTAGGTTCCACGACCGGTCACCCAGACCAGAGCGGTATTGTCCAGCCCGCCCGCGTCGAGCAATCCGGCCACCGCTTGATTGATCGCCCGAGCCCCCTGACTCCCGCCGGTGACGAGCACCACGGGGCGCGCGCCGTCGATCCCGAACTTGGCGGCAGCGGCGGCCCGTCGGCCCGGGGCCGGAGGCGTGATCGGATTGCCGGTATCGAAGACCTTGGTGTCCGGGCCAAAGCGGAGCAGGCGCCGAGCTTCCGGCAGACCCAGATAGACATGGCGTACCCGGCGGCTGAGCCATCGGCTGGCCAGGCCGGGATAGGCGTTCTGTTCCTGTATGGCCGTTGGAATGCCATGACGGGCCGCCCACCAGACCACTGGTCCCGACGCATATCCTCCGGTTCCCAGGACCGCTGACGGGCGCTCGGTCTCGAAGACCCGCCCCACCTCGCGCAGCAAACGGCCCGCAACAAAAGGCCAGCGGAAGTTTCTCCACCAGGCCCGCCGGTAGATCGGCTCGGTGGGCAGCAAATGGAACCGGAAATCCCGGGTGGGGAGTATTCTCGCCTCGACCCCGCGCGTCGCGCCGATCAGCACCGGCTCCACCTCTGGGACTTGGTTCTGGAGGGCAGCGGCGATGGCGAGCGCCGGCATCAGGTGGCCACCGGTTCCGCCGCCGGCGATGAGGACGACGCACGGGCGGACGGGACGAGTCAACGACTATGCCTCTCTGACCGGCGCCCGGGCTTTTCTCCCGTCCTTCTATCCTGGTGTCGATCCGCCCAGCCGTCCTCCTGTCCATCCGTCCGCCTCTCCGCCCGGCCGCCTTTCCGCCGCTCGGCGCGCTCCGTGTCCCGCTCCCGATCGACCGCCGCACGCCGGCTTCCGCGGAGTCGCCCGATGTTGATGAGAATTCCGGTGCCGAGCAATGAGATGACCTGGCTGGACCGGCCGTATGACATGAAAGGGAGCGTCAGGCCCGTAGTCGGCATCAGGCCCAGCGATACGGCCATGTGCATGAAGGCAGTGAGGCCGATGGTCGCGGTGAGCCCCACGGCGAGATACTGTCCAAACGGCTCGGCTGCCGTCTTGGCGATATGAAACCCGAGCCAGCAAAACAGGGAGAACAGCGCCACCACCACCACCACACCGAGAAAACCCCATTCTTCTCCGATGGTGCTGAACAGGAAATCGGAGTAGGCGTACGGAAGGTAGCCCAGCTTCTGCTGTCCCTCGCCGAACCCAACCCCGAAGATCTGCCCCGACCCGATGCCCACGAGCGACTGGTTGATCTGGAAGCCGGCATCCGTGGTCGCATCGCCCGGATTCATGAACGTCACCAAACGGGCCAGGCGATACTGGGCATCACGGATCTGGTGAAAGACCAGAATCACGCCGCCCCCGGCCAGGAGTAGAAAGTGACCGATCTTCGCCCCCGACGTGAAGAGCACCAGGCCTCCCAGCAAGGCCACGAGAGTGGCCATGGAGAGATTGGGCTCGAGGAGAATCAGCACCGAAACGAGGCCCAGAATCAGTATGAAGGGGAGCACACCATTCTTGAACTCACGGACCTGGAGGCCTTTCTTCGACGCAAGCATTGCGCACCAGATCACAACCACGAGCCGCGCGAGCTCGGACGGCTGGAAGTTGACCAGACCCAGGTGGAGCCAGCGCCGAGCTCCGTTCACCGGCGGGGCAATGGCTAGGGTGAACGGGAGCAGCGGGATGAGCAGAAGAATCAGGGTAAAAAAGAGGAGCGGCCAGGCCAGCTGGCGCCATACGTGGTAGTCGAGTCGAGAGGCCAGCAGCAACAGAACGCCACCCATGGCGGCCCCGGAGAGCTGGCGCAGCGCGAAGCCGAACCCCGCGTTCTGGCCTTGTAGAGTCACCAGGCTTGCCGCCCCGTAGGTGGCCGCGACGCCAAAGACCACCAGCACGGCCGTCAACATGCCGAGGAGCCGCGTCTCCCATCTCATCTCGCCGGGGTGGCGAATCGCGCGGGGACTCATAGAGCCTCCACCGCGGCCCGGAACCGCTCTCCCCGCTCTTCGTAGTTCCGAAACATGTCGTAGCTGGAGCAGGCCGGCGACAGCAACACGGCATCCCCCGGTTGGGCCAGCTCCCGCGCCACCGTGAGCACGTTGGCGAAGGTGTCGGCCGGTACCACCTTGAGGCTCCGGCCCAGATCCTTTACGATCAAGGGTCCTGCCTCGCCATATGCTATCACGGCGCGGCACCGATCATGGAGCCGTTGGGCCAGCCGGGTGTACGGTTCGCCCTTGTGCCGCCCACCGAGCAGGAGCACGAACTTCCGGTCGAGTGCGGCCACGGCAACCTCGGTTGACGTGATGTTGGTGGACTTCGAGTCGTTGATCCAGAGGACTCCGTCCACCTCGCGCACCGGCTCCACCCGGTGAGGGATCGCCCGGAACGTGCGCAGCCCCTCGGCAATTTGCTCGTTCGAGCAGCCCACGCGGGAAGCCACCAGCACCGTAGCCAATGCATTGGCCACGTTGTGGTCGCCCAGCAACGGCAGCGCAGCGCGGGGCAAGACCACCGTGTCGCCCAGCATCAGCCGCCGGCCGGTGCGGTCGTACCAGGCATCCGCTCGGCGCTCGATCGAGAATCGAACTCTGGTGCCGGGAATGGGACGGGTCATCTCCTCGACGGCAGCGTCATCCGCGTTGGTCACCCAGAAGGATGCGGGATCCGCGTTCCGGAAGAGCAGCGCCTTGTCGCCATAGTACTGATCGAGTGTTGCGTACCGATCAAGGTGGTTGGGCGCCAGGTTGGTCAGCACGCCGATGGCCGGCTTGAGATTCGGCGCATCATGCAGCTGAAAGGATGAGAGCTCCAGCGCCAGCCAGTCCGGCCGGTGGCTCGAGCGGGCAACCTCACACAACGGGCGTCCGATATTGCCGGCCGTCTCGGCTCGGATCCCCCCACTGGCGAGCACGTGGGCGATCAGCGATGTGGTGGTCGTCTTGCCGTTGGTCCCGGTGATACCGACACAACGGGTCCCGCGGAGGGCAACGAAGCCGATATCCACCTCGGCATGAATGTCGAGGCCGGCCTGGCGCGCCGCTTCGAGGGCAGGCACCTCAGGCGGTACGCCGGGTGCCACGACCACCGCCACCGCTCGGGCGATTCGATCGAGATCGTGCCCGCTAAGCTCGACCACGGCATCGGCCTCGCGCAGGGTGCGAGCCCAGCCGTCGAAGGCGGGGCCGGCTCCAGTGTCGGAGACGTAAACCGGCAGGCCCAGTGAGCGGAGCAGTAGCGTCGCAGAGACGCCGCTCTTTCCCAGCCCGACCACCGCCACTTCCTTGCCGCCGGCGCGCCAGCGGTCAAACAAGCTGCTCCCCGTGGCCGCCGTCATCGCACCTTGAGCGTTGAGAGAGCCACGAGCGCGCACAGCAGCCCGATGATATAGAAGCGAGTGACCACTGTGGTCTCGGCCCACCCGAGCTTCTCGAAGTGGTGGTGGAGCGGAGCCATTCGGAACACCCGGTGGGCATCGGCGTATTCCTTGCCGCGAGTGCGCTTGAACCACTTGTACGTCCCGGTCTGGAGCAGCACCGAGATCGCCTCCGCCGCGAATACTCCACCGATCACCAGCAGGAGAAACTCGGCTTTAAGCAGGATGGCCACCGTGCCGAGCGCGCCACCGATGGCCAGACTGCCGGTGTCCCCCATGAAAACCTCGGCGGGATGCGCGTTGAACCAGAGAAAACCGATGGTAGCGCCCATCAGGGCCGCGCAGAAAACGGCCAGCTCACCCGCCCCGGGAAGATAGAAAACGTTGAGATACGTCGTGACGTCCACCCGGCCAAACAGGTAGGCAAACACGGCAAACGCCGCTGCGGCGATCCCCGCGAGCCCGGTGGCCAGGCCGTCGAGCCCGTCGGTAAGGTTGACCGCGTTGCTGGCTCCGGTGATCACCACGGTGACGAAGACCACGAAGAGCCAGGGTGCGAAGTTGACTACCAGATATTTGAAGAAGGGAAGCGTGGTGGCCGTGGCCGGGATAGTCTCGACCGGTACCACCGGATTGAAGGCCAGGAAGAGTCCGAGCAGAAGCCCGAAGCTGCACTGCCCTGCCAGCTTCCACCGCGCCACCAGACCGCGGGACTTTCCCTGGACGATCTTGAGGTAGTCATCGAGAAACCCGATGCATCCCATCCAGAGCGTCGAGAGCATCGCGACGACCACGAAGCGGTTGGTGAGTGGAGCCCAGAGCAGGGTCGGCACGATGGTGGCCAGGAGGATGATGAGGCCGCCCATGGTGGGCGTCCCGCGCTTGGTCTGGTGGCTCGCGGGACCCTCGGCCCGGATCACTTGCCCCACCTTTTTCTCCCGGAGCCGGCGAATAACGGTGGGACCCAGAACGAAAGCCAGCAGCAACGCCGTGACCGTGGCCCCCGCGGCGCGGAAGCTGATGTAGTTGAAGAGATTGAAGATGATGTACTGCTTGCCAAGCGGGGCGAGCCAGTGATAGAACATCAGTCCTCAGCGGGAACGGAGAGGCGCCGGGGGGGCACCTGGATTCTTCGCGCGGGCCGCGAGCGCCGGAAGTATACGCTCCAAGGCGACCCCGCGGGATGCTTTCAGCACGATCATCTCATTCCCTTGCAGACGTTGGGCCAGGATTGGCCCCAGCGCCATCGGGTCGGCGGCGGTGATCAGACGGTCGCCCAAGGCACCGGCGTGACGCTCGAGGGCGGGGACGAAATCACCCACCGCCGCCAGAAGATCGGGATTCAGCTCGACCAACTCGTCGCCCACCTCCAGGTGCAGCGCGGTGGAGTCCTCGCCCAGCTCTCGCATGGTGCCGGCGACGAAGACCAGGCGTCGCTTGCCGCGCAGCGCGGCCGCGGTAGCGATTGCGGCGCGGAATGACTG
>JBKJZM010000116.1:0-23665 GCA_046715295.1 Gemmatimonadales bacterium | reverse complement strand
GCAGAGTGAGGTTGAACGGCAGCCACAGCAGCAGAATGACCAACCGTATGAAGGCGCCGGACATGAGCAGCAATCCGAAAGTCAGTTCCACCGTCCCCGCAATCAGGAGGAACTCGGGGTCACCGATCCCCTGGATTCCAAGGCCCGGAAAGAAGTTGAAGTGATGCTGCTGGAGAAAGGCCAATCCCATCGGGAGGTTCCAGAGCTTCTCGGTGAACGCCAGGACCACGATACCGATGCCGGTAAGAATACGGAGCGCAGGCACTGCGTACGGGACCAATGGCTCCAGCGGTCGGTGCAAGCGGGTCAGCGCCATGTCAAATGCGAGTGGGCCGCGGCCGGTCACGAAGATGAAGAATGCGACGCCAAGGAAGAGCGTGTGTTCCAGGAGCATCACCGGGCCGAACAGCACGACCCCGATTAGCCACAATCCTGCCAGCACGACGGCGCCGATCCGGCTGAGCGCGCCGTAGAACAGGCTGAGCCCAACGACGATTTCCGCGAGCCCCAGGATGCCGCCGAGGAAGTCGCGAGATAAGACGAGATTCGGCACGAAGAGGCGGAGAGTCACCCCGCTCACCAGCAGCGTTACTGCCGTGTGCACACCAATCACGAGCGGCATCCACGAGAGTAGCTGGCGGTAATTATCCCAGGGCATTCCGAAAGCGAGGGGGCCCGGAATCACCGGGCGGCACCCTCGTGCGCGCCACAGGGCCACCGCGATCGCGGTAATGCCGAGCCCGAGCCCGAGTGGGATCCAGGTTTGGGACGTGAAGAAGGCAGCAAAGTCCACCGGAAACTGCTGGTCCGCTACAAACCAACGCTCGTGCGCGACGGCGGCTCTGCTCATGGGTGCCGGTGTTGCCCCCTCGCGGCGTGACACTCGGCCGCACCCGCCGGATTGCTGTGACAGTCACAGTCCGGATCGTTGCACTCGCCGTGACCCTGGCTCAACAAGTCAGCGAATTCCGCCGCGAACCTGCGCGCCGCCTCCCGCCGGCCTTCGTCGGTGAGGCGATACTCACCGCTCTGCGGCTCGTGTACCACCTCACCACGGCGAACCAGATCCTCCATGGTGCGCTCGACTTCGTATCCGGGATGGGCCAGAAAGCGGGTGATGCTATCCATCGTAGCGTTGCCGCGAAAGCCTTCGCCTTCCAGCCAGTAGAGCAGCTCAAGTAGCTCGTCCCGGCGTGCGATATCGTTGTCGGCGTTGTCCATCAGCGGTGCCGTCCAGTCATGACAGGCCCTCGTTCATTCAATGGCTCGGTCCTCAACGCCAATAGAGGAGACGCGAAAGGGATCGCGATCTATCAATAGCCGGATCTGGTCGACTACTGCGCCGACCGCGATCCGGACCGCCGGCGTCAACTCGGTACCAAACTCATCGACCTCGCCTGGCTCGCAGCCCACCAGAAACACCTGCGGCGGCAGCACGCCGAGAGCCTGTGCCACCGAAAGCGCCCGGGAGGGAATCGCCAGGTGCAGGTCGATTTCCTTCGTTGGAGCCACCGATTCGACCTCCAGGGTATATACGGTTCCCGGCGTACCCCCACGGGTCATCGCGTCCACGACGATCAGACGGTCGTAGCCGCTGAGGAGCTCCTGCGCCAACCGGATCCCTCCAGTCCCAACCTCGAGCAGCTCGACCTCGGCGCCGAGAGAGACCTCTGTTTCCAGGGACCGGATGACCTCCACACCGAACCCGTCGTCCCCCCGGAGGACATTGCCGAACCCGGCAATGAGCGTTCCCGGCACCTCAGGCCGCCTCCACCGGCTGGACCCCGAGGGCCACGCGGATCTGTCCGTCATCCACCGCGACTGGGAAAACGTCGATCCGCTCGCCCTCTCGGTCCAGCCGCTTCCCGGAGCGGACGTCGTAGCGGCAGCCATGCCAGGAGCAGCAGAGAATATCATTTTCCAGGGTCCCGAACTCGAGCGGCAGCGGACTGTCTCCGCAGCGGTTGCGGAGCGCGTAGACTTCACCGCCGAGATTGACCAGCAGGAGCGGTAGGTCCTCCAGCTCGACTGCCTTCATCTCTCCCGGCTGGATTTCCTCGCTCCCAAGCACACGCCGGTAGACCGGCCGCTGCGCCCGTCTGGGGCCGCCCAGCGATACCAGGTTTTGTGGCACCCCGCCCGGACGGTCGCCAAGGACCAGCTCCTGAAATCCGAGCAGGCCGGCGCGCACCGTCTCCTCGAGATCGTGTTGGATGGCCCCCAGATCGAGCCCACTGCGCTCGAACCCGTGGAGGCGGGCGTAGATGACGCCACCGACTACCTCGAGCAGCTCCACGTCGATACCGTGTGCATGGAGGTGGCCCCGGACCCCATCCAGCGCCTCCTCCGCCTGTAACCTTCTGTCCACGGCGACGAGGTCGTACGACATGAGAAGGAGACGTATGGCCGGGTCGGCCGTCAGCCGGTTGACGAAGGCCTCACCCGCCATCCCGTGAATCGCGGACATCAGGTGGGTCAGCGCCGTGCGATGAACGGCATCGACCCGCTCGAGCAGCGCCGCGACCTGATCCCGGACCTGCGGGTCGGGGTGCGACTCGAGCTTAGTGATGAGCTCGTCCACCTCCTCGAGCACATCACGCTGCGGCTTATTCACGGTATCGCCGGGTAGGGGTGCACACCCCCACCGAGGGGTGTCACGGGGAGCCGGGACGCCGCGGCGGGATCGAGCGCCAGCCGGGTGACCAGCTCGCAAAGTGGCTCGAAACCCCGCCGTACTGCAGTGCCGAAGGTCTCGCCGGCCTCGTGTTCGGCCGGTTCCACCTCCACCACGACGATCTCATCCGGCAAGGCTCGAAAATGTCGTCCGACGATGAGGGTGTTATCGAGAGCGATCACGCCGGTGACGGCCTCGCACACCGATCCCTGGATCAGCTCATCGGACGGAAGCACGCCGTCCCACCGGTAAGCGGTCACTGTCCCCAGGGGACGGCCGTCGCCGCGCGCCACGGCCGCGACGAACACGGCGCGGCCGAAGCGCCGCTCCGCCGGCTCATCCTCGAAACGCTGGACCACCGCAATCGGACCGTAGCTGAGATCCTCGCCCACGACATGCTCCGGCCAATCCCGCCACTCGAGGTGGTCCGTCACCGCCACGCCCACGGAATGGTCGCGCAGGTTGCGGTAGCCGATGCCGCCGATAATTACCCGCACCCCGGTGCTCCTATCCGTCCAGCCCGCAGGCACAGGTGTTCACCTCCCGGGTGATGAGCCCCCCGTCCGATTGGATGTGCGTCGTGCACGGCATGCAGGGGTCGAAGCTCCGGATGGTCCGCAGGATGTCGATCCCCCGGAACTGCTTCGGATCGTCGGTCTCCTCCAGCAGCGGGGTGTTGAGCACTGCCTCCTCGTACGGTCCCGGCTGACCCCAGCGGTCCGTGGGTGACGCGTTCCAGGTCGATGGGGTAAGAATCTGGTAGTTGGCGACCGCGCCCCGGTCCAGCACCAGGTGGTGAGTCAGATACCCCCGGCCGGCGCCCCAAAAGCCGACGCCGCGCTGCTCGCCCTTGGTCGGGATCTGGAACTTCGTGCTGGTCCGGGTGTCGCCGGTCTTGAGGATGTCCATGGCCGCCAGCCAGGTGTTCATCGCAATCATCGCGGTCGACGCCACGCAGTGGGCCCGGGCCCGGTTCCGCTCGAACGCGTTCCAGACCTCCGGGACATGCCATTCCACTTCCATCTCGGGCAGTGCCCCCCTGGGCAGCCGCACCTTCAGCGAGTGTCCCGTCGACTCCATGAACGCATTCTCGGGCTGCTTCCTGGCCACGGCCGTATTCCATTGCCGCGCGTAACACCCGGCCTCCATCCCGAGGCGGTCCCACCTCGGGGCAGTGTCCCAGGTGTACTTCTCCTTCCAGTTCTGTCCCCCGGGCCTCGGCTTGGTGATCTTGTTCCACGGATGGTAGGGAGACAGCGGCTTGCCCGCGGGATCGGTGGGGAACCGCTGCTGCTGCCCGTTGCCGGCCCACTCCTCGTAGTAGGAGTGCTCGACGAACTCCTCCAGTCCCATGTTGATGGAGTGCAGGTCGGTGGTCACCAGCTGGCCATCGACGATGGCACCGGGGGTATACCACCGCCGGTTGCCCCAGTCGTTGGCGCTCTCATAGGTGGCGTCGTAGGCCTCGTGGTGGTCGAAGATGCCGGTGTCGATGAGGTTGGCTCGGCGCGCCCCCACTTTCTTGTACTCCGGGTTCGCCGCATAGAAGAAGTCCGTCAGATCGTCCCAGATGCCCACAATCTTCTTGGCGTAATCGAAGAATTGCGACATGCGGATGAACATCTCGTTCATGACGCTGAGCGTAATCGTCGAGCTCATGCCACCCGGCACGATGGTCTGGGGGTGCGGGTACTTGCCGCAGATGAGGACGTATGCCTCCCGCGCCACCCGCGTCATGTGGAGCGCCTCGAGGTAGAGCTTTCCGCTCAGCGGATTGAGGTCGGTCATCAGATCGGCGATGGTACGGAAGCCATGCACCTCCGCGTGTGGCGCTTCGGTCTTTTGGGCGAGCGCAAAGAGTGAGGGGTTGGTCGGCTCGACGATGGCCGCCGAGTAGTCGGGCCCCGCCAGCAGGTGCAGGTGGAGTGGGTTGTCGTAGAGGAATTCGAGTGCCAGGGCCAGGTTCCGAATCAGAATGCCCAGCGGAGGCGGGCAGCATCCGATCGCCATCTCGATGGCTAACGCCGAACAGGTCGCGTGCACGCCGCCGCAGACGCCACAGGCACGGCTGGTGATGTAGATCGCGTCGCGCGGGTCGCGGCCAATCATGATCACCTCATAGCCGCGAAAGAGCGTGGCCACTGAGCGGGCCTCGAGGACCTTCCGTGCCTTGAGATCGGCCACGGTATGAAACGCCAGTGCCCCCGCCACCCGGGTAACCGGATCGAAGTCGACCGATTTGATATGGCCGTTCCGGCGGAGCAGGTCCTCGATCTGCGCGGTGCCGAGCTGCCGCGAGCCTCCCTGTGCCACCGCCGTCCCCTGGGTGTACGGGTCGCGCACCCCGTCCCGGAGAAACGGCTTACCCTGAGCGTCGAACTCGATCGGCAGATTCTTGAAGCACATGGGATCTCCTACAACCGGAAAACGGTGGCCGCACGACCCAGATGGCCGTCGGCGGCGCGGAAGCCGTCGAGCAGCGCCCCCAGCGCGCCGTTGATCGTGACGAGCTTCTCGGGAAGTGGCTGGGTCGTTCCTACCACGGCCTCGAGCCCGTCCGCAATGTCCGCCACGCTCCGCTTCGCTTGCAGCAGGGCCCAGGCGATGGCGATCAGGTAGCCCGCGAGGGCAACGACGACGAGAGCGACAGTAATCAGCGTGAGCGTCAGCAGCATGATTTTCTCTCCTTACTCGGCCCGGGAGGCGAGCACCGTGGCCACGGTGTCGAGCTTGCCGACAACCTGGCCGGCGACGCTGAGCGTCTCACCTGCCGCCGCTATGGTGGTATCCAGCGCGCTGATCTGCCGGGTGTTCGCCAGGATGCCGGCCGCAGCGGCCAGAGCGTCGGCCGCGTGGCCCTGGATCGAGCGCGCTGCCTGCCAGGTCCGATGGAGCAGATATACCGACCATGGCACGAACACCACCAGCGTGACGATCAGACCGATCCACCAGATGGTGTAGACCGCGGGCGGAAAGAGCGGTTCTGCGGGGTTCATTTTTCCCCCTGGCGTGAGACGGCCGTGATGACGCCGCCGAGGTTCGCGTCGATGGCTTTGACGCCACCCAGAATTGCCGCCAGACCAGCATTGAGCTTGGTGACCTGCGGAGCGAGTCCGCCGGTTTGTACCTCGATGGCCCGCACGCCGAGGCGGATCTTGGAGAGATAGCTTGCGGGCGCGCCGTACACCTTTCGCTCGCCGCCGACCTGCTCCAGCTCGGCAATGATACGCAGCAGGTACCAGACGAGGGCGAGGAAGAGCGCCGCCGCGCCCACCACCGAGATGAGTGTCAACAGCACCATGGTATTCATCGCGACCACCTCGGTCCCAGCACGCAGGCCGGACAGCCGGGGCACTCACCGGCATGGGCCTTGATTGCCGCCGTGGCCGCCACGACTCCCTTGGCCGACTCGAGAATGCGGGCGGCCACATGGTTGGTAGTGTCGAGCAGCGCGATGTGAATCGTGTTGTTGGCGATCTTCTGCCCTACGTTCCAGATCGCCGATACGCCGGCCTTGATCCGCCGGGCTTCCCGCACGATGAGCATCAGAAGAATCGCAACGACCAGCAGCACGACCCCGTAGATCGCGAGGGTAATGATCCAGACCCGCTGGATGGCCCCGGCATCGAGCTCGTTCATGAGGTTCCTCCCGCGCCCGCGTGGCTCTGCAACGCCTCGGCCAGCTTGCCGCCCTTGGCTTCGATGCTCTCGACGGTGGCGAGCAGCTCCGTGGCCACCTCGTTGGTCGTCTGGAGCTCCCAGATTGGCAGCGTGTTCTGCCGAACTTTTTCGGCGGCGTGGAGTGCCCGGACGGCGTGAGCCAGGATGCCTCGCGCGGTGAGCCAGATGGTGATCAGGAGCGCCGCCGCTATCAACACGACCACGCCGGCGACCAGCATCCAGAACCGCCAGGCGGCCCAGAGGTCAGCCTCGGTCATCGGTGTCCTCCCGCGTCGCACTGTGGTCGTGATAGTCGGCCCGGGTTCCCGGCCGGTCACCCCCCCAGAAGCGATCTTCCTCCCCCGGGGGCCGGCCCGGCTTCTTGGCTCTGAAATGCTGCCACTTCTGGTAGAACAGCTCCATCACCTTGAGGGGCAGGGTCTGGGCCTCGAGGTTGCCCCAGCCGCTTGGCACGTGATCCAGTACGTCCCAGCGGACCTCCCGGTTTGCGTGACGGTTGCTGAGCCGCCGCAATCGACGAATGACGGCGCCTACGCTCATCGAGGCCGCGGTCGAGAAGAGGGCGCCCGGCGGGGCCTTGTAGAAGGGTGAGAACTTGTCCGGAAAGCCAGGCATGGTGCAGCCGATACAGACCCCACCGGCCTCCATGCAGCCCCCCATGTGATTGATCGCCCCACGCTTCACGATGTTGCAGTTGACGACCGGCCCCCAGCAGCCGATCTCCACCAGGCACTCGGGGTCGCCGTAACTCTTGGCAAACACCCCTTCCTCGTAGTAGCCGGCGCGGGTACAGCCGCGATGCACCGTCTCGGTGAAGAGCCACGCCGGCCGCCCCAGCTCATCGAACGTCGGGAGCGGTCCCAGACCTTGAAGGAACAGCAGCACCGCGAACACTGTCTCGGTAAAGTTGTCGCCCTGCGGCGCACACCCGGGGATATTGATCACCGGGAGGCCGAAGGCGCTCCGGTAATCCTTGCCCAGAAAATCCATGAGGCTCATGGCGCCGGTGGGGTTGCCCTCGGCCGATGGAATGCCGCCCCACGTGGCGCAGGTGCCGATGGCGATCGTTGCAGCCGCCCCTGGAGCCATGCGCTTGAGCCACGTCGCGGTCGGCACCGGGTGGGACTCCTCGCCTTCACCGATGGCCTCCATGCCCATGGCGCAGAAGTAGCCTCCGGTACGCGCGGCGATCCGTTCGTCGGCCACCGAGCCTTCATGAACCACGACGTAGGGCGCGCCCAGCTTGCCGGCTACCGCGTCCTTGAACGGCTGCACGAACCCCTCGCCAGCCTCGACCGAGAGCACCGGGTGGTGAAGAATCACCTGCGGCATGGCCGGAACGGTGCCGGCGAGCAGTCCCTCGATGCCCGGGTTGGTTGCTCCGGTCACCGCAATGCTACACCCGTCGCAGCTCATCCCGGCGAGCCAGAAGACGTGCACCGTCTGGACCGGGCCCAGCGGCAGCCGCTGGGGCTTTGGGTGCGGCAGGCTCTCGGGCATAGACGGCTGGGACGTCTTGATCGATTCGGGCTGGGTCGCGGTCGCCATGGTCTTCCTCCCTAACAGATCCGAGGCAGTGGATCGCCCACGAGCATATCGAGGACGCGGGCGCCGCCAACACCGGTGCGCAGCACCACCATGCCTTCAGGCTCGGCGATGATCTCTCCAATGAGCGCAGCGTGCTGACCGAGCGGGTGGGCGCGGAGGGCAGCGAGCGCAGCTCCAGCCTGCTCCGGCGGTACCACGGCCAGGAGCTTGCCCTCATTGGCGATGTGGAGCGGGTCGATACCCAGGATCTCGCAGGCGGCGCGCACCTCCGGGCGTACCGGGATCCGCTCTTCGTCGATCGAAACTCCCACCCCAGCCTGCTGCGCTATCTCGTTGAGGCTGGTTGCAACCCCGCCGCGGGTCGGATCCTTCAAGCAACGGGTGCCAGGTGCCGCGGCCAGAAGCGCTGCGGCCAGCGTGTGGAGCGGTGCCGTGTCGCTCAGAATCTCGGCCTCGAGCTCGAGCGCCTCGCGCGCCAGCATGACCGCCATGCCGTGATCTCCTATGTTACCGCTCACGAGCACCCGGTCACCCGGAACCACGTTACGCTGGGAGAGATGAATCCCGTCTCGCACTACCCCGACCCCGCTGGTATTGATGAACATACGGTCGGCTTTGCCCCGGGGGACCACCTTGGTATCCCCAGTAACGATCTGCACCCCCGCCTCGGCCACGGCCGCGGTCATCGAGTTAATGACCTGGCGCAGCACCGGCATCTCGAGACCTTCCTCCAAGATGAGCCCAACCGAGAGGTACAGCGGCTCCGCGCCGGCCATCGCGAGGTCGTTGACGGTGCCGTGTACGGCCAGCTTTCCTATGTCTCCTCCGGGAAAAAACAGCGGGCTCACAACATAGGAATCGGTGGTGAAGGCGACCCGGCCGCGGCCGCCATTCGGAGCCAGAATCGCGGCGTCGTCCTGAAGATCCAGGAACGCGTTGCCGAACGCGGGCAGCAAGAGCCCCTCGAGCAGATTGTGGGTGGCCTTCCCGCCGCTTCCGTGGCTCAGGGTGACATGCTCGTCCTTGAGGACGAACCGCGTCCGGCGGGCCTGAAGCGCCCGCTCCATTCGGGCCAACTGGGCCGGCAGCGATGCCTCGGTCCTGGTGGTCATCCGCCGGCCCCGGCCCCGGTGGCTGCGCCCTGCCGCATCAGCGAGTAGCGGCCATAATTGTAGTACGCGGCGCAGGCTCCTTCGGGCGACACCATGCAGGATCCTATCGGCGTCTCCGGAGTGCAGGCCGAACCAAAGACGCGGCACTGCCACGGCTTCAGCACGCCCTTCAGAACCTCGCCGCACTGGCACGCCTTGGGGTCCGTCACGCGCACGCCGGGCACTTCGTAGCAGGATTCCGCGTCCCACGGCGAAAACTCCGGCCGAAGCTTCAGGGCGCTCTGGCTGATGAACCCCAGCCCGCGCCACTCGAAGTACGGGCGCAGCTCCATGGTCTGGCTCAGGATCTCGAGCGCCTTTCGGTTTCCTTCCGCTCTCACGACCCGGGCGTACTGGTTCTCCACCCGCGGCTCTCCTCGCTGGATCTGCCGCAGGATCATGGCGATCGACTGCATGATGTCGGCCGGCTCGAAGCCCGACACCACAACCGGCTTGGCATACTGCCGTGGGATAAAATCGAACGGGGCCAAGCCGATGATGGTGCTCACGTGCCCGGGGCCGATGAAACCATCCAGCCGCATGTCCGGCGAATCGAGGATGGCCTTGATGGCCGGGATGATGGTCACGTGATTGCAGAAGATGGAAAAATTGCGCAGCCCCTCGTCCTGTGCTCGCAGCAGCGTCGCCGCGGTCGAAGGAGCCGTGGTCTCGAAGCCCACCGCAAAGAACACAACGGCACGATCGGGGGCCTCCCGGGCCACCTTCAACGCGTCCAGGGGGGAGTACACGAAGCGCACGTCAGCCCCGTCCGCCTTGGCGTCGAGAAGGCTTCCGCTCGAACCGGGGACCCGCATCATGTCGCCGAAGGTCGTGAAGATCAGTCCCGGCGTACGGGCGATGGCGATGGCGTCGTCCAGCCGGCCCATCGGGATGACACACACCGGGCACCCGGGGCCGTGTACCAGCTCGACGTTGGGTGGAAGCAGGTCCTGGAGCCCGTGCTTGTAGATCGAGTGGGTATGGCCGCCACAAACCTCCATGAATTTGTAGCTCCGCCCCCGCGCGAGCCGCTCGATCTCCTCGCCCAGTCCCTTGATTGCCTCGGGAGTCCGGTACTCGTCCACGTATCGGAGCGTCATGACACGTCCTTTCGTCCGGCGAGAACTTCCTGCACCAGCTCGAGCAGCGTGTGCCAGACCGTCGCCTGGCCTTCCTGGATTCGGGGAAGGTGCTCCGTCCGGGCGATGAAGCAGAATCCCACGTCCGGCGACTGCGCCATTACCCCACCATCATTGCCGGCCAATGCCACCGTCAGCAGTCCGCGTCGCCGAGCCCCCGTCAACGCGGTGAGCACATTGGGTGAGTTGCCGCTGGTCGAGAACCCCAGAGCGATGTCCCCCGGCTCGCCGAAGGCGATCACCTGGCGGAGGAACACATTCTCGAAGCCAACATCGTTCGCCACGGCGGTAACAACGGCGACGTCGTTGGTCAATGCGAGCGCGGGCAGCGGTCGCCAGCGGTCGAACGGGGGGAGCATGCAATCGGCCGCGGCGTCCTGGGCGTCGGTGGCGCTGCCGCCATTCCCGAAGGCGAGCAGCTTGCGCCCGTTAGCGAAGGCATTCGCCATAGCAAGCGCTGTTGCGACCAGGCGCTCCCGGTACTCCTGGCACAGCTGCCGCCGGAGATCCATGACGTCCTGACACTTCTGCAGCGTGGATTCCCGCACCGCGTCCAGCACCGCCGTCAAACCATCCGAGTCAACCGGATGGTCCTCGTACAGGAAGGGGTAGAGCTCTCGCCCGAAGTCGCGGCCCGCGCCAGTCATGATGGCTCCATGCGGGCGATGGCGAAGCCCTGATGGACCAGCACTGTCTGACCGGTTTCCACGCCGTCCAGCAGGTCGAGCGCCACCGTCTGCGGCCCGTCCGCCAGCCGGACCACTGCGGTCCGCTGCCGCGCATCCAATGAGACCACCAGCCCCGGCACCCCCTCGTCGCCGCAGAGGGTGCACCGCTCGCCGGTCGAGGGCCCGCAGGTCGGACCAGACGATGGCCGGCTCATGTCACGACCCGATGCTCGAAGAAGATGTGCACCAGCTCCCAGAGCACATGGTACAAGGTTTCGTGCACTTCCTGAACCACCAGCGGATCATCCGACGGCACGGCGAACGCGAAGTCTACGGGGGTTTCCCGGCTCGCCATACCGCATTGGCCGGTGAGCCCGATCGTCAGCATGCCCAATTCTTGTGCGGCGGTAAGGGTGCTGAGGATCGACGGCCCCCCGGCGTCCCGACTGATTCCCATCGCGATGTCCTGCTCTCGCCCCAGGATCTGGAGGACTCGCGTAAATGAACCCGAGCTCTCCCCCCCGCGGGCGAGCCCGGTCAGCAAAGCGACGTCGCTCGTGAGGGCGATGGCGGGAAGCGCCCGTTTGCCCACGATGACCGGATGCACAAACTCGACCGCCACGTGCTGCGCGTCGGTAGCCTCAGCGCCTTCGCCGAAGACCAGGAGACGCCCGCCCCGCTGAAACCGCCGTGCCATGTCCAGGCAGGCGCGTGAGACCAGATCCGCGTGAACAGCGAAGAAACGCGCCGGGATTTCGACGCTCCGCTGGAAACGACGATCGACGAGCCCGTACAGATGCCCGGTGGTCCTGGCCTCGCCGGAGGCTGCCGTGACAGCCGTCATTCGATCTGACTCTCCGCGATCTGAGTGAGCTCCTGTTCGTAGGCCTCGCCCAGCTCTATCAGGAACTGTGTGGTGCGCTCCGCTTCGGCCTCGTCAATCTTGCTCAAGGCGAAGCCGACGTGGATGAGCACCCAATCCCCCACGTCGAGCCCGTCGGGGAGGACGAGGCCGACGTTGATCGTGCGACGCACGCCGGACACTTCAGCCTTGGCCAGGTGCCGTGTAGGGTCAACGAACTCCACGATCCGGCCGGGAATGCCTAGGCACATATTCTTTCCCTCGCAGCGGTGCGCCCGGCGACATAGGCCTGGCCGAGCGACAGCCCCCCATCGTTGCACGGCACCCGCTCTTGGAGCAGCACCTCGAAGTCACGACGGGTCAGGGCCGCCGCGGCACGCTCGGTGAGGAGCGCGTTCTGAAATACTCCTCCGGTGAGCGCCACTCGGCGAATCCCGCTCCGCGCGCGCATCTTCGTTGCCACCGCGGTGATGACATCGCTCAGGGCGTTGTGGAACTTGCCTGCAATCTCCGCAACCGGACGGCCGGCCGCCAGGTCATTCACGACGCCGCGGACCAGCGCACCGGGGTCGACGACCCACCCCTCCCCGGCCTCACGAAGCTGGACCGGATAGCTCTCCCGAGTGTCGGGATCGGCGGCCATCTCTACCATAGTTGCCGCCTGCCCCTCGAACTGGGCATCCATCCTCAGGCCGACGAGCGCCGCCACCGCGTCGAACAGCCGGCCTACGCTCGAGGTGGGAGGAGCCCGAACGCCACGATCGAGCAACTGCCTGACCAAAGCCCACCGCCCCTGGTCCAGCGAGTCGATAAACGGGATAGCCACGCGGTCGATGTCTGCATCGTAGGCCGCCCAGAGGTGGGAGGCCGCGGCTCGCCATGGCTGCCGTGCTACCGCGTCACCACCGGGAAGAGCGACATAGCCGAGGTGTGCGATCCGCCGGTATGCGGCGCCCTCGACCAGCAGGAATTCGCCGCCCCAGATCGCCCCATCGTCTCCGAGACCGGCACCATCGAAGACCACACCGAGCACCGGCTCCGTCACACCGTGCTCCGCCATGCAAGAGGCCACATGCGCGTGATGATGCTGGACCGCCAGCCGCTCGAGGCCGAGCTCCTCGGCCAGCCTGGTCGAGAGATAGTCCGGGTGAAGATCGTGGGCGACTATCTCCGGTTGGAGGTCGAAGAGACGGCGGTAATGGGCGATTCCTTCCTCGAGCGCACGGTAGGCCTCGAGACTCTCGAGATCGCCGACGTGGTGGGATACGAAGGCATGGCGGCCACGCCCAAGGCAGAAGGTGTTCTTGAGGTGGCCGCCGACGCCGAGCACCGGGATGGGGAACGGCACCGCGAGTCGGATGGGCCGGGGAGCGAAGCCCCGGGACCGGCGGACGAAGCGAGCCGCGCCGTGCACGATGCGCATCACGCTGTCATCGCAGCGGGTGGCAATCGGACGGTCGTGCGTAAGGAACCGATCGGCGATCCCTGCAAGGGAAATGAACGCCGCGGCGTCGGTGAAGGCGATAGGCTCGTCAGCCTGATTCCCGCTGGTCATGACCAGGGGCGTGGCAAGGTCGCCCAGTAGGAGGTGGTGGAGAGGGGTATAGGGCAGCACGAGTCCGAGGTTGCGGTTCTCCGGCGCGACCTCGTCCGCGACGGCACAACCGGGCCGCTTTAACAGCAATACGATCGGCCGCGACGAAGACCGGAGCAGCGTGGCCTCCTCGACACTCACGTCGCAGAGGTCGCGGGCGGCCTCCACGTCGGCGACCATGACGGCGAGCGGCTTGGCCCCCCGGCGCTTACGCGCTCTCAGCCGGCTGACCGCAGCGGAGCTCGTGGCATCACAAGCCAGGTGGAACCCACCCAGACCCTTAATGGCCAGGATGTGGCCGCACCGCAGGGCGGCCACGGCGGCCTGGATCGCCGCTTCACCCGTTGTCCGATCGCTGGCGTTGCCGCGAAGGGTGATGAGGGCAGCGGCGGGCCCGCACTGCCAACATGCGATCGGCTGAGCGTGGAAGCGCCGGTCATCAGGACGCTCATATTCCTGGCGGCACGCATCGCACAGGGGGAAATGCGCCAGAGTTGTCCGAGACCGGTCGTACGGCACCGCTCGGGTGATGGTAAACCGCGGACCACAGTGGGTGCAAGTGAGGAAAGGATAGCGGTAGCGACGGTTGGTGGAATCGTTCAGCTCGGCCACGCAGGCGTCACAGGTCGCGGCATCGGGTGCGACCAGCGCTGCCGGCTCGGCACCCTCGTTGCTCGGGCTGATCCTGAAGGCGTGGTGATCACACAGCTCCGCCGGCTCGGTCGCAATGGAATCGATCTGCGCAAGGGGGGGAGCGCCGGCAACGAGCTGGTGGAGGAAAACATCGAGCGCCTCGCGTTCCCCCTCCACATCCACCAGGACGCCCGAGGAGTCGTTGCGCACAATCCCCTGCAGATTGAGTGCGGCTGCCAGATGGTAGACGAAAGGACGATACCCTACTCCCTGAACGACTCCGTGGACCGCGATGAGGCGACGCTCGAGCATGATGTACCCGTCAGTCCGACTACGCCGAGACAATGACTCGCTGACCCATACCTTCACCCTTTTTCGACCTCGGAGCAAGGGCACTTCGATTTACCGAAGTGCCTCAAATCACGGGGACTGCACCTCTTGCAGCAGTCGCCGAAGCCGGTCCAGAAGCTTGGCGCCCGACGGCGTCAGGGTATACAGCGTGTGGGGTCCGGCGGCGGCAGAAAGGTCGCGCCGGACAACCAGGCTGGCCACGTCCAAAGCGTGCAGGGTCTCGGCCAGGGTGGAGCTGCTCGCCTGCGGTAGCGCGGACGCGATTTCGTGGAACCGCGCCGGACTACGGACCTGAATGGCGTTCATCACCGACAGGGAATAGCGACGACGGATAACCCGCAGGAGATCCTCGACTCCGCAGTAACAATTCAGAGCATCGGACTTGCCCGGGCTCCCACAGCCGCACGGCGGAATGTCCTGGTCTGTAATCCGTACGTTCGCCACTAGCCCCCGATTCTCAGTCGCCGGCCCAGGGCAGAACCACAACCAGGCCGTAGCGCAGAATGCCCCAAGCGCCTTGGCGGTCGAAAATCACCGACCCCGCGAAGCCCGCGATAGATTCTGTACCATGAATTCTAACCGCCTGAGCCAGTCGCCTTCGGCTTACCTTCAATCCGCCGCCCACCAGCCAATCCACTGGTACCCCTGGGGTCCCGAAGCATTTGCCGCGGCACAGACGGCGGACAAGCCGGTGCTGCTCGACATCGGGGCGGTGTGGTGTCACTGGTGCCACGTCATGGACGGCGAATCCTACGAGAACCCCGAGCTCGCCTCGTTCTTGAACGAGCACTTCGTCTGCATCAAGGTCGATCGCGACGAGCGTCCCGATGTGGACGCGCGCTACCAGCGTGCGGTGCAGGCCCTGATCCAGCAGGGCGGTTGGCCGCTGACGGCTTTCCTCAACCCAAAGGGAGAGGTGTTCTTCGGCGGCACCTATTTCCCGCCGGACGGCAAATATGGACGGCCCGGTTTCCGGTCCGTGCTGGCCAGCGTCCTCGACGCGTATCGAGGCCGGCCCGATCAGGTGCAGGCCCAGGCGGAAGCCATCCGCCGCGTCCTGGAAGAACACCTGGATGAGAGTGCGCCCGGTGAGGTCGGGCCGGAAATGCTGGATGCGGCAGTAGATCAGATGGTTCGGATCTTCGACCCGATCAATGGCGGGTTCGGCAGTCAGCCGAAGTTCCCCCATCCGGGCGCGCTCGCGCTGCTGCTGCACCGATGGTGCGACCAGCCATCCGAGCAGATCCGCACCGTCATCGACCGTACCCTCCAGGGCATGGCCCGGGGAGGGATGTACGATCAGCTGGCCGGCGGCTTCCACCGCTACAGCGTCGACGCCCGCTGGATCGTCCCCCACTTCGAGAAGATGTCCTACGACAACTCGGAGCTGCTGAAGGCCTACCTCGACGCGCACGCCCTCTTCGGCAACGAGGAGTATGGTCATGTGGCCCGAGGGATCGTACGCTGGGTGCGCGAGGTGATGGCCGATCCAGCAGGTGGGTACGCGGCAAGCCAGGATGCGGACGTCGGGCTGGACGACGATGGCGACTACTTCACCTGGACCCGCGACGAGGCTGCCGCGGTCCTCAACCCGGACGAGCTCGAGATTGCCGCCGCGTATTACGACATCGGCACCGCCGGTGAGATGCAGCATGACCCCGGCAAGAATGTGCTCTTCGTCTCGGCGACCGTGCCAGACCTGGCCCAGCGCACGGGCAGGAGCACGGAGACTATCGAGGCTCTGCTCCGTTCGGCGCAGGATAAGTTGCGCGCGGCCCGAGCTCAGAGGACGGCACCCTTCGTCGATCGTACCCGCTACACCAACTGGAACGCCATGATGGCCTCGGCCCTGCTCCGGGCGGGGGCGGTGCTGGGCGACGACTGGTGCCGGCACCACGCCTTGCTGACTCTGACCCGGGTGCGCGACGAAACCGGAGAGGGCGACAGGGTCGCCCACACGCCGGGGGGCATCCATGGGCTGCTGGATGATCAAGTTCAGACCGCCGCCGCGGCGCTCGATGCCTACGAAGCAACCGGGACGCGTGAGTGGCTCGAGTGGGCTGCGCGGCTCATGGAACGGGTCTGGACCGACTACTGGGACGGCGACCGGGGGGGGCTGTTCGATACCGCCAGGGGGCGGACCGGGGAAGAAGGCTTGCTGCCGGCCAGGGCGAAGCCGGTCCAGGACACACCCACCCCATCGCCCAACGGGGTCGCGGGCATTGTCGTCGCCCGGCTGCACGAGTTCACCGGCGATGCCCGTTGGAAAGAGCGGGGTGAAGCCCTGGTACGGGCGTTCGCCGGGCGGGCGGGGGAGCTGGGGCTCTACGCCGCCGCCTATCTGCTGGCAGTGGACTGGCAGCTCAATCCCGCCACTCACCTCGTCGTCGTAGGCGACTTGAGCGATCCCTCGGCTGCCGGCATGTATCACCTGGCGCTGGCCGCTTTCCTGCCTCGGCGGGTAACGCAACTGCTCGTTCCGGATGCGCCCGGCCGAGATTCTCTTCCTCCCGCGCTGCGAGGGATGATCACAGGGCGTGCGCCCCGTGCGTATGCCTGCATGGGGCAAAGCTGTAGCCGCCCGGCGGAGGAGCTCGGCTCCTGGGGCGAAACGCTGGAGTCGCTGCGACCGAACGTGCCGGCATAGTCGCTTACCTCATTAGATTAGGAAGCCATTTTCTCCCGAGGATTATCCGTGGCCAAGAAGAGCGCAACAATCGAGACCAGCAAGGGCACCATCAAGGCGGAGCTGTTCGACACCGAAGTGCCGGGCACCGTCACCAATTTCGAGAAGCTGGCCAACAGCGAGTTCTACGATGGAACCAGGTTTCATCGCGTCATCCCGAATTTCATGATCCAGGGGGGCGATCCGCTCTCCAAGGATGCTTCCAATCCCCGAGTCGGCACCGGCGGGCCGGGCTATAAGATCAAGTGCGAGACCCAGCTCAACACTCATAAGCACGCCACCGGTACGCTTTCGATGGCGCACGCCGGAAAAGACACGGGCGGTAGCCAGTTCTTCATCACCCACGCGCCCCAGCCGCACTTGGATAAGGTTCACACGGTGTTTGGCCAGATTACCGAAGGCATGGATGTCGTGAACAAGATCAAGCAAAACGACGTCATTACGTCCATTCGAGTAAGCTGAGCCCTGCACCTCGATTTCGCGGTCGTCGCCGATTATGCCCTGATCGACCAGCAGGGCAAGCTCAGCGTGCTCGGCATGTTTCAGCATGTCTGGCTCTCCAACTTTCCCGCCGTGTATCCCCGTACCCACCTGGTGCTCCGGGTTCGCGGCCGGCGCACCGAGATCGGAATGCACACGATCCGCATTCGGTTCGTGGATGAAGCCGGAACCGAGCTCCTGGGCGGCGAAGGCACCGTACAGTTCGGGGAGCCCCCAGCCGGTGTGGTCGACGTCGAGGCAGGGGCGGTGCTGGTCTTCGACGTCCCCCTGCCCCAGCCAGGTCACTATGCCTTCGAGATCAGTCTCGATGGCGAGCTCGCCAGCCGGGTGGCGCTCTCGGCCGGGTATCCCCAAAACCAGAGTGAGAAGTAAGAAGTGAGCAGTGAGGAGATCCGATGACCTGGAACCGAGATCGCGCGCTGGCGCTGATGCACGAGTACACCGCGTCGGATGCTCTTCGAAAGCACATGTACGCCGTGGAGATCGCGATGCGGGCCATGGCGGAACGAAGCGGTGAGGACCCGGAAAGCTGGGGGCTGGTCGGCTTGTTGCACGACTTCGACTACGAGCGGTTCCCCAACTCCGAGCATTCCGCAACCGAGGGGCATCCCGCCGAGGGCGTTCGCGCGTTGGCGTCCGAGGGTTTTCCGGAATCCATGCAGCGGGCCATACTCGGCCACGCCAACTACAGCGGCGTCCCCCGCGATACCCCCATGGCAAAAGCCCTGTTCGCCGTGGACGAGCTGGCCGGCTTTCTGGTAGCCTGCGCGCTGGTCCGGCCATCCCGGAGCCTGCAGGACCTGGAGGTCTCCAGCGTCAAGAAGAAGCTCAAGGACAAGGCCTTTGCTCGGGGAGTGAGCCGGGACGACGTCGTGCGTGGCGCCGAGGAGCTGGGTGTGCCGCTCGACGAGCACATCGCCTTCATGCTTACCGCGCTCAGACCGCACGAACCGACGCTGGGCCTCGGAGCTGGGTGACGGCGGAACAGCCCATCGGGGCTGAACACTCAATCGCCTGCGCCATCAATCGGGCCGCGGGTGGGCGTCCCGTCCCAGGCAATCAGGTCTATCTCCTCATCGACGGGCCCGATACCTACCATGCCATGCTCGAGACTATCGCCGGCGCCAGGCGGTGGGTGCACTTCGAGAACTACATCATTCGGAGCGACGCGGCGGGCTGGCGGTTTGCGGAGCTCCTGGCGGCCCGCTCACGGGAAGGCATTCACGTGCGGGTCCTCTATGACTGGCTGGGATCCGTGGCCACCGCCCGCTCCTTCTGGAGCTATCTCCGCAAAGCCGGCGTAGAAGTCCGCGCCTTTCACCCGCCCAAACTGGTGGATGTGATGGCCAACGTCTCTCGCAATCACCGGAAGCTGGTCGTGGCAGACGGCACGCGTGCCGTTCTGGGCGGCCTCTGCATTGGATGCGAGTGGACCGGCGAGAGTAAGCCGGGAGCACAACCCTGGAGAGACACGGCGGTGGATATTCACGGTCCCGCGGCCGCGGTGCTGGACCAGACGTTTGTAACCGCCTGGGAGCTCACCGGGTCGGAGGTGCCACACGACCAAAGTGCCGGAGTGGTGGAGCCGCTCGGCGAGGCGGACGTACGCGTGATCAGCGGCGAGCCGGGCCGGGAGCGAGCCTACCGGGTGATCGAGCTGCTTGCAGCCGGTAGTGCCGAGCGGCTCTGGATCACCGACGCGTACCTGGTGGCGCCACCGCGCCTGGTTCAGGCGCTGCGCGACGCGGGGAGGGACGGGGTCGACGTCCGGCTTCTGGTCCCCGGCTCCAGCGACCTTCCACTCATCCGCAATCTCACACGCATCGGCTATCGGGAGCTGCTGCGAAGCGGGGTGCGGATCTACGAGTGGGACGGCCCGATGCTGCACGCCAAAACGATCCTCTGCGACGACCGATGGGTCCGGGTGGGGTCGAGTAACCTCAACCCCTCGAGCCTGCTGGGAAACTACGAGCTGGATGTGCTGATCGAGGACCCCCGCCTGGCCGAGGCCATGGCGGCGCAGTTCCGCCGGGACGTGGCGAAGAGCCGCGAGGTCGCCAGTCGTCCGATCCGGGGCCCCCACAGAATCAGCCAGGCCTTTCCTGCGGTGTTGACCCACCAGTCCCCACCTGAAGGGGCGTCGGAGACCTATCAGCGAACTGGCCGGGAAGCGCGCCACCGAGCCGCGCTGGTGCTCCGGGCCGTCGCGAGCAATGCCCGCCGGTCAGTGTTCGGGCCGATCAGTGCCATATTCATTGCTCTAGGTTTGCTGTTCGTGGCCCTGCCCAGAGAATCGGCTTATGTAGTGGCTGCCCTCTGTGCCTGGTTTGCGCTTGGCGCCGCGCGCGAGGCGTTTCGGCGTCGGGCGGACCGCTAGGGCGCTGTAGGTAAGTTGTTCCATCTTGAAACTTTACCACGAATCTCTCGTTCTTCGACTTAACGCCGTCAACCGGATTCCGTCGACCGAACACATGCTACCGCGTCGTCTCCTTCTTGCTGTTGCTCTGATATCATCTCCCCCGGGCGCGGGAGCGGCCGCCGCTCAGGCACCCACCATCACCCTTGCAGAGGCAATCCGCCGCGCGGACCGGGTCCAGCCCGCCATGGTACGGGCCGCCGCCGACGTGCGCACCGCGGAGGCGCGACGTCGCAGTGCCTTGGGAGCCTACCTGCCCAGGCTGTCCGCCAGCTCGTCGGCCAGCGATTTCTTTTCCCAGGGGGCAGCACGGATCGACCCGATCACCGGCGAGCTCACCGGCGGCAACTCGAGCAATCGGAGCATCAGCAGCTCCCTGTCCGCGAGCCTGGATCTGTTCACCGGGTTTCGGCGAGGGGCGGACATGCGGGCGGCGCGTGCCGGCGAGGCCGCCGCCGAAGCTTCCCTGCTCGACGCCCGTTTCGAGCAGGCCCTGACGACCACCAATCAGTTCCTCGACGCACTGGCCGCCGATCAGCTCCTCCGGGTGAGGGAGGCGAGTGTGCGCCGGGCCGAGGAACAACTCAAGACCTCGGTGGCCAAGCTTCGGGCCGGCTCCGCCACCCGCTCCGACTCGTTGCGCTCGCTGGTCACCCTGGGCAACGCCCGCCTGGATCAGATCACCACCCAGACCCAGCTCGCGTCGGCCGAGGCCAACCTGGCAAGACTGATCGGAGAGGCCGGCCGGGTGCGTGCCGCCGACGACTCATCCTTCTACCGACTCATGGCTGTTGTCGACACGCAAGCCATCCGAGTCGAGGCCGAGTCCAGGTCGCCTCGGGTGCAGAGTGCTGCCGCCAACGCCGTGGCGGCACGGGCGTCGCTGCGGGCCTCCCGCTCTACCTACTGGCCCTCGCTGACGCTGGCCGCAAATACCGGCTGGAACGGAAGCCGCGCCACCGACTACGATCTCTTCAACCAACGCCAGATCAGTCTTTCCCTGCGGTGGAATCTCTTCGACGGGTTCGACCGCGAGCTGACGATCGTGCAGCGGGATGCGGAGCTCGATCTGGCGGAGGCAACCGCCGCCGACGCCCAGCGTGAGGTGCAGGCGGAGCTGACTGCCCGCCTGGCCGAGTTGGATGCGGCGCGCACGAGGACTGAGATCACCCAGACGAGTGTGGCCGCTGCGACGGAAGACCTGCGGGTTCAGCAGGAGCGCTACCGGCTCGGCGCCTCGACGATCGTGGACCTGCTCACTTCCCAGGAAGCGCTCAACCAGGCGGAGGTCGACGTGGTGAACGCCCGTTTCGATTATCTCCGCGCCAAAGCGCAAATCGAAGCGCTGATCGGACGGAACCTGTGACCGGCACGCTAATGAATACCGAAGAGCGGATGGCCATGCTCCCCGCCGACGTCCCCCGGGACGCGGTGATCGTCACCCGTAATCTCCAGCGGGAGTACGACATGGGGGGCGAAATCGTCCGCGCGCTGCGGGGAGTAGACGTCACCATCCGGAAAAACGAGTTCGTGGCTGTGATGGGCCCATCCGGGTCCGGCAAATCGACCCTGATGAATCTGGTCGGCTGTCTCGACAGTCCCACGGCGGGAGAGTACTGGCTCAACGGGCATCGGGTTTCCGAGCTGGAGGACGATGAGCTCGCCCGGATCCGGAACAAGGAGATCGGGTTCGTCTTTCAGACATTCAACCTGCTTCCCCGGGCCACCAGCCTCCATAACGTCGAGTTGCCGCTGGTCTATGCCGGGGTCGGCGCCAAGGAGCGGCGGGAACAAGCCAGCGACGCGCTGATGCGGGTCGGGCTCCAGGATCGGATGAACCACCGGCCCAATGAGCTTTCGGGTGGGCAACGGCAGCGGGTCGCGATCGCCAGGGCGCTGGTCAATAAGCCGAGCATCCTGCTGGCCGACGAGCCGACCGGGAACCTCGACAGCGCCACAGGCGAGGAGATCATGGCTCTCTTCGAAGCGCTGCACGTGAACGGCCAGACTATCGTGGTCGTCACCCACGAGCACGACATAGCCGTGCACGCGCGCCGGCAGGTGCACTTGAAGGACGGGCGAGTGGAGCGGGATTTTCAGACAGCGTGACAGGCTTAGTGTCCGCACTCCTCATCCCGAGCAAAGCGAAGACCTGTTCCACGCATCCCTAAGGCCTCGACCAAGGTCCCTCACTAGCTGCGCTCACTTATCAGTCCCTTTCCGTGCAACGACGCGATATCGTCGTATCGGCCCAGGCTTCGGGCTCCGTCCAGCCGGACACGACCGTCCGCCTCTTCTTCGGGATTTATCCAGCGCGGCGTGCAGCCAGCCTGGACCCCATTGTGGCCCTGCGATACGAATAGGAAACCGCTGGCGGGCCCACGGCGTTAACTGGTAGATTGGCTCATTCTCCTAACCTGAGCTCCATGGGATCTGCCTCAGAGTCGGCCGTCGTGGCATCCGCGGCCTCCGTCCATCGACCATTGGTCAAGCGGTATGCCGGGTTGGTGCGAGTAACTCACTGGCTCAACGCCGTCTTCCTCGTCGGCATGATCGCCAGCGGGCTTCAGATCTACAATGCATATGCTCACTTCGGGCTAAGGGACCGTCCGCTTGGCCTTCCCAACCCCTGGGATGGGCGTCCCATTCCTCCATGGGCCACGCTCGGTGGCTGGCTGGCAGGCGGACTCAACTGGCACTTCGCGCTCGCCTGGCCCTTCGTGGTTACCGGGATGGTCTATCTCGGCTTCCTGGCATTTTCGGGTGAATGGCGGTCGTTGCTCTTTCGCCCTCGCGACGTCGGCTCCGCCATCCAGATGCAGCTCTACTACCTGCGGCTGCGGAAAGAGCACCCGCCTCAGGGAAAGCACAACTCGCTTCAAAAAGCCGCCTACACGCTCATCGTAGTGCTCGGCGCCCTCGCCACCCTCACCGGCTTCGCCATCTACAAGCCGGTACAGCTGGCCTGGCTCACCACTCTGTTCGGTGGCTACGAGCTTACCCGTTACTGGCACTTCCTGTCGGTCTGGCTGTTCGTTGGTTTCACGCTGCTTCACGTTGCGCTGGTTTTCCTGGTCGATCCCGCCTCGCTCCGGGGAATGATCACCGGATGGTATCGGGGAAGGTTCCCCAGCCATGACTGACCGCGTCCCGTCGCTCACCCGGCGTGACTTCGTCCGCCTGGGCGCCGTGGCAGGGCCAGCCTCCGTCATAGCAGCATGCGGGTGGAATGGCGGGCCGGGACTGGAGCCCCGACTGAAGGCCGTCAGCAGGATCAACGACTGGGTGGGCGAGAAGATTCTGTTCTCACCGAACCGTTTGGCGCGGGAGTACCCGGTGTCGGCCAGAACACCGATGCAGAACTTCCCAACGTACTCGATCACCTACAACCGTACCGGATCGTTTCCGGTGCCTGACAATCTTCGGGACTGGAGCCTGGAGTTCGGCGGCCTGGTCCGGAATCCGATGCGGCTCACCCTCCAGGCGCTCGAGACCCTGCCCAGCTTGTCCTACACCGTAAAACATCACTGTGTCGAGGGTTGGACCGCGGTGGGCACCTGGACCGGTGTCCCGCTGTCGACCGTAGTTGCATTGGTGAAGCCCAAAGCGGAGGCGCGGTATCTGCGGTTCGACTCGTTCGACAGCCGTTACTACAATGGCTGGGACCTCGCCAGCGCCATGCATCCGCAGACAATCCTGGCCTATGCCTACAATGATCGCCCGCTCACGATGAGTCGTGGCGCTCCTCTCCGGCTCTACTC
>JBKJZM010000115.1:0-4856 GCA_046715295.1 Gemmatimonadales bacterium | reverse complement strand
GGATCGCCTGGTTCGAGATGGCGCGCAGGGCACCGTCGGTGAACGCCAGCTGTACCCCGTCCATCTCGAAGAGGCGCTTGTACTGCTTGGTGAGCGCATTCTTGGGCTCGACCAGAATGCGGACCAGGGCATCCTCGTCGAGTGCTTCGAGTGAGACCACCACCGGGAGCCGGCCCACCAGCTCGGGGATCAGCCCGAAACGGAGCAGGTCGTCCGGCTCCACCTCGGCGTACGGGTTCCCCGTGGTGAGCTGGGGATTTGATTTCCGCTCGCTGGTGCTGAAGCCGATCTTCTGCCGCCCGGTGCGCGCCTCGATGATCTTCTCCAGCCCGTCGAACGCGCCGCCGCAGATAAAGAGGATGTCCTTGGTATTGATCTGGATGTATTCCTGCTGCGGGTGCTTGCGCCCGCCCTGGGGCGGTACCGAGGCAATGGTGCCTTCCAGGATCTTGAGCAGCGCCTGCTGCACCCCTTCACCCGACACGTCCCGGGTGATGCTCGGGTTCTCCGACTTACGCGCGATCTTGTCGATCTCATCGATGTAGACAATCCCCCGCTCGCACTCGGCCACGTTAAACTCGCCGGCCTGGAGCAATCGGACCAGGATGTTCTCCACGTCCTCGCCGACGTAACCGGCTTCGGTGAGGGTGGTGGCATCGGCTATGGTGAAGGGGACATCGAGAATGCGGGCGAGTGTCTGGGCGAGGAGGGTCTTGCCGACGCCGGTGGGACCGAGCAGGAGGATGTTCGACTTGTCCAGCTCGACATCTCCCTCCCGGCCGCTGGAGGCGTTGATCCGCTTGTAGTGATTGTAGACGGCGACCGCCAGAGTCCGCTTGGCCCGCTCCTGCCCGATCACATACTGGTCCAGCACATCCTTGATCTCGGAGGGCGTGGGGACCTGGGTAATGCTGTCGGCAACCTCGCGCTCTTCGTCCTCCGCCAGGATCTCATTGCAGAGTGTGATGCACTCATTGCAGATGTAGACCGACGGACCGGAAATGAATTTCCGGACGGAATCCTTCGATTTTCCGCAGAAAGAGCAGCGGAGGTGCTTGTCGTTGGACATGGAGCCGAGTCGTGATGAGGTGGAAGGGTGCCGGTAAAGCTGCCCCCGGGCACCCTGAGCGTCAAGTCTCCTTGCTCTCCTTGCCGTCCTTCCCGTCCTTGTGGGGAACCAGGTCCTTCCGCGGGGTGAACACGCTGTCGATGATCCCGTACGACTTGGCCTCTTCCGCGCTCATGAAGCGATCGCGGTCCATATCCCGCTCGATCGTTTCGATCGGCTGGCCGGTGTGCAAGGCATAGAGGGAGTTCATCTTCGAGCGGAGGTAGAGGATCTCACGGGCCTGGATCTCGATGTCCGACGCGGTGCCCTGAGCGCCGCCCGACGGCTGATGGATCATGATGCGGGAGTGGGGAAGGGCGCTTCGCTTCCCCTTGGCGCCCGCGGCCAGGAGGAACGATCCCATCGAGGCAGCCATGCCCATGCAGATGGTGTTCACCGGCGCCCGCAGGTGCTGCATCGTGTCATAGATGGCCATCCCGGCCGACACCACCCCGCCCGGCGAGTTGACGTAGAGGTAGATGTCCTTGTCGGGGTTGTCGGCCTCGAGGAACAGCAGCTGAGCGATGATGATATTGGAGACATCGTCATTGATCGGCGCGCCGAGAAACACGATGCGGTCCATCAAGAGCCGGGAGAAGATGTCGTAGGTGCGCTCACCCCGGCTGGAACGCTCGATGATATACGGCGGATACAGTGTGGCCATGTTCAAGACTTGACCTCTTCCACGGTGGACTGCGGGAGGAGGAAGTCAAAGACTTTCTCCTCGGTAATGGCGCGCTCCAGCTCGCCCAGGCGCTTGGATTTCTCCAGCGACGCGTAAATCTGGCCAGCGGGCACACCGCGGGCGCCGGCCATGGTGTTGATTCGCTCGTCCAGCTCAGCCTCGGTGGCGCGAAGCCCGTGGGCTTCGACCAGGGCATCGAGCGCCAGATCCCGCTTGACCTGGGTCTCGGCAATCTGCTGAAACTGCTGCTCAAACGCGGGCAGCTGATCTTCCGGCACCTTGTACATCTCGGCATAGCCGTGCATGAGCCGGTGGACCAGCGAGTGCGGGGCCTGGATGTTGTTGGCCTCGACCAGCCGGGCGATCAGGTCCCGGCGCACTCCCGCATCGGCCTCCCGGGCGGCCTCGCGCTCCAGGTCCTGGCGTACTGCGGCCCGGAGCGCGTCGAGGCTCTCGAAGTCCCCCACCTCGCGAGCCAGGGCATCGTCCAGCGGAGGCAGATCCTGCCGCTTCACTTCGTGCAGTGCGATACGCACCTGCCGAGTCTTACCCCGCCGCGACTCATCAGGATGGTCTTCGGGGAACCGGACCTCCGACTCGGTGCTCTCGCCCGGGAGCAGCGACATGATGCGCTCTTCCAGCTCCGGGATGGTCTGGTTGTCACCCAGGACCAGGTCGTGCGGCTGGGCGGGGCCCGCCACGCCGTTCTCGATGGGCGCTACCTCCACCCGGACCATCTGGCCGGGAGAAGGCTTGACACCTTCGACCGGGATCCAGGCGGCCTTCTGCTCCTGGATGCGGGTCAGCTGCTCGTCAACGGCATTGTCCGAGACCACCGCCTCACGGCGCTCGATCTTGAAACCGCCCACCCGGTCCAGCTTGAGCTCGGGTCGGACTTCGACGTGTAGATCGAACTCGATCGGGCTTCCTTCTTCGAACTTGAGGTTCCGGATGGCAGGATCGGTGATCGGCTTGAGCGATTCGTTGGTCTTGGCGGTTTCCCAGCTCTCGCGGATCACTTCCTCGAGCACCGTCTGGCGGATCGCGTCGCCGAAGCGCTTGCGGACGACGGTATCGGGGGCCTTACCCGGTCGGAACCCCGGCAGGCGAGCCCGCTTGGCGTAGTACTTCAGCGCCCGCGCCTCGGCTTCCCTGACCCGGGCCACCGGGACGGTGACCCGGAGTGACTTCGAGGCGGAATCCTCGCCGGTTTTTTCGACAGTGATCTGGCTCATCGTGGGAGGGAATCTACCCTCACGGTCTCCCCAGGGTCAATTTTGCCCTCCGCTCCATCCGCCGAGTGTTGCAGACCGCGCCAATACCCGCAAGATTCTGCGCACTGCGGATGTCATCCCAATGCCCCGGAGGGGTTCGGCGCATGCCGACAGTTCTGCTGGTCGACGATGAAAGCGCGATCAGGCGTGCCCTCCGGAAGATCTTCGAGCGTGGGGGCCTCACCGTGCGGGAGGCTGAGTCCGGGCGCGGCGCTCTGGAGGCGATCGCCATGGATCCTGACATCGCGGCGGTAGTCAGTGATTTCCTGATGCCGGAGGGCAGCGGGCTCGACTTCTATGACGCCCTGGTCGCGGTCGCCCCTCACCTAAAGCACCGTGTGGTCTTCCTTACCGGTGCGGCGCGGGATCCCATGGTGCACCACTCCCTGGAGCAGCGGGGCGTACCGCTCATTAACAAGCTGGAGGACCTCCAGATCGTCCTGGATGCTGTCAGGCTGGCGCTGCTGAGGAAATAAGACCGCCGGCCGGTCTTCCAACTTTGTAAGATCTCTCTCCTCGATCCGACAATCTCGTAGGTAAATACTCTCAAGCTATCGGGTTACGACTCCGTGGAGCCCATCCGGAGAAGGCGTACATGGCATGAGCGTTGCTCCTAAAGGGTCGCGTCTCTTTCCGCGAACGGGGGCTGTTGCCGTACCGTGACCCGCTCGTGAGAGGACCACCAGGATCGAGCCATATCGTTCGCATCACCCCGGCTTGGGCCGGATCGTACATGGACCGCAAGGAGTGACTGGAATGCAATACCGAAGCTTCGCAAGCATCATCTCGTCCGGTGTCATCGGGCTGGCAAGCCTGGCAAGCGCACCGAGCCTGCACGCTCAGGCGAGATTCACGGCCGCGTCGAGTCCCGTTGGGCTCCCTCCCACTTCATTGCTCGGCACGCTGTCTCAGTACCGGGCCGTCCGATCGTTCGCCGACGCCCAGAGCGTGAAGCGGTCGATGGTCTACCGCGTGCGGTCGGTCGCATTGGAAAATCAATAATGGGCACGGTGTATATCCCCCAGGGCAAGCCACACGACAGGGAGCTCGGGATGAAGCGTTACTTGCTCGTGAGCGACTTCGATCAGACGTTGAGCTTCAACGACTCCGGAATCGCCCTGAGCGAGATGCTGGGTATTTCCGGGTTCGTGGACAAGTGTGCCGGGCTCTCGCGCATGCATCTGGTGCAGCAGGGCGCCGCGCTGGCGTACCTGCTGCTGCACGACCCGGAGTATCGCAGGGTCAGGCGAGAGGATTTGCGGCAGGTCGGCAAGCAGATTCGCCTGAAGCGCAACATCCACCTGTTGTCGAGCCTGCTGAAATCGCTTGACGGGTACCACTTCGAGTTCTACGTCATCTCCGCCGCGCCGGAAGAGGTCATCGTCTCGGCCCTCGAAGGTCTGGTGCCAGCGGATCACATCTATGGCACCCGGTTCCAGTACCATCCGGATACCGGCGAGATCCAGTCGATCATCCGGGTGCCCGCTGGCTACGGTAAAGTGGCCGTGCTGGAGGAGCTGCGAGCGGAGCAGGGGGTGAGCGCCGACCGGCTGGTCTATGTCGGCGACGGGAGCTCCGACGTTCACGTCATGCTGCACGTCAACCGGATGGAAGGGCTGACGATCGCCGTATCCGAGAACAAGTTCCTCACCCCGATCGCGCGGCGGACGGTGCTGAGCGACGATGCCCTCAGCGTGCTGGTCCCCATCCTGGAGGACATTGCCGGCCTGAGCTCCTCCCGAGTCCGGGCGGTGTTTGCCTCGCACGGGTTCGTGCTTCAGGAGTGGGA
>JBKJZM010000114.1:0-7623 GCA_046715295.1 Gemmatimonadales bacterium | reverse complement strand
CGGTTGCCCAGGATGTTGGTCGAGTACCAGCCCGCCACCCCGAGCATCCGCGCCTTGAACATCGGTGAGAGGACGGTCTTGACCATGGTCTGCCCGGTTTTGAAATCCTTGCCACCGATGGGCACACCCTTGCTCTTGGCCAGCTGCTCCATGGCGGGAAAGTCGCAGGTGAGGTTCGGCGCCCCGTTGGCGAACGGCACCCCTTCCATGATGGCGGCATAGGCGTAGAGCATGGACGGGGCGATGGACGGGTCGTTCGCGTCCATGGCCTTCTCGAAGGCCTCCAGCGTCCAGTGGGTGGGACCGGGGCTGATGAAGATCTCGGTCGACGCGCACCACACCATCACCAGGCGGTCGCACTTCTGTTTGCTCCTGAACTGCTTGATGTCCTTGCGGAGCGCCTCCGTCAGCTCGCGCTTGCTGCGGCCAGGCTTGACGTTCTTCCCTTCGAGCCGCTTGACGTAGTTCTGGTCGAACACCGCCGCCATCGGCTTGATGGCCTTGAGAAACGCGGCGATGGGCTCGACATGCTCATGGCGATCCAACACGCCCGCCCGGAGCGCGGCGGTGTAGGCGTCGTCCGGAATCGGGTCCCAGGCGCCGAAGACCAGGTCCTCGAGCGCGGCCAGGGGGACGAAGTCGCGGATCAGAGGTACGCGCTTCTCGCTTCGTTTGCCGAGCCGGATGGTCCCCATCTGGGTAATCGATCCAATCGGCCGGGCCGCCCCGCGGCGGATGTTTTCCACGCCGGCGATGAACGTCGTAGCGACCGCACCCAGCCCCACACACAGCACCCCAAGCTTTCCCTGAGCCGGCGCGATCTGCCGAGCGTTCTTTTCCGCCACTCTACGGTCCTTTCGCGAGGGAATCGAGTGAGGCGTGCTTTATCTCCGCGGTGTGCTTCACCTCGGCTGGCTGCTTGATATCCTCCACGCGGAGCGCTTGATCGTCCCGGCCCGCGTGCCGGTAGACGTACACGAAGCGCTGCACCACCGTGATCACCGATGCGATGGCCAGCAAGGCGACGATCGTTTCGAGCAAGAGCGCGTGAGGTCCGGCTCCGAACACCACCGAGGCCACGCCCAGCCCCAGGATCCGCTCGGCGCGCTGCGCAATGCCGACTTTGCAATCCAGCCCCAGACCCTCGGCCCGGGCTCGGGCGTATGAAACCAGGAGCGATCCGAGAATGGCCACCATGCAGAGGATTACCGCAGGAATCCGGTAGGCTACGTCAGGGGCGCTCAGCAGAAACGCGCCGATTCCGATGAACGTGGCGCCGTCGCCGACGCGGTCGAGCGTGGAGTCGTAGAAGGCGCCGAATTTGGTCACCATCGCCCCGCCCCTGGCAACCTGCCCGTCCAGGGTATCTGCGACGCCGCTCAGGAGCAGCAGCAGCCCGCCGATCCGGATATGCCCGGTGGCATACACGATGGCGGAAACGAGCACGAGACCCGTCCCGACGGTCGTGATGGTATTCGGCCGCACTCCAGCCCGGATCAGCCGTTCCACCAACGGGTTGACCGCGGCATAGAACGGCTTCTCCAGATCGCCCGTCAGCTTCACGTTCGTCTCAATCCTCCAGCGGGGCCCCGGCGGAATTAGCCTCCGGCGACACGTCGATTTGCCGGGCGAAAGGATAACTGCCGAAACCGCTTAGGGCAATCGGATCGCAAAGGACCGCGGGGGAACGCTTTTGGCTTATTCGGGATATACGAGAAAGGCGCGCCGGCGCTCCCGGAAGCGCTTCAGTTCTTCCCGCCAGCCGGCTGCGATTGCCAACACCGATGCGCCGCGCTCGAGGTCGAGTCGGAGCTCAGGCCCCCCAGCCAGGCGATCGAACTGCGCCGGGCGGAAGGCAAAGGCTGCCGGCTGAGTCTGCTTGAGTGCCGCGAGCAAATGGACGGCGGTCACGGTCGGATCGTACGCCGCGCGGTCGGTGATGGTTAAGCGAATCCCTGCCAGCAGCGTATCGGGGTATTTTCCGTCGCCCGGCGTGCCAGGCGTGAACTGCGTGCCGCCGAATCTCACTCCTGGCGGCGCCGCGCGGCGCAGTGCGGCCAGCACGGCTGTGGTGTCCAGCCAAGGCGCCCCGATCTGCTCGAACGGGGCCTGGCTTCCCCGCCCCACCGAGAGATTGGTCCCTTCGAAGAGGCAAAGGCCGGGATAATGGTAGAGGCTCTCGAGGGTGCGTAGATTCAGGCTGGGGGGGATAAAGGGAAGGCCGGTCGCATCGAAGGCCATCGAGCGGCGCCAGCCCTCCAGCGGCACGACGTGAAGGTCGGCTTTCAGGCCCAGCGTCGTGTTGGCCAAGCGAGCCAGCTCGCCGATAGTCATTCCATGTCTCATGGCGATAGGGAACCGCGCCACCGCCGAGGCAGTGACACGGTCCTGAACATCCCCCTGCACTGCACCTCCAATCGGATTGGGCCGATCGAGCACCACCACGGGAAGGCGACGAGGCGCAGCGCTCCCCATGATCGTCGCCACCGCAGCCGGATACGTGTAATAGCGAGCCCCGGCATCCTGGAGATCTACCAGGAGGACATCAACCTGCTCCAGCATCGCGGCCGTGGGTGGGTGGAGCCGTACACCATCGTGCAGCAGGTAGACCGGTATTCCGGTGGCGGAGTCCGTTTCCTGCCTGGTCGTCGGGGCCTGGTCTACGTCCACGGAACCCTGTAGGCCGTGCTCGGGCGCGAAAACTGCCGTCACCCGAAGACCAGCGCCGACCAGCCGGTCCAGATCGCGGCGGCCTTTCGCGTCCACGCCGGACTGGTTGGTGACCAGACCGAGGCGGCGATTGCGCACCAGGCTCAGACTGTCGGTGAGCAGGACGTCGATCCCGGCCCGCACCTGGACCGGAGCGGCCCCGCTTCCAGACTGGGCCGCGCAGCTCATGCAGCATCCCCACAGTCCCAGCAAAAAGAGAGATCTGTGCACCTCAAGAACCTCGCCCTTTTGACGGTTTCGTTGTGGGCCTGCGGTCCCTCGACCCAGGCTCCAACCCCGCAACCTTCCCAGTTTCCGCCCAGGGAAGAAACAACCGTGGACCTGGACGCGCTTCTCGCGGGGCTCTCCCCGCGCGATAAGATTGCCCAGCTGGTCGTCCCCTGGATCGCGGGGACCTACGCCGCATTCGATGACGACGCCTTCAGGCGGATGCAGGAGTGGGTGGATTCTCTCCACATCGGCGGCCTACTCGTCTCCGTCGGCTCCCCGCTGGACGAGGCGGCCAAGCTCAACCGGCTTCAGGCGCGCTCCCGCCTGCCGCTGTTGATCGCGTCCGACCTCGAGGCAGGCACGGCCATCCGCTTGAACGGCGGCACACCATTCCCCCCCAATATGGGCGTGGCGGCCACGGGGAGCGACTCGGACGCATACCAGCTCGGACGGATCACGGCACTTGAAGGTCGTGCGGTGGGTATTCACCTCGCCTTTGCACCGGTGGCCGACATCAACAACAATCCCACCAACCCGATCATCAACACCCGATCCTTTGGCGAGGACCCGGAAGCGGTGGGCCGCCTTGTGGCGGCGCAGGTCCGCGGCATTCAGGAGCATGGCATGCTGGCGGGCGCTAAACACTTCCCGGGCCATGGCGACACCGGGACCGACTCGCACATCACCCTTGCGGTCAGCACCGCCGACTGGGGCCGGCTCGATTCGGTCGAGCTGGTCCCGTTTCGAAGCGCCATCGCGGCCGGGGTGTCGACCATCATGTCCGCGCATATCGCCATGCCCGGCATCGATGGAGGGCGCCTGCGTCCGGGTACGGTGGTGCCCAACATCCTTACCGGTATTCTCCGCGATTCGCTCGGCTTCAAAGGATTGGTCGTCACCGATGCCCTGAATATGGGGGGCGTGGCCAATACCTACGGGACCGAGGCGGCCGTGCGTGCCTTTGTCGCCGGCGCCGACCTGCTGCTTCAGCCGGCCGACCCGAGGACAGCCATCAACGCCATGGCCGCCGCGGTGGCCCGAGGCGAGATCTCCCAGGAACGGCTGAACCGATCGGTACGGCGGGTGCTGGAGCTGAAGCAGCAGCTCGGTCTGTTCCAGCGACGCACCGTGCCGCTGGACAGCATCCCGTCGGTGGTGGGCCGGGCCGAGTTCCAGAACGCCGCCCGTGACATGGCGGCGCGCTCGATCGTCATGGTGAAGGACATCGGTGGGACGGTGCACGGCTTACGGCGTGCGCGACCGGCGCTCACCCTCATCACCTATGGTGAGGATGACAACCGATCACTGGGCAACGCCATGGCGGCCGAGCTCCGGGCGCGGGGCCACGCGGTGGCCGTCTTCAAGCTCTGGCCCGCCAGCGGGCCCGCCAGCTACGATTCCGCCACGGTGGCAATTGCGCGGAACGGGGTGACGCTCTTCGCCGTCGTCGACAAGCCAGTGCCATGGCGGGGTGCGATCGGCCTTCCCGCGCCAATGATGAATCTCATCGATTCCACTGCTCGTGCGCGCCCCACCATACTGGTATCGCTGGGAAACCCGTACTTGATCTCCGCCCTTCCGGAGGTCGGCTCCTACCTGATCGGCTGGCGCGCCAACGTGGTCATGGAGCAGGCCGTCGCGCGGGCTCTGGCCGGCGAGACCGCGATCACCGGCCGGCTGCCGATCTCGATCCCACCAGGCTACCGCCGCGGCTGGGGCGTGCAGCGGCGCGTGCGGTGAATCGGGCCTGGGTCCTCAGCCTGATGGTTGCCGCGGGTTGCGCAGCCCGCACCAATTCCCCCAATCCCACGGTTATGACCGTGCTGAACACCAACTGGACTCCGGTGACAACGTTGCTCGATTCCGCCATTGCGGCCGGGGCTGCGCCCGGCGCGGTGCTCGGCGTGAGCCTCGCGGGGCAACGCTACCTTTACGCCAGCGGCCGGTTGACCCTGAACGAGCAGGCTCGGACCGAGCCCACCACGGTCTACGACCTTGCATCGTTGACCAAGGTGGTTGGCCTCGCAACCGCGGTGATGCTCGCCGTGGAGGATGGAAAGCTCGAGCTCGACGCGCCGGTCCAGCGGTACGTGCCGGCGTTCGAAGGTGAGGGCAAGGAGCAGGTGACCATCCGCATGCTGCTGGCACACGGAAGCGGAATGCCCGCCTGGCGGCCCCTGTTTCGGGAGGCGGGAACCCGGGAGGCAGCCTTCGCCCTGGCCGATACCACCGCGCTGACCGCGCCGCCCGGAACGATGGACGTGTACTCCGATCTCGGCCTGATCGTCCTGACCCAGGCAGTGGAGGCGGTGTACCGCGAACGGCTCGACTCTCTGCTCGCCCGCCGGGCCTTTCAGCCGCTCGGTATGACGTCGGTGCGTTTCCTGCCGACCGCCGAACCAGCCCGGATCGCACCGACAGAGCTGGACCCGTGGCGGGGCCGGGTTCTCAGAGGCGAGGTGCACGATGAGAACGCCGCGCGGCTCGACGGCGTGTCGGGACATGCGGGGCTCTTCGGTTCGGCACCGGATCTGTTGACGTTCGCGGAGTGGGTGCTCGGACAGGCGGACGGATGGACAGGCGGACGGGCTGACCAACTAGACCCTCTGACCGCCCGTCCGACCGTCCGACCGTCCACCCTCCGTGAATTCACCCGCCGCCAGGACCTCATCCCCGGTTCGAGCCGGGCGCTGGGTTGGGATACGCCCTCGCCGGGAGGGAGTGCCGGTGCCTTCCTCTCCTCCACGAGCTTCGGCCACACCGGCTTCACCGGTACCTCGCTCTGGATCGATCCCGAGCGCCGGCTCGCAATCGTCCTGCTCAGCAATCGAGTGAACCCGACCCGCGACAACCCCCGCTGGGCGCCGGTGCGCGCCCGGGTCGCGGACCTCGTGATGACCACCCTCTTCGAGGACGCCCGATGACACTCATCCTCTCCGACTGGCTGATCGTCGCGCTCTACTTCATCGTTTCAGCCGCCATCGGTCTGGCGTACACCCGGAGGGCGAGCCGGTCGCTGGAAGACTACTTCGTGTCGGGGCGCGCATTACCCTGGTGGCTCGCCGGGACCTCGATGGTGGCAACGACCTTCGCGGCCGACACGCCTCTGGCGGTCGCCGGCCTAGTGGCCAAGTACGGCGTGGCCGGCAACTGGTTGTGGTGGAACGGGGCGTTCTCGGGCGTTCTCACGGTCTTCTTCTTCGCCCGTCTCTGGCGCCGGGCCGGCGTGCTCACCGATGTGGAGTTCGCCGAGCTACGCTATGGGGGTCGTCCCGCGGCAGTGCTACGCGGTTTTCGGGCGCTGTATCTGGCCCTGCCTATCAACCTCATCATCATGGGCTGGGTGACGCGCGCGATGGTGACCATCCTGGGAGTCACCCTCGACGTGGATCCGTGGCCGGCCGCCATCCTCCTCTTCGGCGTGACCGCCCTCTACAGCATCTTCTCCGGCCTGTGGGGCGTGATCGTCACCGATGCCTTTCAGTTCGTGGTCGCCATGGGCGGCACCATTCTGCTCGCGGTGTTCGCGGTCGAGTCGGTGGGTGGGCTTGGGGTCCTCACGGAGAAAGCGGCGGCGCATTTCGGGTCGGCGGATGCCGCATTCGGCGTGCTTCCGCCGCTGGACCAGGGATGGTTGCCCCTGTCGACCCTGCTGATTTTTCTGGGGGTGCAGTGGTGGGCCGCCTGGTACCCCGGGCAAGAGCCAGGTGGGGGCGGTTACGTAGTCCAGCGAATCCTCTCGGCCAAGGATGAACGGCACGGGCTGCTGGCTACACTCTGGTTCACCATCGCCCACTATGCCCTGCGGCCCTGGCCCTGGATCCTGGTCGGGTTTGTGGGTCTGATCCGTTACCCGAACCTGGCCAATCCGGAAGAGGGGTATGTCCGGGTCATGGTGGATGTTCTCCCTTCTCCCTTCAAGGGGCTGCTGCTCGCGGCCTTTGCCGCGGCCTACATGAGCACCATCAGCACCCACCTGAACTGGGGCGCATCCTACCTGGTGAACGATGTATACCTCCGTTTCCTCAGGCCGAACGCCAGCCGGCGAGCGCAGGTCATCGCTTCCAGGGTGGCAACCGGTGTGCTCATGGTGCTTTCGCTCGTCGTGATGAGTTTTCTCACCAGCGTGGAACAGGGCTGGAAGCTGCTGATCGGCCTCGGCGCGGGGACCGGCCTCGTCTTTATTCTGCGCTGGTACTGGTGGCGGGTGAACGCCTGGTCGGAGATCAGCGCCATGATTGCTTCGTTCGTCACCTCGATTGCCCTGGCCTCCTTCGGGTATGATCTCGGCGATACCGCCAGTCACACATACGCCAAGACGATGCTGATCACCGTCGTCGTCACCACCGTGGTCTGGCTTTCGGTGACCATGCTGACCCCGCCGGAAACCGCGGCCACCCTGGAACGGTTCTACAGAAGAGTCCGGCCCGGTGGGCCCGGCTGGCGGGCGGTGTCCAAACGCCTGGGCTTCGGCAAGGACCCGATACCCGGGGGGGCGTTGTCCTGGGTGAACTGGGTTGCGGGGGTGGCAACGGTGTACTGCGCTGTCGTATCCCTGGGGGCCTTATTGACCGGATCGGCGGTCCGGGGGCTGATGTATGGGGGGGCCGCTTTCGCTGCTTTCCTGTTGATATATCGTAACTTGCGTGCTGATGTGACGCTCAGGACCGGCGTTGACACCAC
>JBKJZM010000113.1:0-3558 GCA_046715295.1 Gemmatimonadales bacterium | reverse complement strand
GGCATGTACACTGCCGGTACGGTGCCTGGAGGGTATCGCGTGATCGCCAGAGCGTCATCCGGGGTGGCTGACACAGCCATGGTGACGATCGTTGCGCTTGCGGGGATCAGCGTGACCCCCGCAACCCTGGCGCTCCAGCCCGGAGCCGCCCAGCAGTTGGCTGTCGCCGGCAAGATGACCGACAGCTCCAGCACCGCAGTCGAGGTAACCTGGACGGCCTCGGGTGGAACGATCTCTCCGACCGGCTTTTATACGGCGGGCCCCGATACCGGGAGCTATCGCGCCGTCGCGGTTCAGGTCGGCAGCACCCTGGCAGACACCACGGTGGTCACGATCACCGATCCAACCGTTCAGCCTCCACCGCCGCCGTCAACTGTACCGCAGCCTGGGATTCCAATCCTGCCCGGCCAAAGCATTCAGGCAGCGGTCAACGCGAATAGCGCCGGCACGAGCTTTCTCATCAAGGCCGGGCGGCACGTCCGCCAGAGTGTCGTGCCAAAGAGCGGGGACACCTTCCGCTGCGAGGTGGGGGCCGTCCTCGATGGAGAAACCGTTACCCCGTACGCGTTTATGCGCTCCGGCACTGATCCCGACGACGTAAGGATCGTGGGCTGCGTCATCGAGCGCTATGCCCCGGCCGCACAGATGGGGGCTATCCTGGCAGGCGGTGCGTCGGCCAGCGACGGCACCTCGGGCTGGACTGTCGATTCTACCGAGGTTCGGAATAACGCCAACTTGGGCATTCGGCTTGGCCACCGGATGAAGGTTCGCTGGTCCCACGTGCACCACAACGGCACCCTGGGGATCGGCGGCATTGGCGACGACATCCTCGTCGAATCGACCGAGATCGCCTATAACAACCCGAGCGGAGCGGGACTCGGCTTCGAGTCCGGCGGCACCAAGTTTGTCAAAACCAACCGGCTGATCGTGCGGAATAACTTTGTCCACCACAATTGGGGCCCTGGCTTGTGGGCGGACATCGGAAACCGCGCCTTTCTCTTCGAGAACAATCGGGTCGAGGACCAGCTACAGGATGGCATCGTCATCGAGATCAGCTACGGCGGGATCATCCGGAGCAACCTATGCCGCCGGAACGGGCTGGGCGATACTCGACGATTCAGCTGGCCCTGGGGTGCGGGTATCGGTATCCATTCCTCGGGAGGCCCGGGGATCGAGATTTACGGGAACTTGCTGGAGGGGAACGCCCACGGAATTGGGCTGATTCAACAGCCTCGGGGCACCAACCACAGCGATCCGGCTGGGGTGGACCCTGAGATGTACCTCCAGAATATCAACGCCCACGACAATACCATCACCCTCCTGGCTGGGAGCCTGGGTGCTTCGCTGGGAGTAGACGACTCGGGAACGAACGGGCTCTACAGTGGCCGCAACGTCGTCTTCCTGCGCAACGTTTACTCACTCAACGGGGTGGCCTTCCCGTTCGCCTGGAATAACGCCTACCGCACCGGTGCCCAGTGGCAAGGGTACGGATTCGACGCAACCGGAACATTCACCCCGTAAAGGCGCAGGTCAGAGCCACTGACCCAGACGGGAAATCATTGTCGGACACGTAATAAGACCTCCCCGTTGCTCGCAGCGGGCGGGGAGGGGCCCTAACCAGCTCACGCAGGCTATGTGGATCCAGCTCTCAGGCGCTTTATCATGCTATCACCGACCGGATGCTTGACTCGACTTCCCGTCGGCTTCATACTTGGGTGTGTCCGTATCCCCTTCTAGATCAATCGGTTGATGCAGCCAGCCGTGGCGGCCCTTGTCGGGCCTACTGATTACCGCGATCCCACGGCAATCGACAGGCTGGTCAGTCAAACGCTGGACGCATTAGGGCTTCCACCGGCCTTCGTCCAGCCCGGCGACCGTGTGATACTCAAACCCAACTGGATCAAGGAGCACGACGAGCGCTTTCCCGGGCCCGACCACTGGCAGCATGTGGTCACCCATCCGACGGTGATCGAAGCGGTGGCGCGTTGGGTGGCCAAGCAGCTGCGGGGGCGCGGTTCGATCCTCATTTGCGACGCACCACAGACCGACTCTTCCTTCGCCACGCTGAGAAAATATTGCGGTCTGGACGAGCTGGTGGAGCGCTGTCGGGCGGATCACCCGACGATCGCCATCCAGTTGCTGGACCTGCGCCCGGAGGAGTGGGAATCGATCGACGGTGTGACCGTGGCCAGAAACCACCTGCCAGGTGATCCGGCGGGCAATACCCTCGTGCAACTGAACGCCGCAAGTGAGTTTGTTGGCTACCCGGGGCAGGGCCGCCTGTACGGAGCGTCGTACGATAGTGCCGAAACCAACGCCAGGCACGCCGGCACCCGACACGAGTACCTGCTCTGCCGCACGCCAATGGACGCCGATGTGCTGATCAATCTGCCCAAACTAAAGACCCACAAGAAAGTGGGGGTGACCTGCGCCCTGAAGAACCTGGTCGGCATCAATGCCAACAAGAACTGGCTGCCGCACCACACCGAGGGCACGCCGGATCAGGGCGGGGATCAATTCGCCGAGGCGACTACCAAGGCAAGGCTCGAGCACGCGTGGATGGGCACAGCTAAGCGTTGGTTGAAGAACCGGCCACGTGTGTCACGCCTGTTTATCCCTCTCAAGAAGGCGGGCCGGCTCTATTTTGGTGACACTCAGAAGGTAGTCCGCTCCGGTAATTGGCATGGCAACGACACCTGCTGGCGTATGGTACTGGACCTGAATAAGTGTCTCTGGTTCTTCGACGGTGACGGTCGCCGACGCACCAAGCCATTGCGGTATTTGAGCATCGTAGACGGGATCGTCGCCGGCGAAGGCAACGGCCCAATGGCCCCGGACGCCAAGCCGTGCGGGGTCATTCTCGCGGGCCTGCATCCTGTGGCGGTTGATTGCGTCGCCGCCACAGTGATGGGTTTCGATTGGCGAAAAATGCGTCTTCTTCGCAATAGCTTCCGGATGCGAGAGCTCAACTTCGTTTCCTTTGAGCCGGCCGACATTCGGGTGATCTCGAACCAGCCGGCCTGGGCCGGGAGTATGGAAGGTATGGACGACACTTTCCGTTTTCGACCCCATTTTGGGTGGGTGGGAGCCATCGAGCGCGACGCGAGCGCCCCAGTTACGTGATCTCGGAAGACCGACTCTATCCCCTCCTGACCCTCTATGAGCGGATGCCCCGGGGCGTCCGATACGCACTCGGGCGGGCCTACGGCTTGCTGCCTCCGCGGTTGCGGTTGGGAGCGCACTACGGCGAGTTCAAGCGGCTGGCAGAGACTGGAGCTCAGTGGTCCCCGGAAGAATGCTCAACTTATCAGTTCACCCAATTGAGCACCGTGCTGCGGCATGCGGCCGACTCCTGCCCATTCTATCGGAAGCGCTTTGCGGAAGCAGGTTTTCGTCCGGAAAGAATGCAAAGCCTGGACGACCTGAAAAGCTGCCCCCTGCTTGACAAGACCGATGTGCAACACCACCTGGCAGAGATGGCTTCGACTGCATTCCCTTCCTCGATGCGGCTGTACATCACGACCGGCGGCTCCACCGGGGTCCCGGTCGGACTCTACC
>JBKJZM010000112.1:0-13981 GCA_046715295.1 Gemmatimonadales bacterium | reverse complement strand
CTTCCAGCACCCGGATCTTGAACTTGCTCATCTTCCCGGCCGCGTAGGCCAGGATCTCGTGACCGTTTTCCAGCATCACCCTGTAGTTGCGATCGGGTAGCACCTCGGTCACCACCCCTTCCATCTCGATGCCTTCTTCTTTGGCCATCCAGGCTCTTTTCTCCACATGGGAACCCGGAGATTCGGCGAAGCCTCCGGGGGGCAGCAGGCGGTGGAATCTTGCGGCTCACGGCCCTAGACGCAACTAGGAACGGTTTGCGACGCGCCTTCCGGGAAACTGAAGGCCCTCTCCCGAGGGGAGCCTGGCCCGCACCCGGCCGATCTCGGTCTCGACCAGCTCCACCAGCTCTCCAATGGCATCGGTATCGAAGGTCAGCCGCGCCCCGGCGGTGCGGTAGATCTCGGGCAGGCTGCGCACCGCGCCGAGGGCGAGCGCATCCCGGTAGCGGGCCACGGCGCGTTTGGGGTCATCGAGACTGTTGCGCCAGACTTGAAGCGCCCCGATCTGGGCGATGCCGTACTCGATGTAATAGAAGGGGTAGAGGAAGATGTGCAGCTGACGGTACCACCGTGTGACCCTTTCCTGCTCCAGGCCGCTCCAATCGACGCCGCGCTCGAAACGACCGCGTAACCGCAGCCACGCCGCATCTCGCGCGGCGGCATCGCCACCCTGCCCACTGGTGTAGATCCAGGTCTGGAACGCGTCTACCGACGCGATGTGCACCAGACTGAGGAGCACGTCTTCCAGGTGCTCCAGCCAGGCGCTCTCGGCGTCCTCGGCGGCAAAGTACCCGACCGGCTGACTCAGGTGAGGCGCGGCCAGCAGCTCCATGGACATGGACGCCAGCTCGGCCGCCTCCGAGCCGGGGTGGCGCTGCCAGATCAAGGGCTGCTCGTGGGCGGCGAAGGCGTGGAACGCATGCCCCGCCTCGTGCAACAGGGTCATGACGTCGTCAACCAGCCCGACGGCGTTCATGAAAATGAACGGCCGGCCATGGAAATGCAGCGTCTCGCAGTACCCGCCCGGGGCCTTTCCCTTCCGGCTTTCGAGGTCGAGCAGGCCCTCGTCGATCATGGTCTGGAATTCCCGGCCGAGTGATGGGTCTACCCTTTCGAAGACCCGCTGGGCCGTCTCGACGAATTCAGTGGTCGTTGCAAACGGCCGGAGCGTCTTGGGACGGTAGGGATCGACCGCGAGGTCCCACGGCCGGAGCACGTCAAGTCCAAGCCGCTGGCGGCGCGACTCGAGTACCCGCTCGACCGCGGGGACCACGGTGTGCTCGACCGCATCGTGAAAGCGCTCGCAGTCAGCCGGCGTGTAGTCGAAGCGGAACTTTGCCGGGAAGATGTAGTCCCGGAAGTTGGCAAAGCCGGCGTTCCGCGCCGCCCGCATCCGGAGCTGATACATCTTGTCGAAGAGAGCGCTCAACTCATTGCGGCTATCCTGATAGGGCTGGGTCGAGGCCCGGAACGCCCGCTCGCGGGTGGCCCGGTCAGAGCTTTTGAGGAAGGGCTGGAGCTGAGGAAGCGGCCGCTCCACACCGTCCCACTCCACGGTCATCGAGCCGGTGATGCGCTGGTAGCGTGCGCTGTGCTCCTCCAGCTCCGCGAATATCGGAACGTTCTCATCCCGGAAGATCTCGATCTGGGTGCGGAACCGGGCCAGCGTCGTGCTGAGGCTCGGGGTCGAGTAGCCCGACTCCACCAGACGGCGGGCAAGTGCCACGCTGCGCTCCTCCACCCGAGGGAGCACCTCGGTGGAGAACCGCAGATGGGCAGCCTCCTTGTCCTGGTCTCCCGTGTCGATGGTATAGGCGATCATGGCCCGCGCCGCGGCCTCGGTAACCAGCTCTTCCAGTGTGGACCACGCGAGGAGCCATGCATCGATGCTCGAGGGCTCGAGTGGGCGGGTGGCCAGGTCGTCAAAATAAGGGGCCACGTCGTCCCAGGTGGCTTTGGCAAACGCAGATGGAGATGCGGGCAAAACGGATGCTGTCACGATCACTCCTGTTGGTGAATCGCCTTTCTGGCCCAAACAAGATACTCAAAACTCAACGGTGGCTAAGGCTATCGGCCGAGTTGCGCGGTTCACAATCCCGGTGGGCGCTGGCGATGAAAGCTGGTGCGCTCCTGGTAGCGCATCCCGATGGCCAGCAGGGATTCCTCGCCGAGGGCGCGACCGGTGAGCTGCAAGCTAGTCGGCAACCCGCTCTCTCCGACGCCGTTCATGAGGAAGAGGCCGGGCACGCCGGACAAATTGGCCGCACCGCCGATGCTGCTGCCACCGGGAAAGTCGGGGTAGGCCTTGTCGAAGGCCATGTCCAGCGGCCATGCCACAGTGGGGAGGGTCGGGGCCGCGATGGCATCGACACCGGCGAGCAGCGCGTCTAGGGCTCGCGCAGCGGGGCGGCGCACTCGAAGCGCACGCAGGTAGTCCTTGGCCAGGACTACCTGCCCCGGATAACCTCCCAGCCGGTCCTCCGGCGCGGTGAGCTCGGTGATACGCCCGCTCTCGAAGAGCGGCTCGAACGCACTGGCCGCCTCACCGTCGATGATGATGCTCGCGGCGGCGTCATAGGGAAAGTCGGGCAGCTCGAGGTCTTCTACCACATCGGCAAAGGCGCCGAGCACAGCGAGAGCACTGTCGAAGTTTCGGACCACCTCGCGCTGGGTCTTCTCGCGAGACCCTTTGAGAACCCCGATCCGGTACCGCCGGTGCGGCCGCGTTCCGCGAGGCGCGGTGAATCGAGCCGCCAGCGCGGCTGGGTCGAGCGGGTCAGGACCAGCGATTGCCGCGAGGATCAGCCCACAGTCTTCGGCGGTCCGAGCCAGCGGACCGAGCTTGTCCATGGTCCAGCTGAGGGCCATGGCGCCGTGCCGGCTCACCCGGCCGTAAGTGGGTCGGAGACCGCTGACTCCACAAAACGCGGCTGGAAACTGAATCGATCCCCAGGTCTCCGAGCCGATCGCGAAGGGAACCAGCCCCGCCCCGACCGCCGACCCCGGCCCGCTCGATGAGCCTCCCGACCACCGCGACAAATTCCAGGGCGTCTTGCCCGGCCCAGTAAAGCTGGCGAAGGCCTGGTTGTATCCCATGCCGCCGGCGAGTTCCACCATCGCAAGCTTGGCGCACAGCACCGCCCCAGCCTCCCGAAGGCGCCGCACCACGGTCGCGTCCCCCTTCAACATCTGGCTCCGATACGGCGCCGCGCCCCATGTGGTCGGGGCGCCCTCAGTCGCGAGCAGATCCTTCACGCCATAGGGGATGCCGTGGAGTGGGCCCCGGATTTTTCCGGCGGCGAGCTCCCGATCGCGCAGCCGGGCCTCGACGATGGCCGGTTCCCGGAGCACCGTGACCACCGCGTTGTAGGTCGGCCCCAGGCGCTCGAGGCGATCGAGGAAGTGCCGGGCGAGCTCGACCGCGGACAGGCGGCGAGAACGGAGTAGTGTACCCAGCTCAGGTATGGTGAGAAACGACAGATCGGTCATGGACCCGGCTGGCGATTCCGAATGGCAGAGAACACGAAATCCGGCTCGTCACCATTGGTCAGCCCGACTTTACGGAGCTGGTCAACTCGGTCCAGCCCGGCCTGAATCTGGCGCGTCACGGTAGCGAGGTCTTCCTCCGAGAGCCGGGATCCGTATTGGCGGCGGATGACCTCGGCGAGGGCTTTGGCAACGGCACCGGGGTCATCCCCCGCCTCGAAGGACGCGGCCGGGCTCCAGGCGGTCAATCGAATCATCTCCGGCCGCATCCCCATCAGCGGCGCGAGCGCCGCCACCGCCAGCGACTCGGCAAAGGAGCGGCGGGAGAGCCGGTTCATCCAACGGTCTCGCTGCGTGCCTGCCGGTGATACAGATATGCCAACAGCAGGAAGACCAGTCCCAGGATAAAGACGGAGCCCACCCGGTAGAGCGCGTCGAGGGAAGACAGATCGAATAGCAGGACCTTGATCACCGCGAGCCCCGCCACGCCCAGACCGGCGATGCGCGCCGGCTTCAGCGAGCGGCGGAACCCGATACTGATCAAGGCAGCCGCAAATATCAGCCACCAGGCGCTGACGGCCAGTCCCGCGGCAAGGCTCGCCTCCTGCGACGAGAGCGTCCTCAGCTCGAAGTAGCGTCCGATCTCCCCGGTGACCCCGAACAGCACCATGGCGCCGCCCAGTGTCCAGAGCGCGCCTCGCACCAGCGGGGCCGTGCCCGAGGCGACCACTGTTCTCCAGAGCCCTGCGGCGAGCGCCACCGTTACGGCGGCGGTTCCCCACAAGGCCAGCGCCCAGGAGCCAACGAACGCGGGATCTCTGGCCGAGCGCTGTAGTTGCGCGCCAGTGAATAGCTGGTCCAACGCCGCCCAGAGCGTTGCCAGGGCGTACCACCGGCCGTCGTCACGTTGGAGCCGATGGTCGAGCGCGGCCCAAAGCAGGGTGAGCGCGACCAACGCCCAAACTCTTTCCACCCCATCCCACTGTTGCCACGCTGCCATGCTGAGCGCGGCCGCGCCCACCAGCGCGAACACCGGCCGCGTCCGGTGATAGCCGGCAACCAGGTAGGGGATCGCGATGAGAAAGGCCACCAGCCCCGGCCTCTGATCGAACCAGACCGGCGCGAGATGCCGAACAGCCCAGCCCAGCAGCCACGGGGTCAGGAAAAAGTAGAACGCCTCGCCTATGGACCAGCCGGGGATCCCGGCCGCCGGGGACAGGTGCAGCGGCAGGATCTGGGTCGCCCGCAGCGCATACCACCAGACCGGCGCGGCCAGCAGCAGTCCGCCGGCGAGAATGGCCCAGGGATGAGTGAGGTGGGCGCTCGCCGCGACCAGGAAAGCCCAGCCTCCTCCGAAGGAGAGAAACCTGGTTTCCCACCAGCGTTCGCGGAGGCCGAGATGGATCCCGATCGTGCCACCGACGACCCCGTATACCAGCAGCCCCCACGGCGGACCGCGATCCGCGGCGCCGGTATAGGCGACACCGAAATAACTCAGGGCGACGACGAACATGGTGAACCGCCAGCGTCGTCGTGCGGCCACCAGGCCCAGCCCGGCAGCCATCGAGGCGAGGTAGAGCAGCAGCAAGCCGGCGTTGGCCTGATCGCTACCAAGGAGGAGGGGGGCGAAGAATGCGCCCAGTGCCGCGGTGGTACCCAGCGCTTCGACATTAATCGCGTACGCGATCATGGCGAGCGCTACCGAGACCAGTGCTAAAGCGAACAGCGCGGTTGCCGGAGGGAGTACCCCGTACAGCCGTGCGGCCGCCCAGACGCTGAGGTAGATGATCGCGGCCCCGCAGCCGACCAGCGCGGCGCCGTAGGTCCGGTAGCGTGGCTGAAGCCGCCAGCCCACCGCGCCCACGACGATGCCGCTGAGGGCGCCGCCGATGCAGCGCATGACGGGCGAGATCCACCCGCGATCGAACGAGAGCCGGAGCAGATAGCCGGCCGCCAGAATCAGCGCGACCACGCCGACGGCCAGGAGCACCCGCTGGCCGATCCATTGTTCGGACGACAGCAGGGCAGAGGAACGGCGGGGCCGTGGGGCACTCTTGGGCGGGGTAACCGGGCCGCTGGGCAGCGGGGCAGTTTTTCCAGGAGCCATTGGTTGCCCTACTGCCCCGCTGCCCCGCTGACCCGCTGCGTCGTGCCGTGCCAATTCCCCCACCGCATTCTCCAGAGCAGCCAACCGCTGCTCCAAGCGCTCAATCCGGTCTCCGTCGCTCATCCGGCTCCCGCTCCTTCCGCCGGCCGCTTGGCGGCTCTAGGGTGCACGTCGACCTGGAACGCCATGATGCCAACCAATGCTACAAACCCACCTGCCACATAGAATGGCCAGCCGTGACCCAGCCGCTGGAACAGCGTGGTTGCCAACAAGGGCGCGACCACCCGGGCCAGTCCCGCAAAGGTCTGGGCGACGCCCATTGTGGTCCCGAGCTCGCCCGGGTCCGTTTGCCGGGACATGAGGGAAGTAGTGGCCGGGAACAGCAGCGCCGTCCCGATCGGCACCAGAGGTATGACGAGTGCAAGCGTCCAGAGATCGCGAGGAAGCGGGTACAGCGCAAGCCCAACCACGAGGAGACCCGTCCCCAGCCGCATCGCCCAGATCTCGCCGACCCGGTCGACGATCGGGCCGAGCAGCGCACTCCGCATTACGAAGGAGAGGATGCCGACGTACAAAAAGACGTATCCGATCGTGGTCTCGTCGAGGCCGAACTCGGCTCCGAGGTACAGCGCCATGATGGACGTCATGGAGGAGAACGCGATCATCCCCACCCCGTAAATCCAGAGCAGCCGGCCGATCGGCGAGGTCGGGTGCCGCAACGCCATCCACGCCGGATGCCACACCGGTTTCCTGACGCTGGTGACCGACGGAGCCGATCCCTTGCGTGATTCCGGCAGCCATCGCCAGGCGAAGACCACGTTGATGAGGCAGAGTACGGCCGCAATGATTCCCGGCGCCTCCTGGCCGAAGTGGGCCGCGGATGATCCGATCGCGGGACCGACCATCACGCCCGCGGAGGTGGCCGCCGAGAGCCAGCCGAGCGCGCGCGCGCGATCCCCCGGAGCAACGGTGTCGGCCACATAGGCCTGCGCCACCCCGGTGGTGCCCCCGCCCGCGCCCTGGACCACCCGGGAGAGAAAGAGCAACCACACACTGTCCGCCAGTCCGAACACCAGGTAGGCCAGGGCCGATGCGCTCAAGCCGATCATGAGCGCCGGCCGGCGACCATAGCGGTCGGAGACTCGCCCCCAAAGCGGCGCCGCCACCAGCTGCGCGACGGAGTACGAGGCGATGAGCTGCCCGACAATCTCGGGCGTGGCATTCAGTTTGAGGGCGTAGAAGGGGAGCAGTGGGAGCACGATCATGAAGCCGATCATGTCCACGAAATTCACCCCGATGAGCACGGCCAGCCGGCGGAATTGGCTGGAGGAGCCCGGCGCCGGGTCCGTCATCCTCCGCTTCCCCGGTCGGCGCCCAGGGCGAACACGGCAGCACTCACCGCCATCAGCACCACCCCGTAGGCCGCCGCAACGCCGACATCGGACTGCCGCAGGCTCGACAGGATCTCGAGCGAGATCGGCCGGGTGTCATAGGTGTAGAGCATGATCGAGGTAACGAAGTCTCCGAACGCGGTCACGAAGGCCAGGCTGGCGCCGGCCACGATCGCCGGCCGGAGCAGCGGCAGGGTCACCCGCCGGAGCGCGCGCCAGCGTCCTGCCCCCAGGGTGGCGGCGGCCTCGTCGAGCGAGGGATCCAGCGAGCGGAAGCCGGCGAGAATGGCTCGGCTGGTGATCGGTAGATTCCTGACGAGGTACGCCAGCGGAAGGATCCAGAGAGTCCCGATGAGAACGAAGCGTCCCGCGAGGGGCGCCCGGACGCTGAAAGTGGTCGCCAGGGCAATGGCGAAGACGGTCCCCGGCACCGCCCAGGGGAGCGCCAGCAGCGCTTCGATGGCGCCACGGCCGCGGACTCGGCGGCGCACCGTGAGAATCCCCGCCGTAACGGCGATCGCCACCGCCGCCACGGTTGACACGAGGGCGAGCCAGAGGCTGTTGAGCAGCGGCCGAGCCCGGACCGGGTCTTCGACCAGGGTGAGATAGTTGCGCCAGGTGTATGCAGGAGGCAGCGGCTCGGTGGTCCAGGTCCCGAGCGGAACGAACGACACCAGCACCAAGGTCAGGTGCGGTAACAGAAGGAGGACCGCGAGGCCCCAGCCGAGCGCTCCGAGCGCCAGCCTGACATTCCGGCCCTGAACCCGCACCCGCACCGGAGCCGTTCCCTTGCGCCCGCCGGCGGCGTTGTCGAACACGCGGGAGCCACGGAGCAGCCACAGGGCGATCAGCGCCACCAGGGTGAGCGAGACGGTTTCGATCATGGCGAGCTCGTCGTCGCCATTGAGCCGGGTGGCCACGATCTGGGTGGTCATGACCCGGAACCCGCCGCCGAAGATATAAGGCGCACTGAACGAGGCGAGCGACGTCATGAAGGTCAGGAGCGCCGCGCCGGCCAGCGCGGGGTACAGCAGCGGCAGCACCACCCGGCGCAACGTGCGCCAGCGCCCGGCACCCAGGCTGGCTGCGGCCTCCAGCACCGACGCGTCGAGAGAGGCGAGGCCGGCGCGGGTGAATAGATAGAAATACACGTACATCGAGTACGCGTGGACCAGGAGGATGGCGCCCGCCCCCTGGAGCGTCCAGGGCGACTGGCTCAAACCCAACAGGCGTTGAGTCAGGAGGGAGACGAACCCGCTCTCGCCGTAGAGGAAGAGGAACGCGATGACACCGACCAGCGGTGGCAGCACGGCGGGCAGAGCAACCAGCCACCCCAGAATTCGCCGCCCGGGGAAGTCGTAGCGGCCGAAGAGGAACGCCAACGGGATTCCAATCAGCCCCGACAGTATCACGCTCACCAGCGAGATCCACAGGCTCCCCCAAAGCGCTTGCCCCTCGTTTCTATGCCGGAGGAACTGGCGGACAAAGTCGAGAGTCCAGCCCTGTGGCGCCCGGAACCCCTCGATAAGAACGAGGACGAGCGGGTAGACGACGAGCCAGAGGAGGAGGAGGAGGAGGAGTGCCGCCCCGAGTAGTTCGACCCGCCGGGCGCGGGTCACTCGACCCCGCGGGGAAAGAGGTGGATTCCGCCGCCCGCGCGCCGGCTGGGCATGATGCCCACCCGCTCGCCGGCCCGGACCGATCGGGGGGGACCCGTCACCTCGATCGACGCGTTACCGTCCGTGACCACCGTGAAGAGACTGGCGGGACCGGTAAAGCGACGTTCCGTGACGGTCCCGACGAGAGCGCCGGGTGCCGGCGGCATCAGCCGGAGCGCCTCGGGACGAACCACCATGAGCGCAGGCCCCGGACGCGCTTCGTGTACGTCGGTGAGGCCCCACTCCACCCCCTCCACTAGCACCCGCGGCCCTCGTTCACCGGGCCCGAGCACGGTCACCTCGATGCTGCTCGACCGGCCGACGAACTCGGCGACAAATTCGTTGGCCGGGGCCGCGTACAGATCCTCGGGCGTGCCAACCTGCTCCAGACGCCCTCCCCGAAGCACGGCAACACGGTCTCCCAGGTCGAAGGCCTCGTCCTGCTCGTGGGTCACCAGCACCGTGGTGATTCCAACCCGCCGAATCAGCTCCCGGATCTCTCGCCGGGTGCGCTCTCGCAACGACGGATCCAGATTGGACAATGGCTCGTCCAGAAGAAGCACTCGAGGCTCCGGAGCCAGTGCCCGCGCCAGGGCCACCCGCTGCTGCTGCCCTCCGGAGAGCTGGCTGATACGGCGGCGCTCGTACCCCACCAGATCCACCAGCGTGAGCGCGCGCGCGACCCTCCGCTCGAGTTGCTCGCCGGTGACGCCGAGCGACTCCAGGCCGAAGGCGACGTTTGCCCCGACGTCCAGGTGCGGGAAAAGGGCGTAGTGCTGGAAGACCATCCCAAACCGCCTGGCCGCGGGGTCCACTCTGGTCACGTCCTCGCCTTCGACCAGCACCCGCCCCTGGTCTGGCACCTCGAAACCGGCCAGCAACCGAAGCGTCGTGGTCTTCCCGCTGCCGCTCGGTCCCAGCAGCGCGAGCATCTCCCCGCGCTCGATGGAGAGCGAAAGCCCATCCACCGCCACAGTGCTATCGAAGCGTTTGGTGAGGGACTCGAGCTGGAGGAACGTCACTCGTTCCCCGTCCCCCGCACGTACTGGTCCCAGTAGCGCATCCACTCCGGTCCCCGAGCCGAGAGCAGATTCCAATCCACGTCGCTGACGATCATCTCCCGCTCGACCTCCGTCACCCAATATGGAACCGAATCGGCGGGCAGGTCATTCCGTGCCGGCAAGCGGAACACCTCGCGCGCAGCCAGCAGCTGGGCCTCCTGGCTGCCCACGAAATCGATGAAGGCTCGCGCCGCCTCGGGGTGCCGGCTGCCGCGAACCAGGCCGATGGCGTCATCGATGACCACAGTGCCGCTTCGGGGAAAAACGTAGCCCAGCGGCATCCCCTTGGCCGCGCTGATAAGAATGTCCTGGAGATCCCAAAGGCTTACCAATCCTTCCTGCCGGACGAGCTTCTCGTACAGCAGGGCGGGATTGATCGTGTAGGTCTTGGTTTGCCCGTCGAGACGGCGAAGCCAGGCCATCCCGGCTGAAGTGTCACCGGTCTGGCGCAGACTGCGAGCCAGGATCAGACCCCAGATGGCCCGCATCGTTCCGCTGGCCATCGGGTCGCGGATGATCACCTTGTTCTTCCAGCGGGGCTCGAGGATTTCGTCCCAGTCGCGCGGGGCCTCGGCCCGTGACAGTGCCCGGCTGTTGAACGCTATGACCGCCGGAGTCCGGTAGGCGGGGAAGTAGAGATCGTCCGGTCCGATGCCTTTCGGGCTGACATGCCCGGCCCACACCGGTCGGTAGGGCGCGAGCAGCGAGTCCCGGATTCCCCGGTCGAAAATCGGAACCGGTCCACCGAACCACACATCGGCCTGCGGGTTGACCCGCTCGAACCGCAGCCGGTCGAGGATTTCTTGCGAGCCCATGTCGAGCCAGCGCACATCGATGTCGGGCCGTTGCTTTTCGAATGCTCGCTCCAGCAGTGTGAGTTGATCCCGCCCATGCGGAGAGTAGAGGACAATCGGGGTCCGATCGTCGTTTGAGCAGGCGGAGAAGACGGAGACGACGGAGACGACGGAAAAGATGGCGCTGGAGAGAAAACTGCGTCCAGCGCGCCGTTTCCTCTCCGTCCTCTCCGCCCTCTTCGTTTTCTCCGTCATCTCCTCGCCAAGGCGAGGAGATTCGCGAACAGCCTGAACGCCCCCGGCACTCCCTCTGGCAACTGCCGAAAGAAGCTGAGCCCGGTATACACGTACGTCCCCTTGCCGACCGGCGCGATGAGCAGTCCTCCTGTCAGCGGCGGCTCCCCGGGATCGTGAGTCTCAAGCACCGGCTGGTAGTGGCGGTCCCAGGTCCGGGCGAAGTAAAGCCCCCGCTCCTGTACCCAGCCCTTCCAGTCCTGTTGCGTGAGGCGGTTCGGTCCTCGAGCCACGAGGTGGTTCCCCACCACGCGCACGGGAGCATTCTCGTCGGTCACCCGGTCGTGGCTCACCGGAGCGGCCGGGCGCGACGGCGCGGTACCGCCGCCGGCTCTGGGCGGGCTCTCGTCGTTCAGCCTGAGGGGTTGTCCGCCGACGGTGAGCGGGTAGGGCGCGAACCGGCCGTTGAAGAAGCGATGCTGCTGATACTGAACGATGACCAGCCCACCTCGGCGGGCGTACTCCAGAATCCGCCGGTTGTTGCCGACCAGCGCCGAATCGATCTCGTAAGCCCGGGGCCCGACTATGATCGCGTCAAACCTTCCGAGATTACCGCGCTCCAGGGTCGCCGCAGTCAGCAGCACCACGGGAACCCCGACGCTCCCGAGCGCCTCCGGCACCTGGTCGGCGGCACCGCGGATGTAGCCGACCTGGGCAAGCCTGGGCAAGACGAGCGGCGCCACCCGGATCGTGGCGGTAGCCGGCTTGGTGAAGGCCCGCGGCCGGATATGGGGATAGTCCACCGTGAACACGCCGATTCCATAGGACAACTCCGCCGAGTCCCGCGCCACGGCGCGAATCTCAGTGGAGCCGGGGATGAGCTTCGAGGGCGGTCTCACGTCGAACACGAAGGTGCCCCGCTCGTCTTCACGGGTAAAGCGGAATTTCTGCGATTTCACCGCGGGCCAGCCGCGCGGCAGCTGAAGGCCCACCGTGCCAGAGGTCGTGTCCGGGGCACCGTGCGTAAGGGTGACGCTGAAGCGGTGGGGGATAAGCGAGTTGGTGGGCCAGACCTCGGTCGCCGGATCGAGCTTCACGTCGATCCGGGGCGTTACGGTAACCGGACGGCGCGCCTCACCACGTGCCTGGTCGTTGAACCGGAAGACCGCCTCAATGAGTCGCGACGCACCGAGACTATCCGCGGCACCGGCATTTACCTCGACCGATCCCAGGAACGTCGGCGACTCGAACGGCTCCCCGTAGGGCGGCCCACCGGTGATCCCGGTATGGTCGGAGCGCGCCTCGGGCCAGCGATACAAATCCCCGTCGCGAGGTAACCACAGGAAGTAGGGCGAGGAAGGTGGCTGATCCAGCACCGGAAGGTCCACCGTGTCGGTGGCGACCTGACCCGGTTGGATGACCCGGGGCTCGGATTCCCCCTCAGGGGAATGACACTCCGCGAGTGGAATGCACTCCGCCGCCCGCATGGCCGCGTTACGGGGCTCATCCGAGGCATTCCAGGAGGAGAGCGTCCAGTGCAGCATCTGCCCCGGTACGACCCGGTCGTCGCTCACAATGGCGTCGAACACCACTCGACCGAGGTGCCACGCCGCCATGTTGAGGTGGCCGAGTTGGTCCTCCAGCTCAATTCCCCGAGTGTAAAACACCCCCCTCTCGGTAGGCGAAGCTCGGGGCGGCTGGGCGACGGCCTCCTCGAGATCGGCGGCAGCACGAGCCAGCAGGCTCTTTCGGCGAGCCGGATTCCCCTTGGCGGCGAGGACCGAATCGATGCGTGCCGCGTAGCGACTCAGCGCGGGCTGGGGCCCGAGACCGTGCACCAGTGTGGCCATGCCAGGGCCCCGCCGCTCACCCAGTGGCATGGCGGCGAGAGTGGTATCGATGCCGCCAAAAAGACCGGCTCCGCCGGCCGTGCGGTCCTCGACCATGGCCAGGCGAACCAGCGACGGCCCGATCTGCTGCAGCTGTCCCATGTCCTGAGAGCGGTGCAGGCTGCGGCCCGCCATGGCGATCTGATGGTAGGACTTCCCCACCGCGGGGTCGAGCACGCCGCCATTGAGGGTTAGGGTCGTCGCCGCCGAGTCGAAGCGGGTGCTCCGATACAGCTTCAGTGGGGCCCAGGCGACCAATCCCTCCTCCCGGAACAGCTCCCGGAAGCGGGTCGAATCGCCCGCAATTCGGAAGGCCTCCTGTGCCGTCCAGCCCGCTGCCTGATGCTGGCCGTGGCCGTCCCGAGGGGTTCCGCTGAAGATCGTCACGATAATCTGGGGACGAAACCGCCGGACCATCCTGACCACGTCCTTGAGGACGGTGTCGCGCGGCCAGTGTTGCCACGTTTCATCGATGCTTTTGGAGTATCCGAAGTCGTACGCCCGAGTGAAGTATTGCCGGGCCCCATCCAGTCTTCGGGCCGCAAGCAACTCCTCGGTCCGAATCAAGCCCAGCGCCTCGCCCAGCTCCGGCCCGATCAGGTTCTGGCCACCTTCGCCCCGATTCAGCGACAGGTATGCAGCTTCGGCTCCCATCCCCCGCACCAGAATGGTGAGCAACTCCGTGTCCTCGTCATCCGGATGGGCCCCGATCATCAACACCCGCCGGTTATGACCGAGCATCCGGAGCTCCTGATCCAGCGCTACCGCTCCTCCGGTGGAGGGCGGCTCGAGCTGCCCCAAAACCGGCGATGCGAACAGTATGATATGGAGGAGGAACGCGGGACCGGCCGAGAGAACTGGGTGACGCACAGACCTGCCGATATAGGGTGAGGCTGGAAGGTAATTCGGGGAGTGCCACGGGCGACAGGCTGTGAGGCTATTGGCTATTGGCTATGGGCTATGGGCTCTGGCATAGGAAAAGAAAGAACCCTCCGGGTGTCATCGGAGGGTTATCCGCCATCGGAGTAGCAAATAGCCAATAGCTAATAGCTTTCACCGCGGGGCATCGCCGAGCGGAGTGTCCCGAATGGACCGACGGAAATCGGGGTGACGGACCCAGAGGTAGATCCCCATGCACACCGCCGCCAGCGTATTCGCGACGACTACCGCCCAGAAGGGGAACAACGTGTTGGTCCGCTCCGAGAGGACCTCGAGCAGTCCGTAGAACATCACTTCGAAGACGAGAAACACCGGCAGAAGCGCGTAACGCACCACCGAATCGCGGACGGCCCAGTGAACCAGGACGACCAGACCCATGCCCAGGAGGGCGAAAACGGCGAAGTGGAATGCGGTATAGACCA
>JBKJZM010000111.1:0-16134 GCA_046715295.1 Gemmatimonadales bacterium | reverse complement strand
GCCTCCCGAATACCCATCCGCTCTTCGGCGCCGAGGACGCGGCCCTCGTAGTCCTTGAGCTCGGGAGTGACATAGCGCTCCGCGGTGGAGAGGGTCTGGCGCCGCTCGTAGTCGGCGGGCACCCGGGCGGTGTGAGTGTGGGTCACCTCGAGATAGTAGCCGAACACCTTGTTGAATCCGACCTTGAGCGAAGGGATGCCGGTGCGATCGCGTTCCCGCTGTTGCAGCGAGGCGATGAACTGCCGGCCTCCGTCCCGGAGTGACCTGAGCTCGTCAAGCTCGGTGTCGTAGCCGGGACGAATCACCCCGCCATCCGCCAGCGTGGCAGGAAGCCGCTCGGCCAGCGCCGCGGCGAGATGGGTGCTCAGGTCGGCCAGGAGGTCGAGCTCTTCGGCGGCCTGACCGAGCGCCAGGCTCTGGCCGCCGTGTGGGAGCGGGGATCCCGTCAGCTCGGTCAGGGCGCCGGCCACGTCGGGAAGCCGCTGAAACGAATCGCGCAGGGTGCCCAGCTCCCGAGGTGTGGCGCGACCCGCGGCGGCACGGCCCGCCAGCCGCTCGACGTCGCGCACGCCGTTCAGCGCCTCGCGCAGACGGGACCGGCCCCGGCCGTCCCGCACGTTTACCTCGACCGCGTCGAGCCGGGCATTCACCCGGGCGGGATCCCGAAGCGGGGAGAGCAGCCACTGCCGCAGGAGCCGGCCACCCATGGGGGTGAGCGTGGCGTCGATCACCTCGAGCAGGGTGCAGCCCCGGGCCCCGGCGCGCAGTGGCTCGACCAGCTCCAGGTTCCGCCGGGTCATCTCATCGATCCAGAGGTGAGCCTCGCTCCGGCGGACGGCAGGACGAATGAGATGGGGAAGACCGCCGGGCTGAAGCTCGCTGAGATACCGAAGCAAGGCACCGGCCGCGCCGACGGCGGGATCATCCTCCGAGCCCACGCCGAGCCCATCGAGCGAGGCCAGGCTGAAGCGGCGAGCCAGCTCCTCACGGGCAAGGTCGGGGTCGAATTCCCACTGCTCACGACGAGTCGTGAGCGGCGGGGCAGCGGGGCAGCGGGGCAGCGGGGCAGAGTCGTCGGCCGATATGACGATCTCAGCTGGGCTTAGTCTGGAAAGAGCCTCCTGGAGTCCATCTTCCGAAACAGTTTCGAGGATGAATTCACCGGTACTCAGGTCGACCGATGCTATTCCGTACTCGGTTGACTGTCGCGCCGCGCCGCCGCCCCGCTGCAACGCAACCAGCCAATTGTTCCGCGACCCGGCGACCCAGCCTTCCTGCATCAGCGCCCCAGGTGTCAGGGTCTCCACCACCTCCCGTCGTACCAGGCCGCGGGCAAGCTTGGGGTCTTCCACCTGCTCACAGATGGCCACCCGGTGTCCGGCGCCCACCAGCTGACGCAGATACTCGGCGGCCGCTTTCACCGGGACCCCCGCGAGGGGCACACCGTCACCGCGGGAGGTCAGCGTTATGTCGAGGATCCGGGCGGCGAGCTGGGCGTCTTCGTGGAACATCTCATAGAAGTCGCCTACCCTGTAGAACAGAATGGCTTCCGGGTGCTGCCCCTTCACCTCCCGCCAGTGCTTGAGCATGGGCGGGGTCGGTGCGGCACTGTCCCGGCTGGCGAGAGGCATGTGGCAATATAACAGTCGCCCCGAGGGATCTTGGCCCCGGGGCGCTGTGTTTCTCAGTAGCAACTCAGCTAAGCCGAGAGCCCATCCAGCTCCTTCATGTCTTTCTCCGTCAGCCTGATCTCGGCCGCCGCGACGTTCTCCTCCAGATGCTCGACCGACGAGGTCCCTGGAATCACCAGCATCGCGGGCGAGTGTTCCAGCAGCCACACGAGCGCGATCTGAAACACGGTGGCTCCATGCCGTGCCGCGACTGCCTGGAGCGCGGGGTGATCCACTGCGCCAGCCACGAGCGGGAACCAGGGGATGAACGCCAGGCCCTCCCGCTCGCAGTACTCGACCTCCTCCTCCCACTTTCGGTCGGTGACGTTATAGAGGTTCTGCACCGAGACGATGGGTAGCACCTTGCGGGCCCGTTCGATGTCGGCCACCGTCACTTCGGAAAGCCCCACATGACGGATCAATCCCTCCCGCTGGAACTCATGTACCGCCTCCAACTGCTCCTGCGCCGGCACCTTGGGGTCGATCCGGTGCAGCTGCCACAAGTCGATCCTCTCGACCCGAAGCCGTTTGAGGCTGTCCACCAGATTCTGGCGGAGAAATTCGGGCCGGCCGTTTTCGACCCACTTATCCGGTCCCGGGCGCTCGAGCCCGCCCTTGGTGGCGATCACCAACCCAGGGTAGGGGTAGAGCGCGTCGGCAATAAGCTGTTCGGCGATGTGGGGGCCGTAGGAGTAGGCGGTGTCGAAAAAATTCACCCCAAGGTCGACGGCCCGCTGCAGCACGCGCACCGCCTTTTCGGGATCCTTGGGTGGGCCCCAAATGCCTTTGCCGGTGAGACGCATCGCCCCGAACCCCATACGGTTGACCGTCAGGTCCCCGCCGAGTGTGATGCTGCCGGCCGCGGCAGCCGGGACGCCGCTGGTGGTGTGAACAGTGGTCATGAACAGTCCTCGGTTGCGGTACATGAATGTTCGCTTCATGCTTACGGCGATGACTCAACCCTTCCACTTCGCCTTCTTCGTGCGCGACCTGGCCACGACCCGCCGGTTCTATGGCGAGATCCTCGGCTGCCGCGAGGGCCGGAGCACCGAAAGTTGGGTGGACTTCGACTTCTTCGGCAATCAGATATCCGCCCACAACACGGGCCGACCCACACCAACCCAGAACACCGGAATAGTCGAAGGCGTTCCCGTTCCCATGCCTCACTTCGGTGCTCTACTCCCCTGGGATGTATTTCAATCGTTGGCCGACAGGATCCGCGCCGCCGGGGTCACTTTCGTGTTGGCGCCTCGAATCCGCTATTCCGGACAGCCCGGTGAACAGGCCACGATGTTCCTCCTCGACCCCAGCGACAACGCCCTGGAGTTCAAGAGCTTCAAGCATCCGGAGCACGTCTTCACGGCATGAAGCCGGCGTCGGTGGTCATCGTCGGCGCGGGAGTGATGGGGGCCAGCGTGGCCTACCACCTGACCGCCGGGGGATGGCGCGACGTGCTGGTGCTCGACCGCACCGCCGGGCCAGGGCAGGGAAGCACCGGCGCCGCCACCGGCGGGTTCCGGGCCCAATACGCCACTCCCATGAATGTCCGGCTGTCGCTCCTCGCGCGCGAGAAGCTCCTCCGCTTCAAGGACGAGATCGGATCCGACGCCGGCTACCAGCCCGCCGGGTATCTCTGGCTGGCCACTACCCAGCAAGAGCTCGACATCCTTCACGCCGCTCTCCGGGTGCAGTGGGACGCGGGACTGCGCGAGGCGGCCGAGGTGAGCGCCGGTGACATCACGCGGCTGAGCCCGGCGGTGGCTCCGGGGGTGGCAGTGGGCGGAACGTTCTGTCCCAGCGACGGCTTCATCGCTCCGCTACGGATTCTCGATGGGTACCTGGCCGCGGCTCGGCGGAACGGCGCCCGGGTGCAATGGGACGCCAACGTCAGCGGATTTCGGCTCGACGGCGCCGGCCGCATCGTGTCAGTCGAAATCGACGGTGGTCGGATCGACACCGACTACGTCATCAACGCCGCCGGTGCCTGGGCCGCGGGTCTGGCCCAGTGTGCCGGCGTATCGGTCCCGGTGACACCGCTCCGGCGCCAGGTAGCGGCCACGGTGCCATGCGGGGTCTTACCGCCTGAAACGCCGATGACCATCTTTGCCGGCGACGGGTTCCACTTCCGGGTGCGGGACGGCCGAGTGCTGCTGCTGTGGCCCAGTCCGGGTGTGCCGGGTCGGCCGTTCGACATCCGGGTTGATCCCGACTGGCTCTCCGCGGTCACCCGCAAGGCGCACCAGCGAGTGCCGGCCCTTCGTAACGTGGATGTAGATGGGGCCGCGTCGTGGGCCGGGCTGTACGAGATGTCGCCCGATAAGCACGCCATGGTTGGCCCCGCGCCCGGCTGCGACAACCTCTACCTGATCAACGGCTCCTCCGGCCACGGCGTGATGCACGCCCCCGCGCTCGGCGCCCTGCTGGCCGAGCTGATTACCGAAGGTAGATTCTCCAGCCTGGACGCGACTGCCCTGCGTCCTTCCCGTTTCGCAGAAGGCGCGCCCAATCCGGCGTCCGGACTCCTGTAGGTCAGTCACCCGAAAGGAGACACTCGTGCGGCTGCGATCCCTTCTTCTGCTGGCCGGCGTCATCGCGCTCGGCTTCGGTCTCGGATTCCTTTTCATGCCCCGGCCGATGCTCGCGCTCTACGGCGTGCCGGCCCATCCGCCCATCGTCCTGATATCACGCTTCTTCGGCGCGGCGCTGGTCCAGCTCGGCCTCGTGCTCTACCTCATTCGCGACGTTGGCGACGTGAGAACCCAGCGCGGCGTCGTGATCGGCTCCTTCCTGGGCTCCGTGGCCGGACTGGTGGTGGCACTCACTGGGCAGTTCTGGGGCGTCACCAACCAGTTCGGCTGGTCCACGGTCGCCATCTACGGTTTGCTGACGCTCGGCTACGGCTCGTTCATGTTCGGGAGACCCACCCCGCCTCTATGACCCCCGCGTCCCGGATCGCGGGCTATCGCTGGTGGCATACCATTAGCGTGGCCCCGGGTGTCTCGACGCCGGGGGCGTGGGATCTGAGGCCAATGGCCGGCCGCATTCCGTGGCCTGAGACGCTGGCCGGTGCTCGTTGTCTTGACGTCGGCACCATGGATGGGTTCTGGGCCTTCGAGATGGAGCGTCGTGGAGCGGCAGACGTGCTCGGCATCGATGTGGCCGACAGATCACGGCTGGACCTGCCGGTGGAACCCCGAGGCGGTGGCAGCGATAGTAGGCGCGCCGTCGCTGGGTCAACCTTTCGTTTAGCAGCCGAGCTGCTGGGCTCCCGCGCGAGTTGGCAGGACCTTAGCGTCTATGACTTGGCTCCAGCTCGAGTCGGGCAATTCGATCTGGTCTTCGTGGGATACACGCTGAATCTGCTGCGAGACCCGATCGGTGCGCTCGAGGCGATTCGGGATGTGTGTACCGGCGCGGTGATCGTCCTCGATGAAATCAGCCTGGCGTTCACCCTGCTTCACCGCGGTCCCCTGGCCCGATTCGCGCCCCGCCCCGGGTGTCAGGAATGGTGAATGTTCAATGCGGCGGGACTTCGTCGCGCGCTGAGCGTGGCGGGTTTCGAGCCGAAAGCAGAGAGCCGCCTCGTCAAGCATCGGCCAGGGCGCGGGACCACTGTTGCCGAGGTGCCGGTGGGCTATCGTCTCCGGCATGCCGTGGGGCTTGCCGGTGTGTCGCTGGCAATCAGGGCGACTCCTTTCCCGAGGAGAACCAAATGAGTCACGCTCTCAATGCGCTCTTGGCCTCTTTCGTGGTTTCAGTGGCGTCCATGTGGGGAGCCCAACCGGCCTGCGCGCAGGTGGACCCCGGCGCGCGGATTCGAGTCACCACCGCCCGTCATTCTCGAGTGGGCACATTGATCGCGCTCGACGCCGACAGCCTGCGCTACACCACCTCCAAGGACACCGCAGTAACAACGATACCCGTGGCATCAGTGGTCCGGCTCGAGCGCAGCGTCGGCAAGCGGTCCGCTGCCGGGCGCGGAGCGATGATCGGTGGTCTGGCGGGAGCCGGGTTCGGCCTGTTCCTTGGAATAGCCGCATCCACGGACAACAGCGGCTGGTGGGAAGTCGGGCCGGAGGAGATCGGGGCTGTCACCGCGATCGTGGGTGCGGCCGGGGCGGGGATCGGTGCTCTCATCGGAGCGGCGTCGAAGCGCGACCGCTGGGAGCAGGTTCCCCTCTCACCTCAAGTCGCGAGATAAGAGGCATACTGGTACATGCTCTGCCAGCGCTGCGGTGAACGCGAAGCCGAGATCTTTCAAACCCAGCGCCTGGGCGACAAGCTCTACGACCGGAACCTGTGTTCCGTCTGCGCCCGCCAGGACTATGGCATATTCCTGGGGGCACTTCTCCAGTCCCAGGCGGCCGGGGCCCCGCCGCTGACTCCCGAGGCAGAGCGGGAGCTCCGCCGAGTCCTGGACGAGGCCGCGCCAGTCGAGGAAGACCCCTCGCAAGGGTGAAAGCGAAATGGGGCCGGCTCCACGCCGGCCCCATCCGTACGCATGCGCACCGTTGATGGACCGCCACTAGTGGTCCTCCCCCGACTCGCACTCATCCAGCGAATCACTGACAATCCTGCCAGACACCAGAATTGAATCGCTCGCTGTCTCCACCGGTGTGGTGCTCGCGTCATCTCCCACGGCAACCGGGGTCACGCTGGAATCAACCACCTCGGCTCCACGCCAGGTCTCGATGCTCGCCAGAAACTGGCTGGAGAGCGCTGCCAGGTCGACCGGGGTGGATTCCGATTTCTGCTCCCCGCTGGTGACCCGGCCCAGGCCGACAGAGGCCTTTTCGTAGGTGCTGTCCACCGCGATCGCGGCCTCGTACGCCTGTGCCGCGGCAGTGGGGTAGCCGGACCGCTCCAGGGCCGTGCCCAGGTTGTTCTGGAACACCGGGGCGTTGCCTCTGAGCTCGACTGCGCGGGCGAGTGGCGCCAGCGCCTCGGAGCTCCGATCCTGCTGGATGTAGATCAATCCCAGGTTATTCATCGACCAGACATCCCGCTCGTCCAGTGAAAGCGCCCGGCGATAGGCCTGGATCGCTCCGTCTACCTCTCCCAGCTCGTAACGCGCCCGACCCAGCAGGCGCCGCGCTTCGTTCGACATCGGCTCCAGCGCGAGGGCCTTCTCGATCCGCTCCAGCGCCCCTTTGGGACGGCCGCTCTCCAGCAATACCCGGCTGGAGTTGAACAGGCTCTTCCGGTGATTCGGATCCAGCTGGAGCGCCTGGTCGAAGGCGCTCAAAGCCTTCTCGTTCTCGCCGGTCTTCCAGGTGGACATCCCGAGCATGTAGTGACCCCAGAGATTCTCTGGGTGGGACACGTTGTACGCGGTGAAGAGCTCGGCGGCCTCGGGGTAGCGTCCCGCGCCAAAGGCAGACTCTGCGCTCTCGTAGGAGACCGCAGTGACGGCACCCGGAATTTCGGTGCCGGCCGAGGCCGCTGAAGCGGCCGATACCGTGGGGGTGGCGCCGGCGGAGATGGAACTCGTCTTCGGCTGACCCGAGCGTCCGCATGCTGCGGCAAAGGGAATCAGCATGGAGACGACGAGCGTCGGATACCGTGCAAGCGTGCGGGACATGAAACTCCTCCTTCGGTGTGGCGCGTCGGCGCCGTGAGTGGCCAGTGGACGGCAGCACTCAAGGCAAGCGGGCGGCCACACCCAGAACGGCCAGGGAGGTTTGCAGACTGGATTGGAATGAAAGGAGTTATGTTGAGCGCCAAGAAGCCGGAGCCACCGATTGTGTTCCGGCGGACACGGTGAGGGAGGGCTGGCCGTGTCCGCCCGGACACGTCAGACTCGAGGTCGTCTCACTGCCTCTTGAGGTCGAGTCGCCGCATGATCTTGAGCAGGCTTGCGTGATCGGCCAGGCCCAGCTCGTCGGCAGTCCGGGTGATGTGCCAGTCGTTCCGCTCCAGGGCGGCAACCACGATTTGGCGCTCGGCCTCGGCCTTCAGTGAGTGGAAGTCGCGTCCCGCCGCAGCCGGCCGCAGCCGGGCCCGGCTTTGTTCCTGGATCTCGACCGGCACGTGCTCGGGGCGCAGTACCTCGCCATCGGCGGCGATGATCATCCGCTCGACGATGTTGCGGAGCTCGCGCACGTTGTTGCGGCTCCAGTCGTAACCCATCAGCATCTCCAGGGCATCGCCCGAGAGCTTCTTGGGCCGAATGCGGAACCGTTCACAGATGCTGATGACGAAGGCCGCTGCCAGCTCGGGAACGTCGGAGAGCCGGTCGCGCAACGGCGGCACGCGAAGCACGTGAACGCTGAGTCGGAAGTAAAGGTCCTGGCGGAACCGGGCCGCCGCTACCTGTGCCTCTAGGTCCCGATTGGTGGCCGCGACCACTCTCGCCTCAACCGAGATGGCGCGATTGCCGCCCAGCCGGGTCACCTTTCGCTCCTCCAGGACGCGCAAGAGCTTGGCCTGAGCCGCGAGCGGCAGCTCGCCGATCTCATCCAGAAACAGGGTGCCGCCCTCCGCGGACTCGAAGGCTCCCTTGCGAGCATTCGCGGCACCGGTGAATGCCCCGCGCTCGTGTCCGAACAGCTCGCTCTCGATCAGACTCTCGGGAAGCGCCGCGCTGTTGATGGCCACGAACGGCGTGCCTGGGCCCGGGCCGAGCCGTTGGAGATCACGCGCGACGAGCTCCTTGCCGGAACCGCTCTCTCCCATGATGAGAACCGGACTGGGGATTGGCGCCACTCGTGCGATGGCCTCCCGGAGCCGGCGAATGGCTGCACTATCCCCAATCAATGAGGTTTCGCCCAGCTGGCGCTGCAGCGAGGCGACCTCGTTCCGAAGCCGCTTTCGCTCCAGCACGGCCTCGACCTCCCGGACCACCCGCTCCATCGGTTCCGCTTTGTCGATGAAGCCGTATGCCCCGAGGCCCACCGCCTGGATACATCGGTCGTAGTCACCGGTGCCGGTATACACGATCACCGGCACCTCACTCCCCTGTTGACTCATGGCACGCAACACCCCGAAGCCATCCATGCCCGGCATCTCGAGGTCGAGGATCATGCAGTCCACGCCCGACCGGGTGACCAGATCCAGGGCCTCGCTGCCGCTGGCCGCGGTCACCACCTCGTATCCTCCGACCCGTTTCAGGTCGTAGGCGTATTGCTGAGCCAGGGCAGGCACGTCGTCTACCACGAGCACAAGGGTCATGGGGCCGCCCGGACTCCAGCATCGGCAGGGAGCTCGACAACAAAGCGGGTCCCGCTACCGGGCTCGGTCTCGACCCGCAGGGTGCCGTTCAGGTCGAGAATGAGCCGCCTCACGATCGAGAGACCCAGGCCGGTACCCTCCGCCTTGGTGGTGTAAAAGTCATCGAACGCATGATCCAGTTCCTTCCGACTCATGCCAGAACCGGTATCCGCCACCACGATCCGTACCCCGACCGCGTCACCGTCACCTCCAGCCCGCTCGGTAGTCACGGTGACCATGCCCCCGGCGCGTCCTCCCAGGCTGTCCACGGCGTTACCCACCAGGTTTTCGAGAATTCGCCGAAGCATCAGGGGGTCGCCCAGCGCGCGTGGGAGCCGCGGGGTCAGGTTGGTGTGGAGCACGGTTCCGTCAGCTGCCGTGTTTCGAAGCACCTCTTCCACCACCGTATTTACGTCGCACGGGGTGCGCTCGATGGTCGGCGAAAGCCGGGCGTAGTTTCGGGCCAAGGTTTCCAGGTATTCGACGCTCGATTCCAGAGTACCCTTCCGCTCCTCGAACACCGCCGGCAGGAGTGCCGGGTCTTGCCGGGCGACCTGGGAGAAGTGTCGTAGCACGTTTCGGATCGGGGCCAATCCGTTCTTGATGTCATGATTCACCTGACGCGCCAGATCGCCCACCGCCGCCCTGCGCTCCGCCTCCCGCAGCCGGGCCGAGCTGCTCCGGATCCGCTCGGTCATGCCGCCGAGCAGGCGGGAGAGTGCTCCGATCTCATCCTGGCCGTCGCTGTCGAAGCTCTGGTCCAGACGGTCCAAGTCAATCTGCGAAGTCTTCTGGGCCAGCGCGCGGAGCGGACGGCTGATGCGGGAGGAGAGCCAACCCGCCAGGGCCAGCGCCGCTGCCACGGTGAGTCCCACAGCCAACAGGAACCAGCGATCGACGCCTCGCTGCAGCGCCTCGAGGGTGCCCAGCGACTGGGTGACCAGAAAGCGAGCCGTGTCCAGCGCTATTCCGCTTCCACTCAGAAGATCCAGGTAGGGTAACGGGATCTCGCGGAGGACCCGAGCACCGGAGGACGACACCCGCTCCCGGCCGGGATAGACCAGGTCAACAGCGAGATCCTGGTCTCGAACCAGCCGATCGAGCAGCCGGGCCTCGGCCGCAACGCCACCCACCACGCTGAACCGCCGGCCCCCGACACGGAACGAGTCGACTCGAGCGAGTGCCAGGAGCGGAGTTTCAGGGGTGCGCGTACGTACCAGTGTCATGCTGCCCGGAGCCGTGGCAAGGAGAACAGGCAACTCCGGCTGCAACTGGTCGAACTCGTTCCGGAAGTGTCCGGAGCTGAGAATTCTCCCCGCGCTGTCCTGGATCTGGAGCATCGAGAGGCCCGAAAGCCTCATGGCGTTTCCAGCATAGTCGAGCAGGTACCGTCGAGAGGCGGTCTCGCCCTGTAGCGCGGCGAGACGAAACCGGTTGTCATGAGACAGGTCAGAGATGAGAGCGCTCAGCCGGCTCCCGACGGTGGCGCCTTCCCTCACGAGGTCGGCTTCGATGACCCCGGCCATGGAGCCCACGCGCTGCTCGTACTCGGTGGTCAACCGGTGGTCCATCTCGCGGCGCACACCGAACGCGAGTGCGCCCAGTGGCAGGAGGACGGCGATCAGAATGCCGAGAAAGAGCCGGGTACGAAAGCTCATGGCTCGACCAGCCGGATCGTGCCGTCCCACTCCACCGAAAGCGGCGGGGCCCCCCTCCGGACTATGGCGTATGCCCTGGTGTCGATCAACGGCAGGAGCCGCGCGCCTGCCGGCCAGATGGACGCATCGCGACAGGGCGCGAGCGACTGGCGGGGAAGGCCGATGACGTAGGCCCGCTCGAAGCCGCCGCGAACCGCCGCGGCAAATGCGGCTGGGTCGAGCCCCGCGGCACGTAGCCCGGTAGAAGCCAGCGCTACAATCCGTTCTGCCAGGCCGCGGGCTGCCTCATCACCCTTACGATAGACGACGCGGGAGGATGGGTTACCCGCGTGCTGGGGCGAAGAATCCGGGCACGCTCCGAGGTCGCTCCACCAGTAGGGCGGCTCGGCCGCCCGGGCGCTGGCCCGAACCGCGTCTTTTGCGAGAGAGCTCCGGACGGATGGGGTGTGGAGGCTTCCTGCCAGCTCACCTTGCCGGTCCCCTACCTCCAATAGCACGTAGGTGCGGGACCATGGCAGGGGAAAGGTGGCGAACTCCATGCGGTTTGAGACATAGTCGACAAGCGCGGGATCGCGCGTGACCACAAGGTCGACCTCGCGATCGAGCGCGTCGCGGGCGTCGCCGTTGGGGTCAAACTTAAAACTCACTGCCGGCGCCCCGTTGCGGGCTGGCAGGTCGATCCCATCGGGTTCTCCGCCCATCGAGGCCATACCGGTGACCACGGCCAGCGCGGGGTCGGCGAGGAAGCGAGGAATTGAGTCTGGGCCTCGCATCGGTACCCGCACGTGCCGGGCATCGAGCACGATTGCAGAGTCCAGGCTTGCGGCCACAACGTCAGCGGTCCGCCGCTCCCCCGGAGTAAAGGCGGCGCTATCCCTGAGCGTGAAGGTCCAGCTCCCACCTGGGTCGGCGGTCCAGGCGTCGGCAAGGCCGGGACGCACCGTCCCCTGGCAATCCAGCTGGATCACGTTGTGGAACAGGTTTCGGAAGAGGAGACGCTCGCTGTCGTTGGTGGGAGACAGCGCATGCTCGACGCTTCGCCAATCCACGGGCTCCAGCAGCGCTACCGTCACAGTATCGAGTTGGGTCGGTGAGTCCGCAACCAAACGACATGGGTTGTGCCGGTCAGGAGCAACAGGAGTTTGGGTGGGCTTCGGGGCGCAGCCGAGGACCAGCAAGGAAAGCATGAGGGCGCCGCAGCGTGCGGCCGCCTTTAGGGCTCCGCGACCACGAATGGGCTGCCCCCAAGTCTTGCCTTGAGGTCAGGCAGTGCCGCCGCCGCTTCGGGCCGGGTCGGGTAATCGCCGACCCGAACCTTGAACAGCCCGCCCTCCTCGACAGTCACCGCCGTCAGCCCTCGCGCTTTGAGCCTGGAGGCGAGGGCGGCGGCGGTAGCGGCTGAGCGAACGGCCGTGATCTGAATCCGAAAACGGCCCGTGTGACCTGCGGGTCGGCCCGCCACGGGCGCGGGCGCGGCTCGGGGCTGTGTCGGCGACTCAGGCTGGGGCTGTGGCGGAGTCGGCGTTGCCGGAGTCGGCGGTGCCGGTGCGCTCGCTGGCGCAGGGGTGGAGTCGATCTGCTCCGGCGGAAGGGTTGCGGTATCGGTTCCCCCATTCGCCAGCCCTGGTTGAGAATCCGTGGCCGCCCGAGAGGCCACCGCTCGGACCCCGGCGCAGCGCTGGTCGAGATAGCCGAGCTGGTTGTGAAGCTCGATGTTGCTGCTGGATGCGGCGAGTCCGTCCGCGATCCAGCGGCACGCCAGCTCCGGGTTCTTCTGATCGAAGTAGGTGCGGGCTGCCCAGTAGGCAGCCTGGGAGAGGAGAATGCTTCCAGGATAGTCCTGGCGGAGGCGCTCCAGGTTTCGGGCCGCGCCTGGGAGATTGCCGCTGGCATAGTCCAGCTGGACCAGGCGCAAGAGCGCGTCGTCGGCCCAGCTGGAGGAGGAGTACTCCACCGCCACGCGCTGAAGGGTGCGCCGCATCTCCTTGGCGTCGCTCGCCACCATGGCCTGGGTGTAGATGATCTGAGGATAGAGCGTATCGGTCGGCGAGGTCGCCGCGAGCAGGCGACGCACCTTGGCCCGGGCGGACTCGCCCCCGCCCTCCTGAGCCTGGCGGATGGCGTCGACCAGACGAGGGTCCGTCTGGGCGGCCGCTGGCATGGCGGAGAACAGGGACAAGACGGAGAGGACGGAGAGGACGGACAACACCCCGCCCGCCAGGCCGTGCTTCCTGTTCGATGGGGTTCCCGTCATCCGTCCGATCTTTCCGTCATCTCCGACGGGTATCCCGATCTGTAGCACCAGATCGGTCAGCAGGCCCTGGGCATCGGATATTGTGGTGTCCTTGAGCGCTTGATCGGTGTCTCGGGCCGCACGAAGCGCGGCGCGGATCCGTCGGACTGGCCACTGCGGTGCCAAGCTGCTCCAACGGCTGGCTTCCTCCTTGTAGCCTAGCAGGCCGAAGGGCCGGGCGCTGAGCAGGCTCTTGAGGACGGCGGCTTCCAGGCTTCGTCCCCGCAGGCCGCGGTCGTAGTGCGCCCGAGTGATGCCCATCCCCACCAGCGCGGTGCCGAGCGTGGTCACGAGCTTGACCCCGGATACGCCCGGCTGAGCCAGAATCGACGGCAGCAGCGAGGCGGCCCGACCGGCCTGTCCGTCCAGCACCGCCTCGCGCCAATCCCAGACTGTCTCGCCGTGACGAACGCCAACCAGGTCGCCCACCCGCTCGGCCGTCAGCGGCTCTGCCGGCAATGAGGCCAGCTTGGCGAGCTCGGAGGTGAGGGCGCTCAGGTCGGAGCCGACAGAACGCATCAGGTGTTCCGCGGCATCCGGTTCCAATGTCACACCCAGCCTGGACGCCTGATGGGACAGCCACTTGCGGGCTCGCTCTGGTGGGAGCGGATCGAACCGCACGGTATACGCGCCGGCGGCCAACTCCTTGTCCTCGACCTCCTCGGCCGAGCCCTGGACCATGATCACGACGGTCTCAGGGCTGGGACGCTGAAGATACTTGATGAATTCGGCTCGCCCCTTGGTCTTTCGCTTCCAGCCTTCGATGTCGCGGAGCAAAACCACGCGCCGCTCGGCCAGCATGGGAAGCGTGTTGCAGAGGGCGTGGACCTCTTCTGCATCGAGCGAGGCGGCTGAGCGCTGATCGAAGTTGAAATCGCGAAGCGTGGGGTCGAGCGCCCGGTCAACGATGGTCTTGATGGCCTCGTCCTTCAGGACGTCCTCGAGGCCGTAGAGGTAATAGACTGGCGCCAAGTCGCCCTTGTTGAGCGAACGAAACAACGACTCGACCGATAGTGCGGGCATAGGGGAATTGTAGGGGGGCTATTGGCTATTGGCTATTGGCAGCTCATAGCTTCCTAGTAGCTCGCCTTTCTCCGAAAAGACTCCACAAACATGAGCCCCACCACTGTCTTGGCGTCCCGGATCTCGCCGTTGCGTATCATCGTCATCGCTTCCGACCACTTTCGGGTCTGCACCTCCATGAACTCGTCGGGCTCGCGGCGGTGCTTCCCGGGCTTCAAGCCGGTCGCCAGAAATATGTGTATCCGCTCGTCGGTGAAGCCGGGAGTGGTCAAGATCGTGGTGAGCCGGGAGAGTCCATCAGCGCTCATGCCGGTCTCTTCTTCGAGCTCACGGTGGGCACAGGTGGAGGGGGTCTCACCCGGGTCGAGCCGTCCGGCTGGGATTTCCCAAATGAAGTCATCTGCAGCATGGCGGAACTGGCGGATCAGGAGGATGCGGGGATCGGGACTGCGGGGTTCGTCCAGCAACGGAACCACTGCCGAAGCACCCGGATGCCGGACCATCTCGAGTTGGCCCGCTGATCCGTCGGGAAAACGCACCGTGTCGAGGTCGAGATTCACAACCTTGCCGGTGTGGATGCGTTCCTTGGAAACGAGCGTCATAAGGATCGCGAGTGAGAAGTGAGAGGGGAAACGGCAGCCCGGATCCACGTGACCGGAATCTTGAATCCCTCGGCGAAGAGGTAGCGAAGCTCCAGTACCGGATTGTCCGAGATCGGACTGTCCTCAGTCGGTGAAGTGTATGCCTCCAGGTCGGTACGCTGGGCCTCCAGCCGGAGGCGGAACATGTGAAAGGGATCGCTCACCAGTATTACTCGATGCAAGCGCTTCTGCTCCAGCCACTCGGCCACCGCGGTCATCGAGGCCTGAGTCGAGCGCCCCTGGGGCTGAACCACGACGGCTTCGGAGGGCACGCCATGGCTCACCAAAAACTGTCGCCCCACCGTGGCCTCGCTCATCGTGTCTCCCCGTCCCATGCCTCCAGTGACGATGATCTTGGGAGCGTGCCCCTCGCGGTACAGGTGGAGCGCGTGGTTCAAGCGTGCCCGGAGCACCGGTGAGGGCCGCCCGTTGTACTGCGCGGCGCCAAGGACGACGATGGCGTCGACCGGCCGGCGCTGGTCCTGCTGGCTCACCACGAGCACCATGACCAGGGCTACGGTGTAGACGGTGGCTGCGGCCAGGAGCGTCAGGGCAAGCGCCTGACGAAAGGAGGGGAGAGCGGAACGTCGTTCCGCCCTCACAACTCGAAGCTTTCCCCGTGCTTCGGGATGTGGACTTCCTGCACTCCCTCCTCACCTAAGATCGTCGCCATAGCCTCGAGCGGGCCGGGCTCGCCGTGCACCACGAAGGCCCGGCGCACCGGCCCCCCCAGTCGGCGCACCCAGGCCCTGAGCTCGTCGCGGTCGGCGTGGGCCGAGTAGCTCCCGATGGTCTCGACTTCTGCTCGCCGCTCATGCTTTTGGCCCAGGATGCTGACGACCTCTGCGCCGCTCTGGAGTCGCCGGCCCAGGGTGTGCTCCGCCTGAAACCCCACAAACAGGATCAGGTTCCGCTGATCGCCGATGCCATGTGCCAGGTGGTGGAGTATCCGTCCCGACTCCACCATGCCGGAGGCCGCGATGATCACCGCGGGACCATGCTGCGCGTCGATCGCCTTGGATTCGGAAACTTCCCGCACGTAGCGCAGCAGGGGGAAGTCGAACAGCTCGTTGGTGGTCTCGATCAGCCGCTCCCGCCGATCGAACACCTCCGGGTGCAGCCGAAACACTGTGGTGATGTCCACCGCGAGCGGGCTGTCGACGTAAATCGGCACTTCCGGGATCTGCCCGGCGCGATAGAGGCGATGCAGGCTGTAGACCAGCTCCTGGACCCGTCCCACCGCGAAGGCGGGAATGAACAGCTTGCCGCCTCTCGCCGCGACCCGGCGCACCGTCTCGCCCAGGTGAGCCTCGCCCGAAGCAAACGACTCATGCTGCCGGTCGGCGTAGGTAGCCTCGATGATCAATGTGTCGATGGGCCCGGAAGGCGGTTCGGGATCACGCACAATGGGAAGGCCGCTGCGGCCGATGTCGCCGGAGAACACCAGCCGCTGGTTTCCGCCTTCGGTGATCCGAAAATCGATCGTGGCCGAGCCCAGGATATGTCCCGCGTCGAGAAACTCCAGCGCCATGTGCTTACGGAGATAGAAGACCCGGTGATACGGTACGCCAACAATGAGATCCTGCACCGCGATGGCGTCCCGCAGCGAGTAGAGCGGCTCGATCTCCGGCAGAACCTTG
>JBKJZM010000110.1:0-5360 GCA_046715295.1 Gemmatimonadales bacterium | reverse complement strand
GCTCTGGGGGCTGAGGTTCCCGGCGTACGCCAGGTGCTCATGCTCTCGATTCCGGACTATCTCTGGGCGGGCATCGCCGGGATCATCGCGCACATCATGGCCCGCCTGGGGGGTGAGGTCCGCAAGGCGCGGGAGATGGGGAGTTATGTCCTTGGTGATCTCATCGCTCGCGGCGGAATGGGCGAGGTGCTGCGCGAGGCCTCGCACAGGCTGGGCTACACGGCCTTCATCTCGGGCGGCCTCTGGCTGAGGCCACCCTATCCGTGGTCCAGGGCGACGTCGAAGGTGGTTGCGTAGCCAACCTCAACCGGCCTCACCCGCAGCATCGTCTGGGAGCCACCACCCCGATTGTAGATCCGGTCAGTGATGTTGGAGACCGAGCGCTTTCCCCGACCGGCATAGGGGGCCCTCGCGTAGACCCGGTCGGTGAGCCCCTCATCGAAGTAGAGCTGCGAAGTGAACTCGTAGGGCGCGGGGGTCGAGGCGGGCGCACGGATCTTGAAGTGGACGTGGACCGCCCGGCTGGGATACCAGCCAGGATAGATCGTGGTGAACTTCGCCACGCCGTTCTTATCGGTGACCTGGTAGCCGCGCAGGAACCTCTTCCCAACCGTGTTGAAGCTCGGATCCACCGCGTCGGAGTACACTCCGTCGGCGTCGCAGTGCCAGACGTCCACCATCGCGCCCTGGAGCGGGGCGCAGGTGCCCTTGACGACGCTGGAGACGTTGAACGTCAGGGCCAGCCGGGCACCCTCTTTCACCGTGCCGTCCCCCGGGTCGCTCCGGATATCGGAGCGATCGAGCTTCTCGTCCACGTAGTAAGGACCCTCGGTCATCGCGGGGCGGACGACGCAGAGGGATGACGTCGGGGTGGCTCCCTTGCTGCCGGCACTCGAGGGCGAGCAGCCGAGCAGGCCGAGGGCGCCAGTGGAGCCCAGCAGGGCCAACGCTTCCCGGCGGGTGAGCACTCGGCCGGTGGGAAGGTCGTCGAGATCCATGAAGAAATTCGCCTGGAAGGAGCTTCCCTAACCTACCGCCTGACCGTACCCTTTGCAGCACCCCCATGCCCACCAACTCCAAGCTCCCTGCTCTCACCTCCCAGCTCATCGAAACCGAGCTCGACAGCGCGCCCGCCGCGTCCACCCCTGGGGGACGGGGGCTACCGGAGGATCTCCTCCGCCAAGCCTCCCACCGGCTGGGAATCATGTGTGCGGTGATCGCCGGGCTCTGGGCCGCGAACATTTTGATCGCGCACGTGATCCTGCCGGCGCCGGTGGCGATGCCCGATACCGCGATTCTCCGACTTGTCGACCGGCTGGGCATGATCAACATCGTTGCCTCGCTCGGACTCTACTGGTACACGCGCGGGGGCCACCGCAGTTCCCGTTTTCTGCTGAATCTCGGCCTGGCCTACGAGGTGTTAATCGCGCTGTCGATCGGGGTGCTCGACTGGGCCTATAACCCTCCGATGGGAGTCTCCTGGATCGCGATCATCATTCTCCTCTTCTCCGCGATCATCCCCAGCACGCCACGCAAGACGCTGGCAACGGCGTTGCTGGCGGCATCCATGGACCCGCTCGCTTCCCTGCTCTGGAAGGCGGCGGGACAGGAGATACCGAAGTTCGGGTATGTGTTCATCAACGCCTTTCCCAACTATCTCTGCGCCGCGATCGCCCCGCTGATCTCCCACATCATCACCGGCCTGGGGCGGGAGGTGCGGAGGGCGCGGGAAATGGGGAGCTACGTTCTGGGGGACCGCATTGGGGCCGGGGGGATGGGAGAGGTGTGGCAGGCCACCCACCGGTTCCTGGCCCGCCCGGCGGCGATCAAACTGATCAAGCCCGACGTTCTCGGAGCCATGACCAAGGAGCAGGGCGACGTGCTGGTGGAGCGGTTTCGCCGCGAGGCCCGGGCGGCAGCCAACCTGCGGTCACCTCATACGATTCAGCTGTACGACTTCGGAGTCGCCAGCGACGGCACCTTCTATTACGTCATGGAGCTGCTCAACGGGATGGATCTTCAGACCCTGGTCGCCAAGCACGGCCCGCTGCCGCCCGGCCGCGTGGTCTACCTGCTCCAGCAGGCGTGCGAGTCGCTGGCAGAGGCTCACCCGCGGGGCCTGGTGCACCGGGACATCAAGCCGGGCAACAACCAGGTCTGCCGGATGGGCCAGTACTCCGACTGGGTGAAGGTGCTCGACTTCGGGCTGGTGAAGAGCCAGGCCGGTGAGGTGCTGGAGCCCGGCCTCACCGCACCACACAGCGTCACCGGGACCCCGGCCTATTTATCGCCCGAGAGTGCGCTGGGCGAGGCGGTGGATCAGCGGACCGATATCTACGCGCTCGGCTGCGTCGCCTACTGGATGCTGACCGGGCGGTACGTGTTCGTCGGCGACAGCGCGATGCAGATCGTGGCTCGCCACGTCTCCTCGGAGCCGACGCCACCGTCGAGGTACAGCGCCTTTGATGTTTCCCCAGCGCTCGACGAGCTCGTACTCGCCTGCCTCCGGAAGAAGCCCGCGGAACGGCCGGCCAACGCGCTGGAGTTGTGCGAGCGGCTGGGGCAGTGCGAGGTGGAGGCGACCTGGACGCGGGAGGACGCGAGGCAATGGTGGGAGACGCAAATGGCGCCCGAGCCGGCGCTCACGCTATGATCCGACGCTCAACAGCGCCGGCATGAGTGCTTTCCGACACTCCCCGTGGGCCAGCCGCAACGCTGGGCTCATTCTGCTGCAAAGCATCCGGCGCGCCAGCCCGCTCAGATGGTGCGGGAGAAACGGCTTCCTGAGGAAGGGACCAGGTAAGTCCGAGGAATAGCCGCCGGAGATGAATAGCACAGGCGGCCCGTGTCGCTCGGTCGCAATGTGGGCCGCCAGCTCCGGGCCAGTCATCCTCGGCATGGATACGTCGGTGATCACCAGTTGGACCGGGAGCCGGCTCTGCTGCAGGACAGACATCGCCTGAATGCCGTCACCTGCCGTGAGGACATGATACCCGGCCTCCTCCATAACCCGGCTGGTGTAGCCGCGTACGGATTCTTCGTCGTCAACCACCAGGACCGTTGCCTGGCTGAGCAGAACTGTGGGAGACAGCAGCATCGACAGCTCCTCAGTGCGCGACTGAACCGTAGAAAAACCTCGGCCGGCCGTGTCACGCGCAGGTCTCCACCTGATCAAGGTATCGCTGCAAGACCTGAGCGCGGGTCCTACTGAGGCTGAGTCGCAGCCAGCCGCTGGAACCGTGGATTACCGCGGAGCAGGGCGAACGTGGGGTCCACCTTGAGCCAACCAGGCGACAGGAAGTAGGGCACCCTGAGCAGCGGCTCGATCGCGTCAAGCGCCTTCTCCCGCTCTCCCCCGAGCAGATAGACGCGGGCGAGCAGGTGCTGGAAGTACGTCCCGGTGTAGCCGTCTTTGGCCAGGGGCACGAGAGCCGCACCCCGCTTCGCCTCTCTGATCGCGTCGCTGGCCCGTCCCATATACGCCAGTGCCAGACCATGCAGCAGGTGAAGCTGGGCATCGTTCGGGGAGGCTTCCGACTGGTCCACGATGGCCTGCCGGGCCGAGTCGGCGTAGGCCCGGCTCCTGGCTCCATTTCCTCTCAGCGCGTGGGTCTGTGCCAGTGCCAGCCCCCAGGCGGCGCGGTTGTGCTCGAAGGCCACCGGCGTCAATTGGAGAAGGACCTGTTGCGCTGGGTCATCCAGCGCCCAGTACAGATCCCAGTACGTTCCCATGAAGGCTGCGAGCGCCGCGGGCGTCACCCCTTCAGGCGGAGCTCGTAGCACCGCCCGGGCACCGGGTAAATCACCCCGGGCCAGGTACACCATGACCTTCTGCTGAAACAGGGTAAGGGAGCCGGGGAAGAGAGCCAGGGCATGGTCGACGGCGCCGAGTGCTTCCGGATAGCGCCGGACATACGTGAGGGCCTGCGCCTTGCGCCAGGCGGTGGAGGTCGAGCGGGGGTCGATGATTTGCGCCCGGGTGATATTCGCCAGCGACGCGTCCCACTGTCCGAGGCCCTGCTGGGCCCAGGCGGTAGCGGTGAGAAGCTCGGCGTTGTCGGGTGAGACGCGCTGCCCGAGCCCATACTGCTCCAGCGCTCCCCCGAAATCACGCCGGATGTTCAGGTAATAATCCCCCATCGCCAGATGTCCCTCCGGCCGCCCGGGTGCGGCGGCGAGTGCCCGCTCGGCTGCGGTTTGGGCCGCCTCTGCCTCCTTTGGATCCGGTGCACCGTTGTAGTAGAGCAGCGAGTGGGCTCGGGAGAGCTGTGCCCACGCAAGGGCAAAGGTGGAGTCGAGTGTCACTGCTCGCAGGTAGTGCGTCACGGCCTCGCGAGTCTTGACCGGCACGAACAACGAGACTGCCGCCGAAACCTCCTCACCCTTCAGGTAGGCGTCGTATGCCGCCAGACTTCGTGTGGGTGGCGCGGCAATGGCCTGGCGCTCGCCCTCCCCAAGGGCCACATCGAGGGCCTGTACCACCCGGCTTGCGATGTCGGTCTGAACTTGGAACACGTCCGAGAGCGTCGCGTCGAAGGGCTGCTGCCACCGGGTCGACGCCGTGGCCACCTGAACCAGCTCAGGGTTCACCTGCACCCGGCTCCCGCCATTTCCGCGCTTGTCCCACCGAACCGTACCGGTCAGCAGGTACTGTACGCCCAGCTCCCGGCCGATCTCCTGCGGACTCTTGGCGGTCTTCTTGTACTGATTCGAGCTGCTGCGCGCGGTCACACGGAGCTGAGGCAAGGCAGCCAGTTTTCCGCGCACCGCATCGGTGACGCCATCGGCGAAGTACTCGTCGTCTGGTGCACCCTGGTTTTCGAAGGGCAACACCGCCAGGAGCCGGGGGCCTGATACCTTCTCCCCACCTTCCTTGCGCTGCCAGGCGAACAGCAGCACCAGCCCCAGGAACAGACCGCCGACCAGGCTGGCCGCCCGTCCTCCCCATCCACGTAGCGCTGCCATCGGAATCCGGGACGACCGTCCCGGAGATGACGCCGGTGATGACCGGGTGATAGGGACTGCCGTGCCGGTTGAGCCACCCGCCGCGGCGGAGAGCGCCTGCCCGAGCTGGGCTGCCGTAGCGAAGCGGTCTGCGGGAATCAGCGAGAGTGCCTTGAGGAGTACCTGCTCAACGGGCTCGGGAACCGAGGGACGGACCCGGCGTATCGAAGGTACTTCGCCCTGGAAGCGCTTGGCGATGATGGCTTGGGCGGTCGGGCCGGTGTAGGGGGGCTCGCCCGCGAGCAGCTCGTACAGGACGGCGCCGAGCGAGTAGATGTCGGTGCGGCCATCCAGCTGCCGCTCGCCCGCGGCCTGCTCCGGGCTCATATAGGCTGGGGTGCCGACGAGGATACCGG
>JBKJZM010000109.1:0-8487 GCA_046715295.1 Gemmatimonadales bacterium | reverse complement strand
GGCCTGCGCAAGGAGCTGGAGCGGTCGACTGCCTTAGGAGTGGGAAGTGTCTGCTTTCATCCGGGTGCAGCTACGTCCGGCGACCGGACAGCCGCGGCGGAGCGGGTGGCCAGCGCCATCACGGCTGCACTGGAGGCGGTCGAGGGAGGTACTCGGATCCTGGTGGAAAACACCGCGGGCGCAGGCATGACACTCGGGCGGACGGCCGCGGAAGTGGGAGCGATCCTTCACTCTGTGCCGGCCCGCCTCCGCCCTCGTACCGGTTATGGCCTCGACACCTGCCATCTCCTCGCCTCGGGACATGACATCACCCGCTCAGACCGGGACCTAACCCAGGTGCTCGACCAGTTCGAGGAGGCCACGGGTTTGGCGCCTTCCTTCTTTCATCTGAATGACAGCGAGGGCGCACTGGGCTCCAACAAGGACCGCCACGTACTGATTGGTGACGGCAAGATCGGCAGCCAGCCTTTCGAATGGCTGCTCCGGGACCGGCGCACCGCGGGAATACCGCTCATCCTGGAGACCCCCCAACAGAACTATGACATAGCGGAGGACGATGCTTCGCCCGATCCCTACGACCTGGCCATGATGAAACTCCTGCGGTCTCTGCAGCCCGCCTGATCCCGGTAGCCGGGCGCCGCGGCTCGCCCCACCTCGGGCAGATCCTCCACCCCATCTTCCTTCCGGCACCACTGTTTGGTCCCAGGAAGGGCCAGTGGTGTCTCCCGCCATAGGCGCTTAAGTCATTTGAACTACAACAGATGAATTGCATTGTCGGGATTGGTGCAGTCCAATGTGCCCGGATTTTGCATACCAGCACCTCACCATGAACAGACCCAGCTCCGCTTTCCTCCGTCCCCTCCGGACACCCAGCCGGCCGTTCGTGACGTTCCTGGCCGCCGCGGGGTTCGCCGGGGCGTTGCTGCTGACGCCAACGGCGCAACTCGACTCGTCTCCGTTGGTCAGCATGCTGGCGCCACGCGTGACGGCGCCGCCGACGGCTCAGGTGGACAGCGCCACGCTGGAACGCGAGGTGGTCAGCCGCTACGATCATCTTCCGCTCGCCCAGATCTTTCGGCGTCGGACAGAGCCGGAGATCGCGAACCGCGTCGCACGGGCCATCGTGAAGGAAGCCCGGGAGCTCCAGATTGCCCCCAGCCTGCTGGCCGGCGTGCTTATTACGGAGAACGCGCGGCTTGAGCCCGAGACGGTCAGCAATAAGGGGGCAGTCGGGCTGATGCAGGTCATGCGCTTTCACGCCGGCGTCTTCGACTGCGACTCCGACGACTTGCTCCAGGTGGAAGCGAACATCTGCCACGGGGCTCGCGTCTTCGCCGGCTATCTCAAGCGAACCAAGGATGTTCGCTCGGCGCTCCTACGCTACAATGGCTGCGTCCGGAGCAGGGCTACTCCGAGCTGCAGGCAGTACCCCACCAAAGTACTTCGCGAAGCGGAGGACGTCCGCCAACAGTTGCTTCATTACCTGCCACCGCGCCAGCTCAAGATGCTCTCCGCACCCGTGACGCCGACGTCGTAGGCACGCGCCTAAAGTCCCTCGAAAATCCGCTCCAATACCTTACCGATCTTGCGGCCCAGCTCTTCGAGTTGATCGAGGAGCGGAGCATTGTGGGTCCGGCAGATGCTGGTCGGCTCGGTGCCGTCCTTGAACCATTCTCGCTGGGTATCGGGGCACCATTCATTGGCGAGCTCGCCGTTTGAAGCATCAATGCTGCGCTCGATCAAACCAGCCGGGGGACGCCAGGATCCGGTGGGCGACCGCTCGTGCCACCCGTCCAGATAGAACGTCGCCCATGCCGGCGCGGCGAGGCGGCCTCCCGAGGCATTAGCTGAGATGGGCCGGGGTGAGTCGTAGCCGAACCAGAACCCGGCTACCAGTGTGGGGGTGTAGCCGATGAACCAGACATCGGCACCGTTGTTGGTGGTTCCTGTCTTCCCCGCCACGAGTCCGCGTACCCCCATCCGGCGCACGACTCGGCCGGTGCCCCCATCCACCACCGACTGCAGCATGGACGTGATCTGGAAGGCCTCGGCCCGGCCGAGCACCTGCTCCGTCTCCCTGGTTGGCGCTCGCCACAGCACGGTGCCGTCGGCGGCCTCGATCCGGCTCACGATCGAGGGTTGCACTCTGACGCCGCCGTTGGCGAACGGCGCGTAGGCCGCCACCAGCTCCAGCGGCGTTACCTCCAGAGACCCAAGTGCCAGGGAAGGCACCGCATCCATTCGGCTCTGAATGCCTGATCGGTGGGCAAGCGCGGCCACCCGCTTCTCTCCTACTGCCTGGCTCAGACGTACAGTTGCGGCATTGGCGGAGCGCATCAGTGCCCGACGCAAGGTCAGCTGACCTCCGTACTCGCCACCGAAGTTCTCCGGTCGCCAGATCCTGCCGACATCCTCGATCTCGACCGGTGAGTCGTCGAGTATGGTGGCGGGGCTGTAGCCGGCAGCGAGCGCTGCCGCGTAGACGAACGGCTTGAAGGCCGATCCCGGTTGCCGCCGCGCAGCCAGCGCTCGGTTGAAGCCGCGGCGAACCGACCGGCGTCCTCCCACCAGGGCTCGGATCTCTCCGGTGCGCGGGTCCAGGGCCACCACGGCGCCCTCGATCTCCCCCTTGGAGCGAGAGCGTGGCGCCTGTCGCTGGATGGCGGCTCCCTGTATTCGAACTGCGCGCTCGGCCGCTTGCTGAGCCTCAGCGTCGAGCGTCGAGTGCACGACGAGATCTCCAGCGGTTGCCGCGTCGCGGCCCAGCACCGAATCGACTGCCTGGCGAATGGGGTCGAGTGCATCCGATCGATTCTGGGGCGGGCGCCGTTCGGCCTGAGCCAGTCGGAGAGGCTCCTGCCGGGTGCGCGCCGCGAGCTCAGCCGTGATGTAGCCTTCCTGCGCCATGAGGGACAGGACCAGGTCGCGCCGCGCCTGGGCTCTGTCCGGGTGGCGTCGGGGGGCGTACAACGATGGACCCTTTGCCAGGCCGGCCAGCGTCGCTGCCTCCGCCAACGAGAGCCGGCCGACGCCTTTCCCAAACAGGTCGCGACTGGCGGCCTCGACGCCGTAGGCCCCGTTCCCGAGATAGATGATGTTGAGATAGGTCTCGAGAATCTGCTGCTTGGTAAGGGTCCGTTCCAGGCGCCGTGCCAGCTCAAGCTCGATGAGCTTCCGCCGGAGGCTGCGCTCGTTCGAGAGGTGCGGCAGGAAGGCATTACGCACCAGCTGCATGGTGATGGTGCTGAATCCTTCGCGTACGCCGATCTCGGAGAGATTGCGAGCCAGGGCGCGTCCCGCACTTCGCCAATCAACCCCGCCATGGTAGTAGAAACGGCGATCCTCGGTGGCGATGAAGGCCGCGCGAACCGACCGGGGCACGCTGGCGACCGGGACGTTGATCCGGCGCACATACGTAAGGCGCCCGATCGGTTTACCTGAGCGGTCCAGTACCCGGCTTCCTTCGCTTGGCCGGAACGCCTGGATCTGCGCGGTCGAGGGGCAACCATAGAAACCGCAGGTGCCCACCCACGAGATCAGTGCCAGGACAAAGGTCAGCCCCAGTCCCAGCATCAGTAACCCGAGTCGGCGCCACCGCTGCTTGCCCTGCGTCAGCCACTCGATGGGTCTGTGCCAGTCGATCATGGCCCTCGGCTATGGATAAGGAAACGGCCCCGCATCCCGGGGCCGTTCATTGGCAGGCCGCAGAACCGCGGCTCAGCTTGCCTGGGGGGCCTCATCAGACGGTGAGGATCCGGCACGGGTTTCGGAACGACCCTCGTTGCCTTCCCGCCTGCCACGCGTCCCGCCGCGCTGGAAACGGTCCCACTGGTCGGTGGCGCGTCGTCCGACGTCCGCGGCCGCATCCTGCACCCGGTCGCGCGCCGTGGCGGTGCGCTCGCTAGTCAGGAAGTATGTCGCCGCCAGTCCGGCTGCGAGGGCGACCAGTTTGCCGAACGACCCCGAGTCTTCTTCCTCTCCAAATTCCAGGTCCCGGATCCGGTGCTTGGCCTTCTTCCAGCGATCTCCCACATCCTCCCATTCGCCTCCGGCGTCCTCACGCAACTTCTCCAGCCGCTGTTTGACCCGTTTACGTGCCTTACTGCTCACGTCCTGAACGTCTTCCAGCCCTTCCCCCATGCCCTCACCGAGAGCAGCGAGGCGCTTGAGAAGAAGCTTGCGGGTCTTGGTTCCGGGCTGTGGCGCGGCGAGCAGGCCAACTCCAACTCCGAGAAGCGCGGCCATGAGCAGAGATCCTGCACCGGGACCTCTCCGCCCGCCGTCTTCGGCCCACGCGTTAGTCGGGTCGTTGCTCTTGCTGTGCTGTGAGATCATGAACCCCTCCCATCGCCGCCCGGCAGGGGGCGAGTTCTCGCTGAAATCGGGCAAAAACGGCGTTCAGGACCTGCCGGTCCAAAACGGGGACGTCCCGCACTCTAATCGATCGAGCGGAGGAAGGAAACATCTTGCATTACACCACCGACGGTCGAAAAACGCCCTTCGGACCCCGGCCACGGGTGTAGGCGATGGAGGCGCTCCACCGCCCGCTCCGAACCTCGCCAAGGCTCCCACCTTCGTGGTAATACGTTAGCAGGTTTGAGCTTAGCAAGCGGCGATGGAGCCTGGCCCCACGACCAAACCGCCGCCAGACTCAAATAAGCACGGATCTGGCTCATCAGAATCGCGACATCCGAAACCCCAGCCTCCTCTTCTACCAAGGGCCCGTCGTCTCCCCACGTCAGGGCTCGAGAACCAAGTCGAGTGTGTCCCATGTATCTCGTCGAACTAAAGCCAGGCAAGGAAGAGCTCTATCGGACCGGTGACGATCTGGCCATAGCCATTCGCGATGGCGATGTGGACGCCCGTTCACGCATCTATCACCGGGCCACCGCGAAATGGATCTCGATCACGCTTCACCCCCAGTACAAGGCCATCATAACAGCACAGAGCGACGAGCCTATGGCGAGGCCGGCCCGCAAGGCATGGGGACTAATCCCCGTCGGGCTGACGGGCCAAGCGGCCGAGATGTCCTCACTGGATGGGGAGCCCGCAGCCGGAAGCGTGCGGCATCGCTGGAAGCGTCCGATGGGACTCGGCCTTTCCGCCCTCTTCCTGGTCCTGGGCACCCAGCTCGCCTCCTCCGGTCCCCGTCCGCCATGGGCCGGGCAGGGGCGCGTCGTGGCCGTTGCGCGGCATCGCGATCCAGCGCCGGCCAAGGCCGAGAGAAGGGCTGACGTCCTCGAGCTGGTCTCGCTTGCCAGTAGCAGAACCGTGTGGCCGGTGACTACGGACTCGGCCTCCCACACGATCTCTATGCCCGCTCCAGCCGAAGAGGTGGCGCCGGCTCTTCCTCGAGCGCCGAGGCTTCGCACCAAGGCTCTGCGTTTGGCGCTGCAGCCGGCTGGTCTGGCCTCGAAGCCGGCGAAGGCCAACACGGTTCTTGCGCTGCTCCGCGGGTACGAGACCGCCAGTGATGAGATCAGCGCGAGGCTCGGAGCTGGGATGCGAGTGGCGCGGCTCAATCGACTATTCGCGCGGGGTCGGCTCAATCCGAGTGGCGGTGTGACCGACACCAGACTCAGCCTGGCAGGAGCAGTGAACTTCATCCGGGTCTACCGCCAGCAGCAGGCGGCCACCGAGACTGCGTATCAGGATTCCGTGAATCAGATGGCGAGGCTGCATCGCTGGACTCCTGACGATGTGAGGGCGTGGCACGAGCGGCCTCTGCGCAAGGAGACGCCAACGTTGGAGCTCGTCAGCGGATCCCTGGTCGTGGCCATCGATAGTATTCTGGGTGTACTGGATGCCCAGGCAGGCGCCTACAAGGTGAGAGGCACGGCCATCGCGTTCGAGGATCCGGTCTCCAGCCAGGCGTACGGTGCGCTCCGGCGCCGGATCAAGGAGCAGATCGAGGCCGCAGTCGCTGCCGGTGGTGCTACCTCGCCGGGCCCGACCGCCCTGCTGCTTCGAGCGATCGGAACGAGCACACTACCGCGGGAGACGTGAGCCGACGACCTCATTCCGCGCGATCAGCCCCGGGGTTTCCGCCATCGCCCGTTCGGCCAGCGCCTGCTCGCCGCGGGCGATCAGCGCATCGAGGGCTTCACGCGGGGACACTCCAGATCGCCGGGGACCGTGGTGATCGGTGGCGAGAATGTCCACCAGACCCTCCTCGATCATCTGCCAGGCCAGGTGCTCCGATCCGGGACTCGAACGGTTATAGTGGCCGGTGAGGCTTCCCACGTTGACTTGCAGCAGCGCCCCTAACTCGTGCCAGGTCCGCATCACCTGGAGAGGATTGTGGCCGTCGAGGAAGCGGTAGCGCTCCGGATGCGCAATGACGATCTGCCGTCCCGCCCCGTGAACCGCGCGTATCACGTCGTTGTGGTTGCCCAGGAGCTCGAAACCGAACTCCACCAGGAGAAATTTGCCGCCGGCCAGCCCGATGTCACTCCGGCGTACGACTCGCCGCACCGCTGCCGCGTCGGGCGCCCAGATCTCCTGCCCCAGCGCGATCGAGGGCAGGTCGTCGTTACCCGCCCAGGCGACGAACAGCTCGTCGAATGCCCGACGGTGGCGGTCCAGCTCCTTGTCCATCGCCGCCTCGCTGCCCAGGTGCGGGACGAGGAGGTGCGGGGTGGTCACTACCGTCCGGACCCCCTCCTGATAGAGCCCAGCCAGCGCAGTGAGCGACTCGGCTACCGTGGTGGTTCCGTCGTCCACACCGGGAACCAGATGACTGTGGAGGTCTACGATGGAGAGCGGTAGGTAACTTGACTCGGTCATAGTCGCCAATCTAAGGCAACGATCGGGCCAGCTGGCAGCCCGCAGAGGCGGCTGGCCTGATTACCTCCGGAAGCGGACCACTATACTCTTACGTATCCACCGCCCTAAAGACACGCCACTCGCGGAGTCGCCGTTGCATACCGCCCGCCGCACGCATGGTTTCCGCGAGTCGGTCATTCGGGGCATGACCCGCCTGGCCCGCGAGTACGGCTCGATCAACCTCGCCCAGGGCTTTCCCAACTTTCCCGCGCCCGAAATGCTGAAGGACGCGGCCGCTCGGGCCATTCACGACAACATCAACCAGTATGCCATCACCTGGGGGGCACAGCGGCTCCGGGAGGCCCTGGCTCGGAAGTACCACTCCTGGTACGGGCTCGAGATGGATCCCGAGCGAGAGATCACGGTCACCTGTGGGGCGACCGAGGCGATGATCGCCACGCTGTTGGCCGTGGTGGATTCTGGAGACGAGGTGATCGTCTTCGAGCCGTTCTACGAGAACTATGGCCCTGACACGATCTTGGCCGACGCCAAGCCGGTGTACGTCCCACTCGAGCCCGGCCGGCCGCTCGACCTGGAGCGATTGGGTGCAGCGTTTTCCCCCAGGACTCGTGCCATCATCGTCAATACACCGAGCAATCCCGCCGGACGGGTGCTCTCCCGGGCGGAGCTGGAGGCGATCCGCGATTTGTGCGTGCGCTACGACGTCCTGGCCGTCACCGATGAGATCTACGAGCACATCCGGTTCGAGGGCGAGCACCTGCCGCTCGCGACGCTCCCGGGGATGCGAGATCGCACCGTGACCATCAGCGGTGCCTCCAAGACGCTCAGCGTCACCGGCTGGCGCATCGGCTGGATCCTCGCGCCGGCGGAGCTCACCGACGCTATCAGGAAAGTCCATGACTTCCTGACCGTTGGCGCGCCCGCCCCGCTCCAGGAGGGAGTCGCGGTCGCCCTCGACGGGCTGGATCGGATGTTCTACGACGCGCTTGCGGCCGCCTACCGAGCCCGGCGCGACCTGCTCTATGGGGCATTGATCGACGCAGGATTTACCTGCACTCCTCCCGAGGGGGCGTACTACATCCTGTCAGACTTCTCCAGCCTCTCGACTCCGGCCGGCTCGGATGCGGCGCTCTCGGACACCGAGTTCGCCGTGTGGCTTTCACGTGAGGTCGGTGTGACTCCGGTGCCGGGCTCGAGCTTCTTCCGCGAGGGTGGAGGGCGTTCCCTGGTGCGGTTCGTTTTCTGCAAGACAGACGACGTCCTCCTCGAGGCAGCCCGAAGGCTGCGCACTTTGGGGTCGGGGACCACGAGCCGGGTGATGCCCCGTCCGTTCGAGCCGGCAGCTCGCAGCGGCCTCCAGCAGTGAACGACGTCCGCCCCCTCGCGGTAGTCACCGGAGCCACGGCCGGGATCGGCAAGGTATTCTGCGAGCGGCTTGCTTCGCGGGGACATGACTTGCTGCTGGTGGCCCGCGACGGCAATCGGCTTCAAGCACTCAAGCGAGAGCTCGAACAGGCGCACAGCGTGGGGGTGGAGGTCTTTCCCGCCGACCTCACGATCGACACCGACGTAAGCCTCCTGGCAGAGACGCTCGCCCGATCTGCCAATCTTGCCCTCCTGGTTAACAACGCCGGCTTCGGGACGCGGGGCACGCTGGCCGCAGCGAGTCCCGCCCCCCAGGCAGCCAAGCACCAGCATCAA
>JBKJZM010000108.1:0-7534 GCA_046715295.1 Gemmatimonadales bacterium | reverse complement strand
CACCCTGCTGACACTCAGCGCACTGGAGCTCGCTGGAGTCCCCTGCGCCGGGGTGGTGCTGACGACGCCGGAGGCCCCTGACCAGTCCACCGGAACCAACGCCGAGGCGATTGCCCGTCTCTCCGGTTTGGAGCGGGTGGTCACGGCACCGAGAACAGCCTACCCCGACCGGAGCGAGGGGATGAGGACCGTCGTCGGCTGGCTCGGCCGGGTTGGGGTGACGGCCTGACGGGTGGACGGATGGACGGGCGGACAGATGGACAGATACGGAATATCAGGTCGGCTTGGGAGTGTTATTGAGGGAAGCGTAAAGGCCCCATGTGAGCTTGCCAACTCGATCTCGGAATTCGTGGACGCTCCGGAACGACTCTTCCTCGAGGATTCCACGATCCTTACCAAAACGAAGAAGATAGGACACCTCGGACAGTGAGCCCCTAGCTATGTCGAGGTATCGGCGGAATTCGCGGGGACCACGCTTTGCAGCGCCTTCAGCAATGTTGGTTGGAACGGAGAGCGCAGCCCGCCTAAGCTGCGCGGTTAGTTGGTACCGCTCACGTGCGGGCCAGTGATCGCTCATTCGATAGACTTCCAGCGCGAGCTCGTGGGCCACTTTCCAAGCTTCGTATCTCTCATAGGGCATCATCCTCCGGATCTAGCATTGGGAAGACCGGGGTGTTGCATCAGAATAGCGCGTCCCTAATGCTATTCCGTCCGCCCGCCTGTCCATCCGTCCATCCGTCCATCCACTAATAGATCTGGATGATCCTTGCGACCGACGGCACTCCCGCGCTATTCAAGATGAACAGCATGTAGTGACCTGGTGGCGTCCGCTTCCGGCTGGTGAGCGATGCCACCGTCAACCCGGTGGCGTCGCGGGTGAACCCGAGGGTCTGAAAGCGCTGATTCATGTCGAACCCGTGGGTCACCGATCCCAGCCGGATAAGGCTCACCTTGGCGATGCCCGCCGCGTCAGGGGTAGTGACCCTAAAGGTCGTATTGTAGCGAACCACGCTGGGTACGCTTGAGATCCCGGGCCGGGCACCCCGGAACAGATAGGGAGGTGAGAAGATCTCGGCATTCTTCTGATCGGGGGTCGCGGTGGCATCCCCTCCGCCGGCCACCAGCACCCGCCCATCGGGCAGAAGTAAAGCTGTCGAGTGATAGGCTCGTGGTATCTGCGCACTCGCAAGAGTGGTCCACACCCCGGTGCCGGGGTTCCACATCTCCGCGGCGCGAACCACCTTCGTCAGATCGTTGAAGGCAGTGCCGCCCGTGCCGCTCGTCGCCAATACCTCGCCCGTGGGTAGCACCGTGGTGGTCAGGTGACGCCTAGGCTGCGCCATGGAACCGGTCCACTTCCACACCGGAGCGAGGGTGGTCAGATCGATGGTCTCCGCCGTGTTGGTTGTGCGTCCTCCCCCGGCGTAGAGGACCTTCCCCACATCGTATAACACGGCAGAGCCATAGTCCCTGATCCCAAAGCGCCGCTGCCCCACGGTGGTCCACTTCCCGGTGCCGGTGATGTCGAGAAACCGGGTCGTCTGCTGCTCGCCGGCGTAGAACAGCCGCCCTTCCCGCGGCTCCAAAAAGGCGATCGGGTAATAGGGCACCGTCAATCCCGCGCCCGTGAGTCTTCTGACCGCGCCATTGGTCCACACCTCGGGAACGGGGACGATCACCCCATCCTGGTCCTTCCCTGAAATAGCGACGATCTCACCTTGTGACATCGTGGTGGCGGTGGGATACCAGCGCCCCCGCTGCATGGGCGTAGAGCTCGACCAGGCACCAGCGGGGTTGAACAGCGTGATATTGGGATATCCGTGCTCCTTCGAAATGTGTCCGCCGAACACCACCAGCCGCCCATCGGTCGTGAACGCGTGCCCGGCGCAGAAAAGCGGGATGGGGCTCGGGTAGGCGGTGAAGGTCTTGGCGGCTGGATCCCACACCTGGGGCGTCCCTCCCTCCCCCCAGGACAACACCTTTCCCGTGCGCATGAGGTTCAGGTGAACGGCGACGACCGGCCAGGCGAACGAAGCGCTCCACGAGCCGGTCTGGGCTGGGGCGATGCCGGCAAATGCGCTGGCGGACGCGTGCGGCGTGCAGGGGACGGCTCCGTTGGCCCGGGTCCTGACCTTGCGCCCCTCGAAGGAAAGCTCGACCGGCCCCTGGCTCCGGGTCTCGACCTGCACTTCACCGACGGACGGGTCATCGTCTGGGGCCGCCGGAAGCTCGGCGGATCCCTCCTCATCCGTGCCTATCACTCGCCAGCTGACCGTGACCGGGACGGAGTAGGCGTTGGCGATGAGGAAGCGATTTCCGCAGACGTAGGAAAATCGGATCGGCTGATCGCTGTCGTCTTGCAGATCCGCGTCCGCAGGCAAATCGGCGGGCGGTGCGGAGCCTCGATCGGGAGCGTCGTAGCAGGCCGCGGCAAGCAAGGCCGCCGCGAGTGCGCACCGGGTCCGTGTAGCGAACGCTTCAGAACGAAACAGTCGCATAGGTCCTCGCGCCCGTGATCGGCCGGGTACGCTCTGGAAATTGGAATGTGATTTGGGTCGATCTACTGTAGGCTCAGGCGAGCATCCCGTCAAGCAAGCAGTCGCTATTCCGTCTTCTCCAGTTGCTCCTCGATCGCGTCCAGCACCCAGTCGCGGACCCAGGGTCGAGCATCAGCCCGGTGACGCACCAGAGCGGTGAGCGCCCGGGTGTCACCCTGGGAGGCGAGCGTCGCCAGTGCAATGGCCGGCCGCTCCTGGTCACCCAGGATTTTCTCCAACCCATCGATGAGGGTTGAGTCGGGAGCCCGCGTGACGGCGGCGATCGCCGCGTTCTGGATGACAGACCGATAGGACGGGGTACTGAGCCCGGCGAGCACCTGAGGGCGTGATCCGACCGAATCCATGCGCGAGAGCGCGCTCAGCGCGTTGGCCCGTACCTCGTAGCTCGAGTCTCTCCTCCAGGCCGCAAGCGCTGCCGCCTGTGATCGCGGCCCGCCCTGGGCACCGAGTCCCGACACCGCCACCGCCCTGACCATCGCTGAGGTGTCGCGCAAGGCGGACTCGAGCACCGGCAGAGCGACGGCTCCGGGGAACCGGGCGAGGGCCCCCACGGCTTGAGCCCGGGTCAGATAGTAGTCCGCGCTCCGGGCAGCCCGGGCCAGCGCCGAGCCGGCCAGCGAGTCGCCGGTCCGATGCGCCAGCTGGCTGATAACCCAGTTCCGGTTCCAGAGATCGGGGTCTCTGGCAAGCTGGGCCGCCAGCCACGGCGTCGGTTGATCGAAGATCAGGGTCTTGAGCATGGCGTTGTTCTCGTCGAACACGACCATGGTCGGCCGAGACTTGAGACCCTCGACGGTGATCACTTGCTCCCGCCCATCCAACTGCACCCGTCTTCGCAGATCCCCCGCCGCGGTCCCTACCCGCACGGTGACCCGTCCGCGGAACACGAGCGGGGTGGCCACGCGCACCCCTCCACTGTCGGCCCGCGCGGTGTCCACCTGGGTCTGGCGAACCGTGAGGGCCAGCGATCCCGCGGCGGAATCGTAGGCATGGGCGACCGTAAACTGGGGATAGCCGGCCTGGTAGATCCACTGATCCCAGAACCAGGCGAGGTTCTGGCCGGTTGCATGCAGCACGGCGCGGCGGAGGTCGTCACTGGTCGCGGTGCCGGAGGCATGCCGGGTCAGGTACCGGTTGATCGAGGCCCAGAACCGCTCCGGTCCGAGATGCTTCTTCAGCATCTGCATCACCAGCGCGCCTTTGGTGTAGACGTTGTTCGAGTTGAACGAGGCGAGCGGCACGCTTCGCCTGGATTCGGCGGCCAGGAAGCGATGGTACTCGTCGAGATAGAAATCGTCCTCGGCGCGGCGCCCCTGTTTAGCTCCCCAGTACTGACCCGCCATGAACTCGGCCAGACCCTCGTTGAGCCAGTAGTTGGACCAGTTCTCGGTAGTGACGAGGTTGCCGAACCACTGGTGGGCGAGCTCATGGGGAATCAACGACTGGCGGTACCAGGGCCGGTCACGATAAGCCCGCGCATCGGGAAGCCAATCCGCCAGAGTGGTAGCGCCGACGTTTTCCATGCCACCAATGAAATCGGTCACCGTCGCCTGAGAGTATCTGGCCCAGGGGTACTTCACCCCGGTCAGCCTGGTGAAGGTCTCCATTATGTCGGCGGTAGTCCCGAAGAGACGGCGCGCCTGAGATACATCCTCCGGGTAGACGTAGTAATCCAGGGGGACGTCTCGCCAGCGGTCGCTGACTTTCTTGAACGGAGCCGCGACGAGGGAGATCAGATAGGTGGAAGCCGGCCGGTCCTGCCTCCAATGCACTGTATGGGTACGGGCGCGTGGCTTCCCACCATCGCGGGCGGCTGGATCGGGGCGGTCACTCACCAACCGCCCGTTCGAGACTACCGTGAGACCGGCCGGCACCCGGGCAACCAGCTCCCAGGTCGCCTTGTCGTTGGGGGCAGCGTAGGTCGGAATCCAGTTCGGATTTCCGTCGGTGCCGCCCCCGCTGTACACCTGCTGCGGATGACGCGGCCTCCCCGGCTCCGCCTTGAAGAAGTAGAGCCCGCGACCCTGAGTGATCCGACCCCGGTAGTCGATGGTAAATCGCACCGTATCCCGAAACCGGGTAGGACGAGGCAGGCGGACAACGATGGAGTCTCCCGGCCGCACAAACTGTACCGGTGCGCTGCCGCTCCTGACTGAACGGACCTCGAGGCGTCGCCCCATCGCGAGCACGATCGAGTCCAGCCCCGGGCGCAAAGACACGACGGTGGTGGTCACATTGCCGTCGAACGCCGTCGCATTCCAATCGAAGTTGGCGACTTCGATCCGCTGATGTATGAGATCGTAGTCGTGGGAGGGCGTGTCGCGGCCGCTCAGGATCCGCTCGGCATTGGACTGCTGAGCGGAAAGAGTGGTACACAGGAGACTCGATATCGCCGTCATCCCGAGCGCAGCGAGCGAGCCGATGTTGCGCATTAGAGCGACAGCGTTAACTGAGCGAGCGGGGCAAAGGTGAGACGGTGGTGCCGGGTGGGACCAAGTGCCTCCAGACCCTCCTGGTGCTCCTCGGTTCCGTAGCCGACGTTGGTGTGCCATCCGTAGCCGGGGTGCCGCACTGCCAGGCGGTGCATGAGGGCATCGCGCACGGTCTTGGCGAGAATGGCCGCCGCCGAGATCGACTGGCAGCGCGCGTCGCCATCCACCAGCGCTTCGTGAGGGTAGCCGATTTCCGGGAGGGGAAGTCCGTCGATCAGGATGCGGTAGGGTTGTCCCAGCGTGTAACGGCTGATGAGCATGGCAATGGCCCGCCGCATGGCGAGCGCGGTAGCCACCCTGATGTTGAAGCGGTCGATCTCCTGCGCCGAGGCGGCACCGATCCCGAAGGCCACGACCCGGCCTCGAATCCGCTCGGCCAGGCGGGTACGCTTGCGGGCTGGTAGCACCTTGCTGTCGCGCAACCCGCGAACGCAGGAGCAGCCGGTTGGAAAAATCACGGCCGCGGCCACCACCGGTCCTGCCAGGGGGCCACGGCCAGCCTCGTCAACGCCGACGAGGAGATGCTCCTCAGCCCAGACCGCCCGTTCACGGACCAGTGTAGGGCGAGGGGCCATGAGATCAGGTCTCGCGCTTTTCCTTGATCCGGGCGGCCTTACCGCTCAGCGCGCGCAGATAGTAGAGCTTGGCGCGGCGAACCCGTCCCCGGCGGACCAGATCGATGGAGGCGATGGTGGGACTGTGGATTGGAAAGAGGCGCTCCACCCCCACACCCGCGGAGATCTTCCGGACCGTGAAGGTCTCGCTGATCCCGCCGCCCCGCTTGGCGATGACCATGCCCTCGAACGCCTGGAGTCGCTCCTTGTCCCCTTCGCGAACCCGAACCATGACCCGGATGGTATCTCCCGGATCGAATGCAGGAATGTCCGTGCGCATGCCCTCACGGGCGACTTCAGCCAATCGCTGCATTATCCCATCCTCCGCGCCGTCCGGCGCCCGGTAAACCTGAAAAACTGGTTCGATCTTAGCACTGCGGCCCCGATTTGTCATCCTGGTTGTCATCCCGACAAACCGTGCTTCTCCCACAAATCCGGCCTCCGCTCCCGCGTCAGCCGTTCCGACTCCGCCTGCCGCCAGGCCTCGATCTCGGCGTGGTTGCCGGAGCGAAGCACCTCGGGCACGTCGAGTCCGCGATACTCGGCCGGCCTGGTATAACTCGGCGGGCTCAGGATCCCGTCGTAGTGCGAGTCGGCGCTGGCCGACTCATGATCACCCATGGCGCCCGGCAGCAGCCGCACCACTGCATCCAGCACGCAGAGCGCCGCGGGCTCGCCGCCGGATAACACGAAGTCGCCGATCGACAGCTCCTCGGTGGCGAGCCCTTCTGCCACCCGCTGATCGACGTCCTTGTAGTGGCCGCACAGCAGGGTGAGCCGCTCGCCCAGCGAGAAACGGACTGCGTCGTCGTGGGTGAATCGCCGGCCCCGGGCCGACATCAGCACCACCGGACCGGTCGGCCGAAGCGTTTCCACCGCCTCGAAGAAGGGCTCCGGCTTCAAGACCATCCCGGCCCCGCCGCCGTAGGCGTAGTCATCGACGGTGGAGTGCCGGTCGTGGGTGAAGTCCCGCAGCTGCACCAGCCGGAACTGCACCAACCCGGCTGCGGCGGCCCGACCCGGGATGCTCGCCGTCACGTAGGGGGCGATGACTTCGGGAAAGAGCGTCACCACATCGATTGTCAGCATGGTTCGCCCTCAGCTGTCCAACAACCCCTCGGGTGGCGTCACCGTCAACCGCCGCCCCGCCCGATCCACCTGTTGCACGAACTCCTTCTTGTAGGGCAGGAGAAACTCGCGCTTGGGCCCCTGGACCTCGATCATGATCCCGGCCGGCAACTCGTACACCGCCGACACCAACCCGAGCGGGGTCTCGTCGGGAAGGCGAACCGAGAAACCGTCCAGCTCGTGGAGATAGACCTCGTCCGCGCCCAGCGGGCTCAACCGATCGGGCGGGACTGCCAGAAAATGCGCCCGGAACGGATCCAGGGCGTCGCGGCTCTCGACCCCGGCGAACTTCACCAGCCACTCCCGGTGGTACTCGCGACTCCGCTCCACCGTCAGCGGGCCGGCCACCGTGTCTCCGGCCAGGTCCACCACCCAGATCTGTTGCCCGGGGGCGAAGATAGTGGCCGGATCGTCGGTCAGGGGGAAAAGGTTGCAGTCGCCCTTCAACCCATGCGGCTTCCTGAGCCGGCCCACCACCACGTGGCGGGCAGCTCCGGCCATTACGCCTTGGTCGTCTGGAGCACCCCGGCCTGCTTGAGCAGGGACTGGACGGTGTCCGACGGCGTCGCTCCCTTGGCGATCCACTGCCGTGCCTTTTCCGCGTCTACCTGTACCTTGGCGGCCGTCGTTTCACCCTTCGGGTTATAGGTCCCGATGATCTCGATGAAGCGGCCGTCGCGGGGCGCCTCCTGATCGGCGATCACGATGCGATACAGCGGAAGCTTTTTCCGGCCGATCCGGC
>JBKJZM010000107.1:0-6225 GCA_046715295.1 Gemmatimonadales bacterium | reverse complement strand
GCCACAGCTCCTCGGTAACGCAGGCGCCGCCCAGGATGTCGCGGCGCTCGAGTACCAGCACTTTGACGCCGGCCCGCGCCAGGTAGGCGGCGGTCACGAGACCGTTGTGACCGCCCCCGACAACGATGAGGTCGTAAGACGCTGACATGATCGCCTTGGAGAAGAAGGCGTATCTTAGCGCCGCCCAGAGCGACGGCGCTAGGCGGGGGGTGGGCTACTGACTGAGCTGCATCTCCGTTCTGACGTAGAGGTACCGCCCATTGTAGCCGAACGGCGAGGTAATGGCCCAGGGAAAGGTGAAATTGTTGTTGTTGTCGATGTCCAAAAGCCTGGACGGGTAGGTGTCGAAAATGTTCTTCGCCCCAATCGAGAGATTGACCTGGTTGAAGCGATAACCCACCTCGGCATCGAACAGCGTCTTGGCGGCGAATGTCTCCGCGACGCCGCCGCCGAATTCGGCGGATCGACCCGAGCCATAGTAAGACCCGCGGCCCAGCGCATGAAAGCGGCCGGTAGACCAGTTCGCCGTGAGGGTGCCACGCCAGTCCGGACGCTCCTCGGTGATGGCCAGGGTGGTGATTAGGTCGAGGGCGCCGTCGTATGTCGTTCCGGTGCCCTGAAGGATCGGCGGCAAACCTCCCACACGGCTGATCTTGTTCTTGGTGTAGTTGGCCCCGAGGTTGAGATCCAGGGTCCCGTTACCGGTCGGAAGGCGGAGATTGCCCGTTATGTCGATCCCGTTGGTCCTGGTGTCCAGCGCGTTAGTGGGGAACTGGACGCCGCCGATCGTGGTGAATCCGTTGTCGGTCAGGATCCGCGCGACCACGGTGTCGCTGTTGTCGTAGGTCGCGCCCAGCAGAATGCGATCGTTGATCTCGATGTGGAAGACGTCCACCGCTAGCGTAAGATTGTCCATCGGGGAAAACACCAGGCCCCCGCTGAGGTTCACCGACGTCTCCTCCTTGAGGGGCTGGGCCCCGAAGAGCACCGACGCCGGGTGGCTGACCGGGAAATTTCCCACCTCGACCAGGTTACCTAGGATAAAATTCGTGGTGACGTGACTGAAAAAGCTCTGCGCCAGCCCGGGGGCGCGGAAGCCCGTGCTCGCGGCGGCGCGGAAGACCAGCTGCTTGGTAGGCTGGACCCGAAGCGCTGCTTTACCTGTCACCCGTGAACCGAAGTCGCTGTAATGCTCGTAGCGGCCGGCGATGTTCAGTAGCACCTGCTTGGTGAGGCCCGATTCCAGCTCAAGGTAGGCACCGACATTGTTCCGCGAGTTCTTACTGGCGTCGCTCGGGGAAAACCCGGAGAAGACCGATGAGCCGGCCGGCGCCAGATCCACGCCACCCTGATCCAGGCTCCCGCCGTTGATCCAGGAAGCCGTCTCCCCCGCAACGATTTCATAAGTCTCCCGCCGGTATGCCCCACCGAAGGCCACGCTGACCGGATTGGGCAAACCGAGCTCCAGCGCCTTATACAGGTTGAGGCCCGCGAGGAACTCACCGCGCTTCAAGCTGCCGGCGTCGAAGCTGGTCTGGTTAGGGATGCCCGGGTCGTCAGTATTGCCGAAGACTCCGTCGGCCCCAGGTGCACAGGCGGTTACCAGGCAAGGGCCCAGCGACGGGTTGAGGGTGTTCCGCAGCCGGTAGTCGAAGGTGTTTCGCCCGTAGGAACCACCAGCATCGACGGCCCAGCCGGAAACACTGGTGCGAACTCCGCCAGCGGCCGAGTAGTCGTTCACGTTGGGACGAAATTCCGGAAGGAACCCGTTCGGATAGATCGTCGGCCAGTTTCGGTTGTTGAGCGGCTTGCGGTAGTAGCCGTTACCGGTGCCGACGCGGTTGCTGAACCCGCCAAAGGCGTAGAACTCGGTGGAGCCGCTGGCGTTCAATGGCATGCGGAGGTTGGCGAACGACAGCAGGTCCCGTTCGAGGCCGTCGCCCAGGTGGTTGACCGGCTGAGGCACCCCGTTGCGCTTCTGGATGATCTCGCCGGTGGTCGTGTCGACGAGGTCGGTGACGCCATTCAGGTCCTGCAGGGTGCCGTCCGGGAAGGCGCGATTGGTGGGCTGGCGGTTCAGGAACTCGCCGAAGAGTCCGAGGGAGCCGCGGCCCAGCTTGATCCCCACCCCGCCGTTTACGTCCACCGAGGTGCCGTCGTCCGGGTAGCCCTCAGTGAAGTACCGGCCGGCATTGGTGTTAACAAACGGTGAAAACTGCCCCTCCTTCATCACGATGTTTACCACACCTGCGATCGCGTCGGAGCCATACTGGGAGGAGGCGCCATCCCGCAGCACCTCGATCCGCTCGATGGCGCTGCCCGGGATGGCATTCAGGTCCACCCCACTCGAACCCGCCGGGGAGCCGAGCGGGAATGTGTTGAGCAGTGCCGTGGGGTGGCGGCGCCAGCCGTTCACCAGCACCAGCGTGTGGTCGGGCGAGAGGCCGCGCAGGGTGAACGGACGCACGATATCGGTCCCGTCGGTGACCGTCTGTACCGGGAAGTTCACCGACGGCGAGAGCGTCGCGAGGATCCGGCTGGTCTCGGTGGTGCCCTGCTGCTGGATGTCCTCAGCCGTATAGACGTCCACCGGGACGGCAAGCTCCTCGGACGCGGTGTGACGGGCCCTGGAACCGATGACGACATCGATCGGCGCCAGTTGTACGGTGCTCCGGACCAGGGTGAAGTCCTGACGGGTCTCGTCCGAGCCCACGACCGTGACCGGTGCACTGGCCGCCTGAAAGCCGATCAGGCGGGCTCGCACCACCCGGGTTCCCGCCGGCACACCGCGGACCTCGTACTGGCCCCCGTTACCGGACGTGGTCCTGAGCGCGGTGCCCTCGATAGTGATCGAGGCATTGGGAAGCGCCGTACCGCTGCTGTCGGCCACCGTGCCTCGTAGCGTTCCAGCCTGGGCCAATAGGGGCGTCGCTGTGCCACCGATGACGAGCGCGTAAGCCAGCGTGCGAACGATGTGTCTTATCACAGGTCCTCCACCTGACGCGGTTTGCTAGCCGGCAGGCGGACCGCCGGCGCGGACAATGACTTGATGAGGAGCGGAATGCAGAGCGGTGCTACGGGTAGTTACTTAAATACGGCCCAGAGATGAGAGCGTCAAGCACCGGCTCGAAGAAGCTTTGACATCTGAGCCGCCATTCTGCACATTGGCGGTGACATTCGCCGCCTCGTATATCAACAGCGTTCAATCGCACAATCCTCGCTCGACGGAGAAACCCATATGAGCCTTGGCATTCGTCCGGGTATGGTGGGCGCCACCCTGCTGCTGGGCGGCCTGCTGGCCGGCATCCCCCCCGCGGCACAAGCCCAGCAGGCCGTTATCGGCGGCCAGGTGGTCGATGAAGGCGCCGGAACACCGCTGGAGGCCGCGCGAGTTCTCCTCACCGGAACCGGCCAGATCGAGACCACGAACCGTGATGGACGCTTCCTCTTTCGCCAGGTCGCCCCGGGGACCTATCAGGTCAGGGTGCTGCGGGTGGGGTACAAACCCGCCACCCAGAGCACGACGGTGGCGGCCGGCGAGACAGCTGCGCTGACCTTCAGCCTGGGCGCTGCCGTGGTGCAGCTCGATGAGCTGGTGACCACTGCCACCGGGGAGCAGCGGAAGCTGGAGATCGGCAATGCGGTCACGACCATCGATGCGGCGAAGGTTGCCGAGCAGGCGCCGATCACGGAGTTCACCAATCTGATCTCGGGCCGGGCACCTGGGGTGCAGGTCCTGAAGAGCAGCGGCACCACCGGCACAGGGACCCGGATCCGAATCCGGGGGTCCAACAGCATCTCGCTGTCCAACGAGCCCCTGTACTACCTCGACGGTATCCGGCTGGAGAGCAACCCGACCTCGAGCACCCTGGACATCGGTGGCTTCGGCTCGGGAATCGGTGCCGGGCCGTCACGCATCAACGATCTCAATCCGGATGACATCCAGGATATCGAGATCGTCAAGGGGCCGGCCGCCGCCACGCTGTACGGGATTCAGGCCTCCAACGGCGTGATCCGGGTGAGCACCAAGCGCGGCGTCGCCGGCCCGCCCCAGTGGAGTCTCTTCTCCGAGCTCGGCACGGTGTCCGATCCGCATACCTATCCGCTCAATTTCTACGGGCGGGATACGACGGCCACCGGCATTATCGACGGTTACGACGGCTTCTGCAGCATCCAGAGCGAGCTCGATGGACTTTGCACCCAGACCTCGCTGGAGTCATTCCAGCCGCTCAACGAGCCGGTCAGCCGGCCGTACAAGGCGGGGCTCCGGCAACAGTATGGCGCCAGCGTATCGGGTGGCGGTGAGCAAGTGACTTATTACGTGTCGGGGAGCTACGAGAACGAGATCGGACCCTTCCGCCTTCCCGACGCAGAGTTCGACTCGGTGGCGTCGGTGCGCGGCGGCATCGTGCCGGACAACCAGACCCGGCCCAACGCGCTGGAGAAATTCGGTCTGCGGGCAAACCTTGGCGCGAGCGTGTCGAAGACCTTCGAGCTGAGCAGCTCTCTCGGCTTCTCGACCAGCAACACGCGGTTCGTCGAGAACGACAACAGCTTCCTGACCGTCAACGGCAGCGGCACCGCCAGCGGGAGTCTGCCCGAGGTCAATCGCGGCTGGTTCTTCATCCCCGCCGAGTTGTTCGCCGAACTGGCCAATCAGAAGGCCAATCGCTTCACCGCGGGAATCAGCGGTACCTGGCGGCCGCGGGACTGGCTCACTGCGCGGGCGGTCGTGGGCCACGATCTGGTCGACCGCACCGACCTTCAGTTCTTCCCGACCGGACAGGTGGCCGCGTACCTCGCGAATCGAGACGGCGTAAAGATTCAAAACGCCTTCGATATCACGCAGACTTCGATCGACCTCGGGGCCTCCGCTCGCTTCCACCTCTCACCCGCGATCGGCTCGCGCACGTCTGTGGGCGGGCAGTTCTTCCGTGACCTCGCCAACGGCACCTTCGCCAGCGGGCGGGGGCTCCCGCCGGGCTCCGGCACCATCAATGGCGCCAGCGCCATCGAGGCCGCCGACACCACCGTCGAGGCCCGCTCCATTGGTACCTACGTCGAGCAGGAGATCAACTTCAAGGAACGGCTCTTCGTCACCGGCGCGCTGCGGTTCGACGACAACAGCGCCTTCGGCCAGAACTTCGACGCAACCCTCTATCCCAAGGCGAGCGTCTCTTGGCTCCTGTCTGATGAGCCGTTCTTCAACAACGGCTTCCTGAACACCTTCCGCATACGCGCCGCGTACGGCGTCTCCGGCCAGCAGCCCGGCACGGCCGACGCGCTCCGGATCTACAACTCGGTGCCTGGCAAGCGGGCTGGTATCGGGACCACGGGAGTGTCGTTTGCCAGCCTCGGCAACTTCGACCTCAAGCCCGAGCGGTCCTATGAGTTCGAGGCCGGGCTGGACGCGGGACTGTTCAACGATCGCGTCTCGGTCGAGTTCACCTTTTACAGCAAGCTCACCCGCGATGCCCTGATCTCACGTGACATCGCCCCGTCACTGGGGGCCTCGCAGTCCCAGTTCGTCAACCTGTCACGCATTCGGAACCGGGGCGTCGAGCTCGCCATCAGCACGCGGCTCATCGACAGCCGCAGTGTAGCCTGGGATCTCACCGTGAGCGGGTCGACGGCGCACAACAAGATCCTGGAGCTGGGCGAGGGGGTCAGCGATATCTTCGTCGGCTTCTATCAGCGGCACGTGGGCGGCTATCCCGCGGGAGGGTTCTGGGCTCCCACCCACACCTTTGCGGACGCCAACAGCGACGGGATCATCGATCTCACGGAAGTGGCGCTCAGCGACAGCTCGGTATTCCTCGGCACCGCCATCCCCACCCGGGAGGCTTCCCTGAACAGCCAGCTTGCCATCTTCGGCGGACAGGTGGTGCTCGGTACCCAGTTCGACTATCGCGGCGGCCATAAGGTGGACAATTCGCTGGAGCAGTTCCGCTGCTTCTCGGTGCAGAACTGCCGGGGGAATTATGACCGTTCTGCCCCACTGGATGAGCAGGCGAGGGCCCAGGCCCTGTTCCTCCCCGGTGGGGGGAACTCAGTGGCCTTCCTCGAACCGGGGTGGTTCGTCAAGCTGCGAGAACTGTCATTGACGTTTTTCGCGCCTGACGGTCTGGCTCGGGCGTTCCGCGCCAACCGGCTGAGCCTCACGCTCTCGGGCCGAAACCTCTGGACCATCGATGACTATTCCGGGGTCGACCCCGAGGTAAACGC
>JBKJZM010000106.1:0-7856 GCA_046715295.1 Gemmatimonadales bacterium | reverse complement strand
GCGCTGGAAAGGCTGGGCCCTGATTCCCACGAACGACTACGCCCTGACCGCTCTCGCCGGCCACCGGGACCAGCTGTCCCCCTGGTACGGAGTCACGGTGCCTGACCGAGAGGTCGTCAACCGGGTCGTGAACAAGGCGACGACCTATCGGCTGGCCCGGGAGGTCGGGATCGATGTGCCGCGCTCCTACGGTCCGGCGACATCCTCCACCGCGGCCCGGGAGGACATCGAGTTTCCGGTGGTGGTCAAGCCGCTCGAGGGCGCGCTGTTCTGGGAAGTCTTCGGCAAGAAGCTCCTGGTGGCCCGCGACCGGGCCGAGCTTACCGCCGCGGTAGAGCGGGTCATGGGATCGGGGATCGCTGCCGAGGTGTTCGACCTGGTGCCGGGCCCGGACCGCAATGTCTACAACTACACCGCTTACGTGGACCAGATGGGGCGGCCGGCGGCCGAGCTCGGGGTGCGGAAGCTACGCAAGTCACCAGCGTTCTACGGCTGCGGACGGGCCGCGGAGGTGGCCGACATTCCCCAGCTCCGCGAGCGCACCCTCGCACTCCTTCAGCACATCGGGTGGCGGGGAATGGCGAGCGTGGAATACAAGCTCGACCCCCGCGACGGCAGCTACCGGCTGATCGAGATCAACGGCCGCTGCTTCCTCACCAACAGCCTTCCCACCCGCTGCGGAATCAACTACCCACTCCTCGCCTGGCGGGAGCACGCGCTGAGGGAGCGGGTTCGGGCCGAGTATAACGGGTGGCGCGGGACCTGGCTTCATCTTCACGCCGACCTGCTGTACACCGCGGTCGAGGAGCGAAACCTGGACTGGAGCTGGCGCGAGTTCATCCGTGGTTACAGCGGACCCTGGGTTGACGCCGTCTGGTCGTCCAAGGATCCGATTCCATTCCTGGCCCAGTGTGCGGGGACCCTGCGCAAAGCGGCGCATGGCGTCCGCAACCCAGAGGACCGCAGCCTGGTGCGGGAGCGTTTCCAGTCAATGCCTGCCGCGCTAGCCCCTTCCTTTGGTACGGAGGTTCGATGACCCGCTCACCGGCCGGCTCGAAACGGCTGCCTCATCCGCTCACGCCCTACCCCGAGCTGATCGTCAATTTCTGCCCCACCGGAATGATCCCGACCAAGGCGATGACGCCTCACGTGCCGATCACCCCGGCCGAGGTGATCGATGACGCCTGCCGCGCCCTGGAGCTCGGTGTGGCCATCGTGCACCTGCACGCCCGCGAGCTGGACGGTACCCCGACATATCGGGGCGAGATCTATGAAGAGATGATTCTCGGCATCCGGGGCCACTTCTCCGATGCCATCATCTGTGTGAGCTGCAGCGGCCGGAACTTTCCGGAGTTCGAGCAGCGCAGCGAGGTGCTCGATCTGACCGGCGCGGCCCGGCCCGACCTGGCGAGCCTTACGCTGACCAGTCTGGATTTTCCCACCGGCACGAGCCAGAACGCTCCCGACATGGTCGTTGCCCTGGCCGAGAAGATGATCGAGCGGGGCGTCAAGCCGGAGCTCGAATGCTTCGACTTCGGCATGATCAACGCGGCCAACATGCTCATCGGCAAAGGTATGCTGGGTGACGGGCCGCACTACTTCAACCTGCTGCTCGGCTCGCGTTACTCGGTTCCCGCCACCGCGCGACACCTTTCGAACATGCTGGAGGACCTGCCGCCTGACTCGCTGTGGTCCGCCGCCGGGATCGGACTCTTTCAGCTTCCGATGAACGTGCTCGCCATTGCGATGGGGGGGCATTGCCGGGTGGGCCTGGAGGACAACATCTACCACGGCTTCGACCGCGGCGAGCTGGCCACCAACGAAGGATTGGTCGAGCGGGTAGCGAATCTCAGCGAGGCGTTCGGGCGGCCGCTGGCCAGCTCTTCGCGCGCCCGCGCGCTGCTGGGCCTGGGCCGCTCCGCCGCGCGGGCCGAGCCGGCCGCGATAGGAATGTTCGGGTCATGACCCAGGGCCCCCAGCTGGTGCGCGCCGCTCTGGCAATTCGGCGTCACCCGACCGCCTCCGGGGCGGAGCTCAAGGCGTTCCAGGACGCTCAGCTGCGGCGGCTCGTGGTACACGCCTACGAGTCGGTGCCGTTCTACCGCAAGCTCTTCGACCGGCACCGGCTGCATCCAAGGCATATCCGGGGCACGGTCGATCTCGACCTGATCCCCATCATATCCAAGCAAGATCTCCGTACCCAGCCGGCGCTCAATGTCATAGCGCGCGGCCTGGACCCGGATCGTTTGTTGACCGCGCGCACCAGCGGATCGTCGGGCGAGCCGTTCGTCATTCGGCGGACCTGGCTGGAGCAGAGCCTTCAGTATCTCCTGCGTCTCCGGGCGTACGATTCGCTCGGAGTTCGCGTCGGGGACCGCACCGCCACCGTGGGACTCACCCGCCGGGGCGATCCCAGGGACCGGAAGATCGTCGGGCGCGCCATTCGGGGCAGCGGAGTGAGACCGCTCCTGAGAATCGACGGGTTGCAGGAGCCCGAGGCAATCGTCACCCAGCTGCGCGCGTTCCGCCCCGATCTCATCTCAGGCATGCCGGGCATGATCTGCCGGATCGCGGACCACCTCGTGGCACAGGCCAACGAGGAAATCAGACCCCGCCTGCTGATCGTGGGTGGTGAGGTGCTCACGCCGCTCATGCGACGCCGCCTTACCGAGGCCTTTCATGCGCCGGTCCACCAAACCTACGGCAGCCATGAGTTCCCACTTCTGGGCTGGGAGTGCGGTCAAACGGGCGGGTTTCACACCTGCGATGACGGCTTGATTCTCGAAGTTCTGCACGAGGGTCGTCCAGCACAGCCGGGGGAGCGCGGCGAGGTGGTTGCTACCAACCTGCACGCGTACTCGATGCCGTTCATTCGATACCGGCTGGGCGACGTGGCTACCCGCGGCGGTGAGAGCTGCGCCTGCGGCCAGCCGTTCTCCACTATCCGGAGCATCCAGGGACGCATGATCGACTACTTCCCGCTGCCGGACGGCCGGATGATCCACCCATATCAGATTCTGTCCAGCTTCATCACCGGCGGTGACAGCTGGATTCGTCAGTACCAGCTGTTGCAGGAACGGCGGGACCGCATCGTACTCCGGGTGCTCCCGGTACAGGTCCCCGAACCTCAGTTCATCGCCCGACTCGAAGAGTCGGTTCGCCCCCTGCTCGGTCCGGGGGTGGAGTTTCAGGTGCAGCTGGTGGACTCCCTCCCGCTCGAGCACACCGGAAAGTTCCGACCGTCGCGCTCGCTGGTGCACTCCGCCTACGACGAAGTCGCCGGGGGCCCCGCCCGTGCCTGAGTTCCGGGACCCGGCCGCCCCGCTGCAGCTCTTCGTACACTGCGCCACATCGGTCGACTATCTGGCCGAGCTGAACGCCTCTATTCCGGGGGTCGAGCGGTACGCCGAGCGTGCGCTGCTCCTGGCGGGCCGGTGGGACGTGGTCTGCCTGACCGACGAGGTCGAGCCTGATTACCTGGACTATCTCGCCGAGCTCGGGTTGGGACCGGCTCCGGGCAACGTGATTGCCGCGTCCCGTTTTGGCCGCACGGAACGCTGCCAGCCGCTCTGGCAGAGCCTGTTGCAGAGTAACGAGGCGCTGGACACTCTCGGCAGCCTCATCCGGCGGCACGGCGCCGGCCGGGTGCATCCCTTCATGGCGTCTCCCGGGCAGTTCGACCTTGCCTCGGTGCTGGAGCGCAGGTCAGGTGTCCCGGTCTGGGTAGCGGGGGGCAATCCACAGCTGGTGGCTCATGCCGATTTCAAGCACCACATCCGGGCCAAGGCGATCGAGCTGGGCGTTCCCGTGGCTTCTGGAGAAGTAGTCAACCTCCGCAGCGCGGGCGGGTGCCGGCAGCGCGAGTACGAGATGCTGGTCCGTGCTATGGAATGTCAGGCTGAGGCGACCGGGCGAGTCATCGTCCGGGGTACCTCGGGCGCGGCGGGCTCAGCCACATTCTGCGCCGGCCGCGGCAGTGAGAACATCTCGGCGCTGGCGGGACGGCTGATCGCACGGCGAGAGAACCGGATCTACCTGGTCGAATCGATGGTGGAAATGACCGCGTCGCCCAATGTCCAGATGCAGATCGAGGGTGACAACCGCTCGATCGAGTGCACTGGGGTGACGGACCAGCGGTGGGAGCGGACTCTGGTACACGGAGGCAACACTTATCCGTCGAGGGCACGCTGCGTCGCCGAGATGGTCGCCTGGGCCCGGACCCTGGCCGGGTGGCTGCGCGGGGCCGGATTCATTGGCATTGCGGGCTTCGACTTTGTCGAGTACACCGACCGCTCGGGGGCGCCGCGCGCATTTCTGGCCGAGGTGAATCCACGGGTAAACGGGGCCACCTACCCCCTCCGGCTTGCCGGCCAGCTGAACGCGGCCCAGCGGGCTGCGGGCTTGCCGGAGACCGGCGCGTTCGTCTCCGGAACCCTCGAGACGAGAGCGGGCTCCTTCGCAGCGCTGCGCGAGTCGATCCATGGCCTCCTCTTCTCCCGCGGGCGCGGAGCGGGGCTGGTCCCGTATGTGACGGGATGCCTACCCTACGGCAAGTGTGGGGTGGTGGCGCTGGCGGCGTCCTTCTCCGAAGCCGATGAACTGTTCCGCGAAGCGGGAGCGGCGGCTGCCGGTCTTCGAATGCCGCGCCTCGTTCCGGCCTTCAGCAATGGCTAGTGCCGTGCTCCCGGCCGTGCCGGCCGGCACACCCGTGCGCTCCCTGGCGGCGCGAGTCGAGGAGCGGCTGCTCATCCCGACCTACTCCTCACGCTGGTCATTTGCCCCGATTTCCGCACACCGCACCATGTCGCTGCCGCTGCAGCTCGTAGGGCAAGCCGAGCGGCGCACGGTGCATGTCGGCCCCACGCCAATCGAAGTTCTGGGCATCGGTCGTAAGAAGCTGATCGATCCTCTCTGCTCCAGGCTGTTCGGCGAGCTCCCGGCCCCACGCTCGGAGGGGCGGCAGTTCGCCTGGAGTCCTGGAGGCCTGACCTATTGCGAGACTGATTTGGTGGTGGCCGAGGTGCACCGGTGGATGGCGCCGAGATTCCGCCGGGCGGGCTGGCTGATCGTGCCGAGCTCGGTGCGCTGGCATGGCGACCTGACCACCGTGCCCCCGCCGGAGCCGAGCCGGAGCCTCCTCGCCAACCTCTCGAAGATTCGCAAGCACGGTTTCAGCCTGGTGCAGGCCTCTGAACCAGATGATTGGGCCGAGTTCTACGAAACCATGGTGGAGCCTCAGGCATGGGCACGCCACCGTGCCGGGGTATGGCTGCCTTCCCCGGCTTTCCGCCGGCAAATCGCCCAGCGTGGCACCTTGCACCTGGTGATGGAGAACGGGGTGCGGGTGGCGGGGGCCTGCACCATCTCCCATGGCGACCTGCTCTGGTTTCCTCTGGTTGGTGTCCGCGATGGCGATCCCGGCCTCCTCAAGCGTGGTGCGAGCGTCGCCGCGCTCGCCTTGCCGCTGGAATGGGCCCGCAAGCAGAACTATCGCCGTTTTGATCTTGGGCGCACTGGACCGTTCGTGAATGACGGCCTACACCAATACAAGAGGAAATGGGGCTTCCTGCCGGTCCCGGACCCTCTCACTCATGTCACGGCAGTCTGGCTGGGCTCCGACGCGGCGCGCCAGGCGTTCCAGCGCGAGCCCGTGCTGGTGGAGGACGAGGCCGGTTTGCGGACCTACGCCGGTGAGCGTCAGTGACGGCGTACGCCCGCAGAGCGGCAGCGCCGGTGATGGTCGATATGCTCCAGGGGGCGGCTGAGCTCGGTGAGGCGGAATGGAACAGCCTCGCCCGGCGCGGGTTCCACCTCCACTCCTGGTTTCTCGCCGCCGAACGGTGTGGCTGGGAGGCCCGGCACGTGGCGGTCAGCGGGCCGAGCGGAGTCCGGGCCATCGTTCCCGCCTATCTCACCGGCGCGAAGAGTCTCAACAATCTGCACGACCGCTGGCTGGGACCGCTCAGCCGTTTCATCCCCTTTGCCGGCGTGTCACTCCGGCCGGCGATCTCGGTTCAGTCACCATTCGCACTGGTGCCCGAGCCTGTAGGGGGTCCTGCCGAGCTTCCCCCGGACCTCCTGCACCGGGTGTTCGAGACGCTGGAAGCCAGGGCCGAGGCGGATGGAGCCAAAGCGGTGGCCTGGGCAGGTGTGGACCAGGACCAGGCTGCGCTGCTGGACGTTGCCCGCGAGCGGGGGTACGCCGTCCTCTACGCGGGTGCAAGCGCCAGGCTGCGCGTACAATGGAGTTCGTTCGAGGATTATGTGGCCAGCAGGAGCAAAAGCGTCCGCCGCACCATCAGGGCCGATCTCGAAGGCTTCCGGTCGGCGGGACTTCGAACCAGCCAGGTGAATGACTTTCGTGCCGCCGCGCCGGCGATGACCGCTCTCTACCGGGAGGGGTTCCGCCGGCGCAACGGCCGGGAAGCGCCGGTGCCTACGGAGTTTTTCGAGCAGCTGAGCCGGCGTCCTTCCCCGGGAATTCGAGCGCAGCTCACCTGGAGCGGGGAACGACTGGTGGGCACCAGCTTGAACCTCAGCACGCGGCGGTTGCTGGAAGGCACCTTCGGCGCCTTCTCGCCGGAGCACCGAGCCGGGCCGGCGTACTTCAACGATCTCCTCTACGAGCCGGTCCGATTGGCCTGCCGGGAGGGAATCGAGGCAATCGATCTGGGAGCCACCGCGCTTTACGCCAAGGCGCTCCGCGGTGCGGCACTGCGGCGGCGGATGATCCTGGTCCGGGGCACGACGCCCAGTCGGCACCGGGTCCTCCGCGCTATCGGGCAGCTTGTGGCGCGGCATACGGAGTACAAAGAGCGCCGCGCACTCGGTCCCCTCTGGGACCGCCACCTTTCCTCCCTGTCCTAGCCATGAACATCTGTCGACTACTGGCCAAGTACGTCCAGGACTGCCGCACCTTTCCGCGGGATGTCGCGCTGGCCTACCGCCTCGATGGCTGGGGAGGAGTCTGGGGTGCGCTGGCACCTCGGACGGTATATAGAATCTTCCGCACCGGCCACCTGGTGATTTTCGCCCAGTCGCTCGATGGCTCGCCAGACGTGGCGCTACCGGCGGGAGTACGCATTGCGCCCCTGAGCGAGTCAGACTGGCCCGCGCTGTCGGCTCTGGTGACCCAGCGTGATCTTACGCGCTTCCGGGCGCTCGCGGCGGCCGGCCGGCACGGTGTGGTGGCATGGCGCGGCGCCCAGCCGATCGGGTACGGCTGGGTGGCCGAACAGGTTGGGCCGGATGTCACCGCATGCCCGCTGACCCTCCCCTCCCACGCGGCGTATCTCTGGGACCTCTACGTGGTGCCCGGCGAGCGCAGCAATGGCGTCGGCTCCGCGCTGGCGAGCGCCCGGATACGGACGGCTCAGCGGTGCGGTTTTCGCGAAGGGTGGAGGATGATTGCCCCTTCCAATGCGGCGTCGTTGCGTACCCTGGCCAAGAGTGGGAGTGACACCCGGGTGGTCGGAGAGCTGCGGTTCATCAAAATCCTCGCCCGGGTCCACGCGCGGTTCACACCGGCAGACGCATCCGGATGTTCCAATTGAGCGGCGGTCCCGCCCCCGAGGGTCGAGCTCCTGGCCTGGATGTGGTTGTGCTGACGTCCTCCGCCCTGGGCGCCGAGCTGGCGGCGGTCCTTACGAAGCTCAGCGAAGTTCGGTCGCTGACCGTGGTGACCACGAGAATCATGCCCGGCAGGAGGGGCTTCTGGAAGAAGCTGCGTGGTATTCATCACCATGACGGTCCTGCCGGAGTCTTCCGGGCAGCCGTCAGGCGCATCACGAGTCGGTTCCGCGTCGGCGAAGAAACTCTGGCCCGGACCGTGACTCTTCGCTGCCCCGGTGTCAGGC
>JBKJZM010000105.1:0-7862 GCA_046715295.1 Gemmatimonadales bacterium | reverse complement strand
TAACCGGCAGCGGTGGAACGCCGACGGGGCAGGTAACAGTCACAGCGGATGGGGGTCCGGAGACATGTTCGGCCACCGTCGCCGCGGGCTTCTGCGACATCACCTTCGCATCAGCAGGAGCCAATCGCAGGCTCACTGCCACGTATGAGGGCGATAGCCGCTTCGCGAGCAGCTTCGATCGGGAGAACCACGTGGTGATCACGGCGGGGCCGGCCGGCACGACCACGACGATCACGAGTGACACCCCGGATCCTTCGGATCCCGGTGCGCCGATCACGGTCAGCTTCACTGTGACCTCGCCCTCCGGAACGCCGGCGGGTAACGTGGAGGTCACCGACCCCGTTGGCGGCGGCTGCAGCGCGAGCGTCGCAGCCGGCAGTTGCCAGTACACTCCTGGCGGAACGGGTTTGCGCACGATTACGGCCACTTACCAGGGCAGCTCGGGATTTAGCGGGAGTTCGGACACCGAGGAACACACGGTCAACCAGCCTCCGGCAAACACGGCGCCAACGGCAGTCAGCGATGGCTATTTAATGTCGAGCCAATCTATCACTACCGTACAGGCTGTCGACGGCGTACTCGCGAACGACTCAGACCCGGATGGCCCCCAGCCCCTCATCGCCAGGAATGCGAGTACTCCGGGGCAGGGCTCAGTTGACCTCAGCGCGGATGGGTCATTCACCTACACCCCTAACGGGACGGCAATCGGGGGGGACACCTTTAATTACGAGGCGTTCGATGGGGTGTCGGCTACTACCGCGACTGTGATCATCACCTTCACTGCACTCAGGCGGAACTAGAGCCGCTCGAGAAGCCCAGGTTGTGATCCGCCTCATATCCCGACCAGAAGGCCACACCCAAATTGGTGTGGTCTTTTGTTTTCACTAAGGAACCTCCGTGCCTAACTGGTTGTCGTCGCTCAGGCTACCTAGCCTCCTCCTCGCCGCGCTTGCCTGCGGTGGGAGCGACCTGACCCTGCCCGAGGAGCCCGGGGCGCCCGCAGTCATCACCGTGGTGAAGGGCAACGGCCAGGAGGCCCCGGTCGGCACCCCCCTACGGGACTCCATCGTGGTGAAGGTCACCGACACCGAGGGCATACCGGTACCCAACCAGCAGGTGGTGTTCGTTCTGGCCGACGAGACGCCAGGAGCGGAAGTCACCCCCGATGCCGTCATGACCGGACCGGACGGGACGGCGGCGGCGCGGTGGATACTCGGGGGCACGGGCGGGACCCAGCAGGTGGTGGCCAGGGTGGTGAGCGATGGGGCGCCCGCTGCGCTGGAGACCCGCTTCACCGCGTCGGCGGTGGCGCCTCCCCCCGGCGCGGACCGTCTCCAGGTTCGGCAACAGCCATCGACCTCAGCCACCGCGGGCCAGGAGCTCGAGCGGCAGCCGGTGGTGCAGGTCCAGGACGCCGCAGGCAACGATATCGCCAGGAGTGGCGTGCCGGTGACGGCGGCCGTGGCCTCGGGTAACGGGACCCTGCTGGGGACCACTACCAGGCTGACCGATGTGGACGGCCGGGCAGAGTTCACCAACCTCATCATCAACGGCGCCGGCGGAGCCCACGTGCTCATCTTCGCCGCGAACGGATACGCCTCGGTCACCTCCAGCACCATCGACGTCCAGGAAGCCGGAGGTGGTGGCGGTGGCGGCGGTGGTGGTGGTGGCGGGGGCAACCAGCCTCCAACCGCGGGCAACGACGTGTACAACACGATCGAGGGCGCCAACCACACCCTGACCGTCAGCGCGGCCGACGGTGTGCTGCGGAACGATCAGGACCCGGAGAGTGGTCAACTGACTGCGTCCGATGCCACCGATCCTCCCAACGGCACGGTCCGGCTCGAGAGCGATGGCTCGTTCAGCTACACCCCGAGAGCGGACTTCTTCGGAGACGATCAGTTCTCCTACCGGGCCAGCGATCCGTCCGGGAACTCCAGCACGGCTACCGTCATCATTCACGTGGCGCCGGTCAACGATCCACCCTTCTTCGCCATCGCCGACGATCAAATCACCGTCTCCGATGGCGCCGGTGCGCAAACAGTGTCAGGTTTTGTCAGGGGCATCACCGCTGGTGCAGACAACGAGCCCGACCAGACGGTGGAGTTCGTGGTGGTTCGCAACAGCCGCCCAGACCTCTTCGCCGTCCAGCCCGCGGTATCTCGAGATGGCGCACAAAGCGACACCGGAACTTTGACATTCACCCCGGCTCAGGGCCAGGAGGGGTCGGCGGACGTGACTCTCGTACTCAGGGACAACGGTGGTACAGCCAACGGGGGCAAGGACACCAGCCCTGAGCGGACGTTCCGGATCAGAGTGAGGTAAAGGTTTTACTCCAAGGCTTGAGCTCTCGTGCATCGCTCCTCGGGTTTACTCGGTAGCTGTCTCGCAGCTGCGACCGTTGCGGTGGCCACCTTTGCGGGCTGCGGCGGCAGCAACCTCGTGCTGCCGGGCAACGGGATCGCGTCCGCCCTCATGGTGGTGAAGGGAGATAATCAAACCGGACTCGCCGGATCTCAACTGGCCCAGCCGCTCGAGGTAATGGTGGTCGATGACGGGGGCAATCCGGTGAGCGGTCACACCGTCACCTTTGCCCTTGATACCGACGCCCCCGGTGCCCAATTGGATCCCAAGAGCGCCAGGAGCGGTGACGATGGGATTGCCCGGTCTCATTGGACCCTCGGCGCCACCAGCGGGGTCCAGACCGTAGTAGCCCGCGTGGCGCGGGGCGGTGAAACCGACCCGCTGGAGGCTCGGTTCAGCGCGTCGGTTGAGGCGGGGTCTGCCCGGAGGATCGCCCCGGTGAGTGGGGACGAGCAGTCAGCCCAGGTGGGAACCCCTCTGGCCGACCCACTCGTGGTCACCGTTACCGATGCGCTGGGAAACCCGGTTCAGGGCGTGTCGGTGGACTGGACCGCCGACGAGGGGAGCGTGGACCCGGCCTCTTCGATCACGGGATCGAACGGACGGGCCCAGACCTCTTGGACCCTGGGCCCGGCGACGGGGTCTCAGGCGGCCACCGCATCCAGCAGCGGCCTCGAGGGCTCTCCGGTCGGCTTCACCGCCACCGGCCGTGCCGGCGGCGCCGATCGTGTGGTCCCCGTCTCGGGCGACAACCAAAGCGGCCGTGTCGGCTCCGCCCTGGACAACCCCCTGGTGGTTCGGCTGCTGGATCAGGCCGGAAACGGGGTTCCCAACCGGGCGGTGAGCTGGGTGGTAGCTACCGGCAGTGGGACCGTCGAACCCGGGACCAGTACCACCGATGGGGACGGGCGGGCCTCGACCCGATGGACCCTCGGACCCGGGGAGGGCAGCAACACCCTTAACGCCGTGGTGTCGGGCGTTGGGGTAGTCGGCTTCAGCGCCACCGCGACGACGGCCGGTGGTGGTGGGGGCGGCGGAGGCGCCAGCCGCCTGGTGTTCCAGCTGCAGCCGTCGGATACCGACAGGGACAAGAGGATCACCCCGCCGGTCGAGGTGGTGGTCCTGGATGCGGACGGCCAGCGGGTGACTGAGGGAGAGTTCGAGATTATTCTTGAGCTGACGGGCGACGAAGACGGGGAGCTCAAAGGTGATCGCAGTGAGCGGACCCGGTTCGGCGTCGCCATATTTGACGATCTCAAGGTTGACAAGGAAGGTAATTATATACTGCGTGCCTCCACTGACGGACTCCCGTCGGTCGAAAGCGACCCTTTCGAGGTCCAGGACGACTGAGCTCCGCCGCCCGCGGCCCGGGCTCGCTGTAGCGCTTTCCCTCATGCTGCTGGCCCTGGGCGCCTGTGGCGGCGACGACCTCCTCCTCCCCAGCTCGGGCGAGCCCTCCCGGATCGAAGCGGTCAGCGGTAACAGTCAGACCGGAACCGTGGGCCAGACGCTCGACGTTCCGCTCGTGGTAGAGGTGACCGATCCGGCAAATCGGCCGGTTCCCGAGGTGGAGGTGGTCTTCATTGCCCCCGCCGGTGCCGAGCTGGTTCCCAATGACACGGTGTTCACCGGCCCCGATGGCCGGGCCACGGTCACCTATACGCTCGCCACCGTCTCGGGGCAGCAGACTATCGAGGCGCGCGCCAAGCCGGTGGTACCGTCCGTTTCACTCACCACCACCTTCAGCCAGATCGCGGAGCCTGAGACGGCCAGTCAACTGGTCATGGCCGCAGGCGATGGCCAGACCGGAGAGCTCCAAACGGCGTTGGGAGATTCCCTGGCGGTGAAGGCCGTCGATCGCTTCGGCAATGGCGTGGCCGGCATCGAGGTCACTTGGGACGCGGAAGTTGGAGCGGTCAGTCCAGCCACGATGGTCACCGGGTCCGATGGTCGGGCGGCAACCCAGCGAACCCTGGGAGGGCGGCCCGGCTCTTATCGGACCGAGGCCTCCGCACCGGATCTGGAGGGATCACCGGTCGCATTCACGGCGACGGGAATTGCGCCGCCCAGTCCCCAGCTCATCGTGGTCACCCAGCCGTCGGCCACGGCGTCGGCCGGGGTCCCCTTGACCCGGCAGCCAGTGCTCCAGCTCCAGGATGCCGCTGGTGCTCCGCTTGTCCGGGCGGACGTCGTGGTAACGGTCCAGATCGCGAGCGGAGATGGCTCACTCGGAGGCAGCACGACCGCCAGGAGTGACGCCGACGGCCGGGTGAGCTTCGAGGATCTGTCGATTCGGGGCCGGCCGGGAAGCAGGAGTCTTCTCTTTGCCGCGGTTGACTTCACGCCCGCAACCTCAGATGAGATAGCGGTCCGCGCCGGCCCTCCGGCCGCCAATCGCACCTCGACGTCTGTCGGCAACGGAACTGCGGGGGTAGCAACCACGATAGCGGTCCACCTGGAAGACGAGTTTGGCACCGATGTAGAAGACGCCGCGGGAATGATTCGGGTCAGGGTGGAGGGAGCCAACCCGGCAGACGTACCCGTCAGTGACCAAGGTGGCGGAACGTACTCGGCGTCATATAGGCCGAGCGTCACCGGCACCGACCAGATCTCAGTAGAGGTAAACGGAGCGCAGGTGCCTGACGGTCCATTCCGGAGCATCGTGTCGCCGGGTCCCGCGGCCGCCTCGGCAACCACCGCTCAGGTATCGCGCTCCGGTGCCTTCTTCGTCGAGATCACCATACTCGTTACGACACGGGATGCTGAAGGAAACTTGCGGGGACGTGGTGGCGAGCGGGTGCAAGTACAACTCGAAGGTTCAGACGTCCTGAGAGATGCCCATGACAACGGAGACGGGACCTATTCCGACCAGTTTGTCGTCGTTCTGTCCAACCCCCGCGTGATAATTCTGCTGAACGGGCAGCCGATTTCTGGAAGTCCCTATGGGCCTTGAGGATTGGTTGACCCCCCTTTCCGCCGGGGCTATCTTGCTGCGCCGCACGCCCTGGTGGTGAAACTGGTAGACACGCTATCTTGAGGGGGTAGTGCCGAAAGGCGTCGCGGTTCGAATCCGCGCCAGGGCACTTCGACACGGTACCAGCGAGGGAGGCGGCAAGAGCGGCAACTACCGCTACTTCCGCCTCTTGGTTTATTCTTACCTTTCCAGAACGCCACTGTAGCTCAGGGGTAGAGCTCTCGATTCGTAATCGAGCGGTCGTCGGTTCAAATCCGACCAGTGGCTCTCCGCGTTCTCTGCATCCCCGCACTTCATTTCTCTCTCGGCGGTTCAACTTGCCTGCGAGGACCACCGGGTGCAGCGGCAGTGTCCGCACGTGACAGGGATTGCATCTGCCTCACCGGAAATTCCGGGGGGGTAAGTGACTCTGAAGCTGAAACCGCAGTTCTGGCATCGAAGTGTGACGGTCACCGGATTCTCCGTGAGCGGGCCCGAAACAAGATGCCTGTAATGGCGGCGTAGCACAGTGCTCCCTGCCACATCCCGAAGGACACCTCTCTCACAGTCATTACGCTTCGGGCAGCAGCGCGTATCTTTTCGTCACAACCAGCTCTCGGGAGGACTCAGGGTGCAGCGGCAGCGGAGCGTAACGCTACGATTTCTGGCGGAGCCCGGGGACGTCAACTTCGGCGGCAAGGTGCACGGCGGGTCGGTCATGAAGTGGATCGACCAGGCGGGGTATACTTGCGCCGCTGGTTGGACCGGCAGCTACTGTGTGACGGTATACCTGGGCGGGCTGCACTTCCTGGGTCCGATTTTCGTGGGCGAGCTGGTGGAGCTTCGGGCGCTGGTCATTCGCACCGGACGGAGCAGCCTCGATATCGCGGTGGACGTGTATGCCGGCGATCCCAAGACCGGGGAGCGGCGCCGTACCGGGCACTGCGTCATCGTCTTCGTCGGATTGAGCGCCGAGGGGAAGGCGTCACCGGTGCCAAGCTGGCAACCTTTGACCCCGATCGACCAGGCCCTGGAAGGCTACGCGGTGCGGTTGGGGGAGCTACGGAAGCAGATGGATGCGGAGATGGAGCGGAGCCTGGGCGACATGGCGGCGGCGGAGGGCGGTCTGTAGTGCTACCCGGTGCGGCCCGTCGTCAGCAGCCCCGCCAACGGATGCCCGTGATAGATCGGCTGCAGCGCCAGGTAGCGGACCATGGTTCGGGTTCCCGGCACCAGTAGCTCATAGTGGTCCAGCAGGGTAACCGCGGTGGCCACCGGTTCATTCCCCCTGGCCGTCGTCTGCAGGAAGTTGATGGCGAATGCGATTGCCTCCGCCTGGTGCTCGGCGACACTGCCGTGCCCATAGCGCTTCGGATCCCGAATCGGCGCAATTCCCGACCACAGTGCGGCAACCTGTCCCGGAGCGCGTGCCTGCCACCGGTGACCCAGCTCGTGCGCCAGGGTGTGCCGGAGCTGCGGCGTGCCCGTCATGCGAGCCGGATCGAGCGCCAGAGAATCTCGAGAGCCGATGTATTCACCCAGCCGCCCTGCCGCGCGGCCACGCCGGCCGATCAAGCCCACCGGAGCGCGAGGAGCTCCGAACAGGGTATAGAGCGAGTCGGCGTACGTACTCGCCATGATGTTCCTGGCCGTCGCCCAGAGCGCCGTGGTGTCGGCCGAGCTTACCAGCGGGGGGTCCACAGCCCACTCGGTGGGGGCCAGGCTGTCGAGCCAGAGCGGATGGGCGGCAACCTCGAGCAGGTGGCCCGGCAGGTCGGTCTCGAATACACCGGCATCCACCCGGAAGACGTACACCGGACGATTGTTGGCCTCATCGACATAAGCCAGGGAGACGGTCGTCGCCCGCCAGCGCCCCCCGGCAGGTCCGCGAAGCGGCCCGACCAGGGGAAACCGTGTGGTGGACCCGTCGGCGGAGCGGAAGACCAGTCCGCTATCGGTGACGGTGAAGCGACCCTTGACCGGCGGAAGACCCCGGGGGGAGAGGTAGCCGTGAACCACGGCGCCCCGAGCAAGAGCCCGCCTCGCCTTCGAGGCTCGCTCCACCACTCGAGCCCGCAGCGTGTCGCGCGAGCGCGCGTCTGCCGCGGGAGCGTAGCCTGCTGCCCGAAAACCGGCAGGAGCTGAAGCCCCGGCGATAGCCGCTGCGGTCGCCAGCAGCAACAGGCGACCCACGAACAGCGCTCGCTGGCTCAACGTCGGGCGAAGCTCCCCGGATCGGACGGCGTTACCTCGACATGCCCTCCCGGATGGCCCCAGGTGGTCTCGACCAGGACTCCGGTGAGCGCCACAATGAGGAGCACCATTGCAACGAGGATCGCCATCGCCGCCCGCCCGAACTCAGGCGAGTGGCTCGAGCTGGCGGAGCTGGCAGGTACGGCGCTGGACTGGGCAGACACAGTCATCGGTTTCCGCGGGACTGAGTTTGAGTTGGACTAGCCGGGGATACGAAGGCGCTTGCCGGCCTTGAGCGTGTACTCGACCGGAATTGCATTGGCCCGGCGCAGCGCCCGCAGGCTGATGCGAT
>JBKJZM010000104.1:0-12402 GCA_046715295.1 Gemmatimonadales bacterium | reverse complement strand
GCTCCAGATGGTCGAGCCGGGGACGGTCCGCCCGGCCGCCACGGCCATCCGCGGGGCCCACCCAGTAGTTCCACTCGCCGGGAAATCCCTGTGGAAGCAGCACGCCACGACCGGCGGCAAAGGCCCCCAGGCCGAGCGACCGCTCGCTCCAGGTGCTGTCCACCAACAGCGCCGCGCCCCAGCTGGTACCGTCGTCCTCCATCAGCGTGACGTGCAGAACCTGGCGAGGCCCGAGACCGCGCAGCCGCAGGCGGACGGCCTCCGCGCCGGCGATGGTCTCCTGCCGGGCCCTGATCCGGTCTGCGATCACGAGCGAGGCGGTGTAGTCCCGCGGGCTCGACCCGCGCTCGTCCACCGGCAGTGCGACATGAAAGACCGGCCGGCCGGTGGCCCCCGACACTCCCACGCGGAAGAGCCCGCGGCGCCCGGCGTCCCCGATGCGGGTGAAGGCGAGGAGCCCGGCATCCTCGGCCGGGTCGAACAAGCGCAGCGGCGTCCGAGGGCCGACAACATCCAGCGTCCAGGCTGTGCGGTCGGAGTAATTCCAGGCGGTGGGCTTCTGGCGCTGACCGCCGGGAAAGGTTAGCCCTAAGTCCCCGCGGAAGACCGTGATCACCAGGTCATGCGGTCCCTCGCGCAGGCCCGCCGCCGGAACGGTTGCGGCGTACTCGTAGGCCCCCACCGGGCGCATCGTGTAGCCGCGATAGGACGGCTCCGCCCTCGGCCTGATGAACACGACGGCCGAGTCAGGTGGGGTACCGTCCACTATCCTTGCGCGCAGCTCTGCGTCGCGGCCGGCGAGCAGTGCCGGCGCGAAGAGCGGTACGACCGACGGGGGCAGGGTATCAGGCGGCGGCGCGTGGTACTCGGCCAAGCCGAGGTGTCCCAGGTATGCCGGCAGGGTGGCGACGTCCACCGGGCCGGCCGCGCTCAGCAGGTAGACACCGGGCGTCACGCTCATGCGGCCGCCCACGGCCCGCTCGGTACGCGGGTTTCCCGCCGCCACCGGCTGGACCGTGAAGCTGTCGCCAAGGTCCGGGAGGTCGAGCCGCATGGGCCAGGCACGGGCAATCGCACGGGTCACGATCTTGTCGGGACTGGGTGGCTCGTAGGGGTCCTGGACCGGGACTGCGTCGGGATAGACCTCGAGCCGCCACAGGCCGGGACGAACCTTGTCCAGGAAGTAGATCCCTTCGCCCTCGTAGGCCGCCGTGGAGGAGGAGCCGTAGCCGGCGATCCGTCGGAGGGCAGAGGGCTCGGGAGGCGTGGATCGGGTCGAGCCGGCATACAGGAAGGCGTCCCGAGCGACCAGCTCTCCCAGGTTGCCCTCGTGGGAGACGCGGAAATCGCCGAAGCGGGTGTTCCGTGGATACGGGCCGAAGGAGCGCATGCGGGGCAGGCGGTGCATGGCCTCCGCGGCGATGATGGCGCTCATGGCCTTCCGCGGCGTGTAGACCAGGTTTAGGTAGTGGGTCTGCCAGCCCAGGTTGCGCGACGCGGTCTGCAGCATGTCATAGGCGAACATGGCGGCGAACTGGGTTCCCACCTCACGGAAGGTCCGCGCCATGGCGGGGTACATCGTGCCGGTGTGCAGGTCGGGGCTGTCGAATTCGTACACGATGCGAGGTAAGCGAGCGATTTCCTTGCGCAGCATGTCGGGGAAGGCATCGACGCCCCGGAGGTAGTTGCCTTTCAGCTCGCGGCCGGAGTTGAGCCCCGAGGGATACCAGCCGAAGGTCACGCCCTGCGCTCTGGACCGCCGGATCGCCTGGGCGATTCGGAAGTCCTGGCTCACGTTGTAGAACACGAGCTTACGGCACCCGGTGCGGCGCACCGCGTCGGTGAGGGTGTTGATGTAGCGGATCGAGCCTTCGAGATCCTCGGGATGGTGCGCCGGCTCGTTCACCAGCTCGATGAAGAGGATGGCCGGCTCGTCCTTGAGCGCCAGGCCGGTGTAGGGGTTCACGTGCTCCAGGATCTGGCGCAGGTAGTTCACCTGAGCGGGGAGGGCGGCCGGGTCGGTGCCCATCCGCTCCTTGCCGAAGTGCCGTCCGAAGCCCGGCGCCGTCGTGTCCTGGAGCGCATCCGGCCAGTTCGAGCCGTAGAGCTGGATCGGGCTGAAAAGCAGGTAGATCCCGCGCTCCCGCGCCCGGGCGATGAGGTAGTCCTGAAGGTCGAGATGGTCGTTGGCGATCAGGTTGCCGGCGGTGTCGGAGGCCTCCCAGTCACCCCAGAAGGTGAGTCGCAGACCGTCCCAGCCCATCCGGGCGAAATGGGCCATGTCCTCGTCGATCATCCGCTTCCGGTCGGCGTGCAGGTAGCCGGCCGCACGGTAGTCGGACGCGGTGGGGAGGACGTAGTTCGCGCCGAAGAGGGCGACCTCCTGGCGGTTGTCGCGCCAGCGGACAACACCTGCCTTGTCGAGGTAGACGGCGCGGTTTGCGGCGGCGGGCTCGCCGAGAGCGCCTTGCCCGTGCGCCGAGACGACAGGAACGCATACAAGCGCCGCAACACAAAAACTGCGCAGTTGCCTCACGGGCCTTTCAGTACCACCGTACCATAGGCCGGCAGCGAAATGGTGTCGCCGCGCTGGGGAGTGTTTGACAGGAGATCGCGCGAACCGTCCACTTTAAAGCGGGTAACTGCGACGCGCACCGCCTTGGGTCTGGCGTTCACCACTACCGCCAGGTCGCCGCGGCGGTAGGCGATCACATCGCGCGGGGCGCTGGTCTGGACCAGCCGGAGATCCCTGCCGATGAGCGCCGGCTCCGTTCGAGCCAGCTTGAGAACGGCGGCATAGAAGGCACGCGCCTCGGCCGCCCCGGGCTGATTCCACGCGATGGGCTGCCGCTCGAAGAGGCCCAGCTTCTGCGGGCTCTCGACTTCCTGGCCGTTGTAGAGCAGGGGCCGTCCGGGCAGCAACGCCATCGCGACGAAGGCCGCCCGCGCCCCCGCGGAGCCCCCGAAGATCGTAACCGGTGGGTTGTCCCAGGCGGTTTCGTCGTGGTTGGTGGTGAAGCGCATGCGCATGCCGCCCCGGGGCATGGCCCGCATGTCCGGCAGCTCGCCCTGGACAAAGGTGGATGCCGGCGCGCCTTTCCACACCGCTTTGAGACGGCTGTACGAGTCCCATGCGTAGGTGAGGTCGTAGCCGGCCCGGTGCATTTCCGGGTCGCCCCACTCCGCCAGGAGCAGGATGCGCCGGGGCACGGAGGCACGCAGGGCCGGGACTGCCTGGCGCCAGAAATCGTAGGGGATGAACCCGGCGACATCGACCCGGAACCCGTCGATGCCGAACTCCTGCAGCCAGTAGCGCATGGCGTTGATGGTCGCGCGCCGGACCGCCGGATTCTTGTAGTCGAGCTGCGCGACGTCGGTCCAGTCGGTCAGCTTGCCTTTGTCGTCCCGCGGCACGCTCGGCTCGCCGCGCTCGTTGCGGATGTAGTAGTCGGGATGCTCCTTGACCCAGGCATGTTCCGGCGCCGTGTGGTTCGGCACCCAGTCGAGGATGAGCTTCATCCCGCGCCCATGTACCGCCTGCACCAGCGCCCGGAAGTCCGCGGCACTGCCGTAGGCGGGATTGACGGCGCGATAGTCCCTCACCGCGTAGGGCGACCCGAGGGACCCCTTCCGGTTGAGGACGCCGATCGGGTAGATAGGCATGAGCCAGAGGACGTCCGCACCGGACGACTGAATGCGATCGAGCCCGTCGATGAGGCCCCGAAAGGTGCCCGACGGCGAGAAGTCCTGAACGAAGACCTCGTACAGGGCGCTGCGAGCGACCCAGGATGTGTCGGGTGCCGTGGCCGGGGCGGGAGCTTGACCTGGAGCCGCCCGGGCGACGGTGAGGGACACCGCCGCCGCGATGCCGGCGACGACGCTGCGGATGAGCATACGGGATGGAGCGCCGGGCTCAGTAGCCCGGATTCTGCGTCAGGTTCGGGTTGGTAGTGAGCTCGGACGCCGGGAGCGGGTACAGATCCCGGAACGTCTCGGTTGCCGTACCAGCCAGCGCGCCGCCTTTCCAGGCCCAGACGTAGCCCCCGCCGGTGAACAGGCCGTAGCGGATCAGGTCGGACCGCCGGTGGGCCTCGAAAAGGAGCTCGCGCCCCCGCTCGTCCAGGATGAACTGCAGCGTGAGCTCGGGGGCCGTGATATCGCCACTGGTACTCCCGTACGCGCGTTGCCGAAGGGCGTTCACGTAGGCCAGCGCCTGCGCTGGGTCGCCGCCGCCGCCGCGCAGGTGGGCTTCGGCGTAGATGAGATACGCGTCGCCGAGACGGAACATCGGGAAGTCGGTGTCAGGATGGGTCGCGTTGGAACCATTGGTTCCCAGGCTGGTCTTGTTCGTGAACTTGGGCGCCGGGATGCCGTTGCCGTAGGCGCTGATGCTGGCGACATCGACCGTCTGGCCGTCGGTCCAGAAGAACGACGCCCTCTGGTCGCCTGGGAGGTACCGGTTGTAGGCCTCCGGCTTGAGGCGCAGGCCGAACCAGCATCCGTCAACGCCGTAATCAGAGGCGGTCATGGAGCCGCCACACGAAGCATGGACCAGGAAGGTGGTGCCACCAAAGGTCTGGGTGCGCAGCCCATCCTGGATGATCGGGAAGATGATCTCCGGCGAGGTATTGTTGTCGGCCTGGAAGAGGTGGCGATAGCTGGGATCCAGCGTGAACGGGCCCGCGATCGCGGCCTGCGCCGCGGCCAGGGCCGGGCCGTACTGCGGCGTGCCGGTGTAGACCGCCGCATTCAGGTAGACGTGGGCCAACAGCATGGAGGCAGCGGCGTCGGTAGCGCGGCCATAGGTGCCCGGGCTGGCTAAGGGCAGCAGGGGCCGGATGGCGTTCAGCTCGCTCACCACGAAGTCATAGAGCGCCTGGCGGCTGCTCTGCGCCGGTGCCTGGGTCCCGATCGCATCGGCTTCAGTCACCAGCGGGATTCTGCCGAACAGATCGATCCCGTGCCAATAGCTGAGCGCCCGGAGGAACCGGGCCTCGGCTCGGAAGGTCTGAATATCTGCCGCCAGCTGAGGCGAGACGTTGCGCTCCGCCAGGACGGCGGCGGCGGTCTGGCGCAGGAATTCGTTGGCCATGCTGACCTGGAAGGCGATCCGGTAATACATGGCGACGACGAAGGAGTTGGATGAGGCCCAGAGCTGGGTATTCAGCTCCGGCAGCCCCACGTCGCCCCAGGCAATCACCGCCTCGTCGCTCGGCAGCTCCTGCGCCTCCCAGTAGAGACGCAGGTACTGGGAGAACCCTTCGTCGATGCCCTGAATGTCCCCGTTCCCGAACGCCCCCTGCTGCCCGCTGACCGCGAGCCCGGCGTAGATCTTGGCGAGGAAGGCCCGGTATGAGGTGGGGTCGTTGAAGTAATTGGTGTCGGTGATGGTGGTGATCGGCAGCTCCGTCGTATCAGTGCAGCCGGCCGCCCCCAGGGTCAGGAGCGTGGCGACGATAAGCGCACGACGCGGATTCCGGTTCATGGCTCGGTTCCTTCTCGGGTGTTTTTCGTCCGTGGTCATGGGCTTACAGCCTCAGGCTCAGGCCGCCGCTGAACGTGCGGGAGCGGGGATAGATGTTGTTGTCGATGCCATTCAGCGACGACGTGGTTGGGCTGGGCGCGATGTTCCCGCTGGGATCCACACCGCTGTAGCCGGTGACGGTGAACACGTTCTGGACCGTCCCGAAGACCCGGGCCGACTGGCCCCGCAGGTTGAAGGTGTAGCCCAAGGTCACGTTGTCCAACCGCAGGAAGGACGCGTCCTCCACGTAGAAATCTGATTGCAGCTGCTGAGTGGCGAACTGGGTCTCTAGCACGGAGCTGTGCAGGTTGTAAGGCGAGCCCTGGGTGAGCTCGCGGTAGTCGCCGTTGGAGGACGCGACGTTGTTGTACATGTAGTTGCCCAGGTACGCCCTGAGAGTGAAGCCGAGATCGATCTTGCCCATGGCCAGGTAGGACGAATGGCCCAGAACCCATCTCGGCGCCGGATCGTGGAACGGCCGGAGATCGCTCTGGTTGATGATGCCGTCTCCGTTCTGATCCACGTACAGGTCCTGGTCGTTGATGCCGTCGACTCCGTTCACGTCGCGGTAGATCGGCTTCCCGTTCTCCCGGATGTGCTCGTACACGTAGAATGAGTTCACCGGCACTCCCGGGGACAGGACCTGGATCCTGGTTCCCACGCCGCCGGAGACGTTGCCGACCAGAATCTTGAGCGCCGACCCGCCGAACGGTGTGATGCTCCGCAGGTTGTTGGTGTTACGGGCCCCGGTGAAGTCGGCTTGCCAGGTGAGACCGCGGTCCCCTCCCTCCAGCACTCGTAGACCGAGGCTCATCTCGATGCCTCGGTTCCGCATGCTGCCGATGTTGGTGGTGACAAAGTTCGACAGGTTGCTGAACGCCGCGACGGGCACGTTGAAGAGCAGGTCGCTGGTCAGCTTGTCGTACCAGTCTATGGCACCGGTGATCCGCTGATTGGCAAACCCGAAATCGAGGCCCACGTTGAAGGCCCGGGTCTGTTCCCACTTGATGTTCGGATCCACGGCGCTGGGACGGCTGGTCGTGAAGACGCTATCGCCGAACTGGTACGTGGTCAGGTTGTCGCTGAGCTGATAGGACGAGTACTGCAGGTAGTTCCCGAAGGACTGGTTGCCGGTCTTGGCCCACGAGGCCCGGAGCTTCAGGTCCGACAGTCCCTTGACCCCGCGCAGGAACGGCTCCTGTGACAGCCGCCACGCGGCGGACACGGAGGGGAAGGTACCGTAGTCGTGCGCCGACCCGAACCGCGACGACCCGTCATAGCGCAGGCTTGCCGCGACGATGTAGCGATCGTTGATGTTGTAGTTGAGCCGGCCGAAGAAGGAGATCAGCTTGCTCTCCTGCTCGAACACGATGTCCTTGACCGTCGCCGCCGGGGCAACGCCGTCGTTCCCCAGACTGTTCGTTGCGAGGCCATTTCCCTCATAGTACAGCGAGTCGCCGTGGGCCTTGGCCCAGGAATAGCCCCCGGTGAGGTCGAGCGTGCCGGGACCCAGCGGGCGGGGAGTGGTGTAATTCAGATACGCCTCCATCACCGTGCTCACCTGCTTCGGTCTGAAAAAGGACTGCCTGCCGCCGTTGCCGGTCACTACCTCCCGGTGCAGGACGCTCGGGGTGAAATTCGCCCGTTTGGCCCTGGTCGCGTCGAAGCCGATATTGAGGTTGGCGCGGAGCCCCTCGACCCACGGCAGGCTGTACTCGGTCTGCATGTTGCCGACGGCGCGATTGGTCCAGCCCTTTTCCTCGGCAAGATTCAGGATAGCGACCGGGTTGTCGGCCGAGGTCAGATTCGAATCCGGCCAGTCGTAGAAGCCGGTCTCGCTGGCGCCGTCGAGGATCGGTTGAGTCGGCCCGTATTGGGCGGCGTTGCCGAGCACCCCTATGGGAGTGAACTGGTCGTCCGAGTGTGAGCCCCTCAGGTTGAACCGCAGATTGAGGCGATCGTTGGCGAGCCGCTGGGTGTAATTCGCGCTCAGGCCGATTCGCCGGGTGCTGTTGCGGTCGATGATGCCTTTCTGGTCGAGGAAGTTGGCCGAAAACCGATAGTCGTTGGACGAGCCCGCGCCCGACACGGCGACGTTGTGCTCCTGGCCGAATCCGGTCCGGTCGATGGCGCCGAACCAGTCGGTGTTCGCGTTCTGCAGTTGGCCGACGCTCCCCGGCGCGTACTGCTCCACGGCGGCCCGGAACTGCTGCGCATTCAGCATCGAGGGGAGCCGGGTGACATTTGAGGCGGACACCGAGCCGGTGTACTCGAACTTCGGTTTGCCTCCCTCGCCCTGCTGCCCCCGCTTGGTCGTAATCAGGACCACGCCGTTGGCGGCGTTGGTGCCGTAGATGGCCGCTGCTCCCGCGTCGCGCAGCACCGTGATGCTCGCGATGTCATCGGGGTTCAGGAAGTTGAGTGGATCGCGCCCGGTTGTGACGTCGCCGAGAAGCGGCTGTCCGTCCACGACGTAGAGCGGTTCGTTGCTCGCGGTGGTCGATGAGGGCCCGCGAATCCTGATGGAGGTCCGTCCGCCCGGCTCGTTGTTCTCTACCACCTGGACGCCGGCAACCTTGTTCTGGATCAGCTCCGTGGGGGTAACCACGCGGCCGGTGTTGAACTCATTCGAGGTCACGTTGGTGACGGCACCGGTGATGTTGCCTTGGCGCTGCTCTCCGTAGCCGACCACCACCAGCTCCGCCAGCTGGGCCGCCTGGGCAGCCAGGGCGACATCGACGTCGAGCGTCTCGCCACCCGCCACGGTGACGGCCCGGGCCACCGGCGCGTAGCCGATCATGGTCACCCGCAGGCTGTCGGTCCCCGCCGGAACGTTGGTCAGGAGATAGCCGCCGTCCGCCCGGGTCTGGGTATTCTGGCCGCCGACCCTGACCATTGCCCCCTGCAGTGGCTGCTGCGACGCCTCGTCGGTAACGCGTCCGCTGATCGAGCCGGTGGGTTCCTGCGCGCGGAGCGGCGTGATCCAGACTGCCGCCAGGAGCAGGCCGATGCTGTAGCGTAGCCCTCTCATGTTGCGTGCGTCCTTTCAGGTGTGCACAAGAACGGTGTCTCGACTACAAAAAAGCCCCGACCGTGAAGGGCCGGAGCGGTTGTGAGCTGGGCGCAGGGCGCACTACCTGCCGACCCACGGAGGAGTTGAGCGCTGCAAACCCAGACCGGAGAGAATTCCTCCGGGGGCCCACAATACATTGTCTCACCGGAATTCTCAGAGGAGGAGCAGGTGCCAGACGTTAGCGGGGATTGTGACCGCGTTCGCCACCAGCATTGGCAACGAATATTCCGGTCTGAAGCCGGGGCGTCAAGGGGGCGGGAGGGCCTAGCATGCGCGAGAGCGCACCGTATCGGGAATGATGGGGAAGAGCCGCTTCACGGCCTCCGCCCCCGGCACGGCAAACACAACCCGGTTCTCCAACACCCGCACTGTGACGGCCCTGTCCTCCTGCCCCTTTGAAGCCGGCGTGCCGCACTCCCTGCACGCGGTCATGACCAGAGGCCGCCAATCTCGAAGGGGCGCAGCAAGTGGACCTCGGTGCGGTCCTCCCGGGCGCCAGTAGACGACGAGCCAGACCGCATGAGGATCCTCTCCAATGCGATCCCATGGAGGATCCCAGGTCACCTCCCAACTAAAGTCCGGCCTGCCCGGATGTGCACCGCCTCCCGGAAGGTCCCAACCGTACTCCTGAGCCGAGTCCGTGGGAAACACGAACCGAGCATAGTCGGATCTGATGGTAGCGTCGGCCTCGTTGGTCGGGGGCAGCGGTGAGGCGAGCTCGAGCCAACAGTAGGGCTCGGCCGAGCCGATCAGGGGAGCCGGCTACGGCGTCACCTCGATGTCCCGCTCGAGCACGAACGGGCGGTCCCCAGGGCGTGCGAGCCCCACGATCCGCACGCGCGCTCGTCCCACCTTGGTAAATCGGACTTCCACCTCGTTCTGATCGAGACGCAGGTCGGCGGTGCACGCCGTGTTCGGCGGGAGTCGAACGGGCTCGCGTCGATACGCGCGGACCTCTGCCGTAAGGCCGGCGACGTCGGCCTCGGTCGTATCCTTGCTGATACACCCCCCGGCGAAGCTGGTGAACCGCACCGTGGTCGCCTGCCCCACGCGAGTGATCGCCGCCAGCTCGACCGCGGTGGTGTCGCCGAAGAAGGCCAGGACTGCCGGCCCGCGGTCCCCGGCGTCGAAGTGTGAGGGCCCCTCAGCGCCATCCGGATTGCACGCGGCGAGCAGCCACAATGTGACCAGGCTGGTGCGTCGCAAGGAATCGCTCTTCATGCATCTAACTGTGCGTCATCCGCGGGGCCGAGGCAAGACTGGCTGAGACGTTGCAGTCTGCACGGTAAGAACGCCGACCAGGACAAGGACACCGCCGAGAATGGTCGAGAGATCAACCCCTTCGCCGAGCAGGCCGACGGCCGCGATGAGCGTGACCAACGGTTCCAGGTACAGAAACGCCGCCACCTGCGAGGTCTCGAGACGCTCCAGCGCGGCGTACCAGAACAGATAGCCCAGCCCGGAACAGCCGACGCCCAGAAAGACGATGGCGATCACGCTGGTCCACGACAGGGAGCGATACTCCTGCCAGCCGGCCGAGCTCACAAAGAATGGAATCAGCATGGCCCAGCCGAGGAACATCGCGCCTGCGATCGTCCTGGTGCTGCCCAGACGCTTCAGCGTGTCCCGGCCCAAAATGGTATAGATCGCCCAGGTTACGGTGCTCGCGAGAATCAACAGGTCGCCCCGGGTTGCGGGGAGGGCGAGCACCTGGGACGAGAGCTCGCCCCGGGTAATGACCAGGAGGGCGCCAATCAGGCCGAGGAAGAGGCCAACGACCTTTCGGGGGCCGAAACGCTCGCCGAGCAGGACGGCGGCCAGCACGGCCGACCAGATCGGGGTCAGGCCGATGAGCCACCCGGTTCGCACCGCGGTCGTCAGGGTAAGGCCGTGGACCTGGATCATCTGATGGAGGAAGATGCCGACGAAGCCCATCACGGCCAGGATCGCCCAGTCGGCTCGCGGTGGGATGAGCGGCTCTCGTCTGAGCTTGAGAATGAGGAAGAGAACCGCCACTCCGAGAGCGAAGCGAGTGAAGATCAGGGTGACAGGCGAGACTTCCCGCAGCGCGGCCTTGGTGGCCACGAAGGAGACGCCCCAGAGCACCACCGCGGCGAGGGCGGCGAGTCTCGGGACCAGCACGGATCGCGCTGCTGTCACGAACCGCCAGGAGCAGGCTCGAAGGAGGCGACGGTGTAACCGTCTCGCAGAGATCGCAGCACGGTAGCCAGCAGCCAGCGCGGGAGCCGCAACAAGCCCAGGTCCGCGGCGTGACCCAGGGTCGACTGACGCGTCATCAGCCGGAAGCCCGCTGCCTGAATCAGCTCGAGCGGGTCGACTTCAAGCCGGCCGTAAGGTGCGCCCAGCTCTCGAAGCCGCTTGCCAATCTTGCTTCCGTACCACCGCGCGAAGGCCGGCGTCGTCAGATCGCAGACGAGGGTCGGACGGCTGAAGGTGTTTCGTATCGCTTGCAGCAGCACCCGTACTTCCGCTGCCGAGAGGTACGGCAAGACGCCTTCCAGCACGATCACCGGGTCGGTGAGGTCACGGAACGGGGCTAGCGTTGCTTCGAGCGGATCGCGCTCGAACCTGATGGCCACCCTGGTGAGCGGATTGGGCGCGTCACGCGCGGGAAGCTGCGCCTCCTTGAGTGTGATCAGCGCTGGCTCATCCAGCTCGACCCAGCGTCCGCCGGGCAAGCGGAAGGCCCGCGCATCGAACCCCGCGCCGATGATGACGACTGGCGTCTCAGGTTGGCGGGCCAGTCGCGCACGGAGCAGGTCATCGATGAGGCGGTGGCGGGCGATATTGGAGGCATTCGGACCACGAAGGCCGCGGAAGGGCTCGAACAGAGCCCAGGCTTCCGGCGTCATGAACCGCTCGGCGTACCGGTCACCGCAGACCGGGTGAGAGGCCGCAGCATCGAGGGCGCGGACCCCGCAGCATCGAGGGCGCGGACCCCGCAGCAATAGTAAGCGGTCTTGGAGACCGGCTCGAACGTCGCCGTCATCGATTACCGCCGCAGGTCTCAGGCCCGCGCCCGCAGCTCCTACGTCCCATGGTCTTGCCCCTAGCCTTGGACGACGCGGGTGAGGGTCACGATCTGTCCGGCGTGCCGGGACGAGTGCTCGGCCGCGTGGATGATCAGTCCCAGCATCGTCGAAGGCAGCCGCTTGCGACCGACCTCCCGTGCCGAGAGGAGGCTGTCGGGGGGCACGGTCCGCAAATAGTCGACGGCCGCCTGCAACCCGGCCGCGAATCTCGCCAGCAAGCGTGCCAGCTCAGGTCGATCCTCATGGACCGTGCGCTCGGACGCCAGCGCCGCGTGCTGGTCGGCGGTGAGAGGCTCGGCGCGCGAGTATGTCAGCAGCCGGTCGAGACTGCCAGGGAGATGGGCCAGATGGAATCCAATCGCGGCCGCGCCTCCGGGCCGGGCCCAGAGCTGTGCCGGCGTCAGGTGCTGAACGATCGGGATGACATCCTCTCCGACTTGCACCAGGGTGTGGGCGGCGGGCTGGAGCAGCGGCTGGATGCCGGTGATCGGCCCGCGGAGCCAGACTTCGGGAGGCGATGTCATGGAAGGAAGTTAGTGAAGCAGCGGTGCCCTTTCATCGTTCGGGCGTTCCTTTCGATGGGTAAAAAGGACGAAGCACCGAGGACCTATAGTGCTAGTGTACCGTCGCCAAAGTATTGTGCCATACGCGAGCCTCCGGCCTCATGGGCCGCGCGATGTGGACGATGGAGCCGGCAGCGGCACTGGGATGAGCCCCGACGGCTGAGCGCAAGGGGTGCGGCGGGGGGAAGT
>JBKJZM010000103.1:0-2614 GCA_046715295.1 Gemmatimonadales bacterium | reverse complement strand
CACGTTCAGTGCCGGATCATTCGAGGATCCGGCGTATACCCGGGTTGAATTGTCGAACGGCTGCCCCCCCAGCCGCGCCCGGGCATCCGTAATCCCGAAGACGTCGTACCAGAGAATGCCCACGGTGGTCTCGGCCACGGACCGGAGGTCGTTGTCAGCCACTGGTGCCCCCGTTATGCGGATCAGCTGCAAGGCGGCGTCGAAGTCCGCAGCCAGCGCAATAACGATAGCGGGGACATAAACTTGGTCCCACCTGGATCGAACCGTTTCCGGAATATCGACGGCATTGCCGGGGATCACACCCGGAAAGAGGTAATCGAACACCACCCGGAAGTCGCCGATGTAATTGAGCTGCCCGGGAAAGTCACCGATCGGACCGCAACCGGCCAAGGCGCCGTCGAACAGCTCGGGATATCGCTCGGCGGCCAGCGTGGCGACGAGTCCGCCTTCCGAAAACCCGATGATGACCGATCGCCCGGGGTCGGGCCGGTACAACCGGCGAACGCTGGCCTCGAGCTCGACCAAATCGTCGACCGCTTCCGGGGCAACGAGGCCGTTGGCCCGGTAGCTGGTAGTGGCGAAGGCATAGCCGAGTCCGGTCAAGGTCCCCGAGATGGATTGGCCACCGATGACATCCTCCGGAAGAGCGATCTCCTGGTGCGCCGGCACGAAGCCGTGCGCATACAGCACCAGATCGCCGTTCCAGGAAGCGGGAAAACAGATTCTGTACAGGGCCCCGTGCTCCAGGACTCCGTCGGTGCAGCCGGCGGCTGGCGCAATGCCTTCATCGGTCGGGGGCGGAGGCCCGGGGGGCTCCGGCCCCGAGAGGTCGTCGCTACCCCCGCCGCAGGCTGCCGCCAGCCAGCAGGCACACGTCAGAACGGCGCCCAAACCGCGGCGCCGAGCGAGGTCGAGAGTCTCATTCACGTCTGATCTCCTCCCCAGCGTCGTGCGATTTCCAGTTCGATCCCCAGCTGATCCAAGACCCGCTGGACGATGAAATCTACCAACTCGCTGACCCGGGTGGGGCGATGATAGAACCCCGGCGCAGCGGGAATGACGACGGCGCCAGCCTCGGTCACCGTGACGAGATTCCTGAGATGGATTAGCGATAGCGGCGTTTCCCGCGGCACCAGTATGAGCTTCCGACGCTCCTTCAGGGTGACATCGGCCGCGCGCTCGACCAGCGAACGGCTGGTGCCTCCTGCTACAGCCGACACCGTACCCATCGAACAGGGGCAAATCACCATGCCGGCCGTGCGCTGGGAGCCGGAGGCCGGTTTTGCTCCGCGATCGTCGTCCGGAAACAGAACCACCGACGTCCAGTCTCCGCCGGTTGCCTCCTTGAGGCCCTCCAGAGACTTGATGTTGCATTCTTCCCGGAGCAGACGCATCCCATGCTCGGAGGCAATCAACCAAACCGGGATCCGCTGTTGCGCCAGGACCTCGAGCAGCCGCACGCCGTACGGCGCACCCGAGGCGCCGGTCAGGGCGAGCACGACGGGGTAGGCGGTCATCGTCCGCGGCCGTACCGCCGTACCGCCTTCATATCACCCGATCGATAAGCGCAAACCCGAACACCGTCACCGACATCACCCCATTCATCGTGAAGAATGCGGCATCCAGCCTGGAGAGGTCGCCCGGCCGCACCAGCTGGTGCTCGTAAACCAGGATCCCGGCCGCCACGATGAGGCCAAGATAGTACCACCACCCGAACCCGGCCGCGTACCCGAAGGCCGCGAGCGCGGGAATGGTGATCCCGTGGAGCAGCTTGGCGAGAAGGATGGCCCGCGACTCGCCGAGCCGTACCACGGCGCTCCGGAGTCCTTCGGCCCGGTCGAATCCGGCATCCGGCAGCGCGTAGAAGATGTCGAACCCTGCCACCCAGGTCGCAACGCCGAGCGTGATCGCGAGCAGCATCCAGGCGGGGTCACTCCATCGGCCGGTGATCGATAAGTACCCGCCAACCGGCGCAATCGCGAGGCTCGCGCCGAGCCAGAGGTGTGGCCACCAGGTGAACCGCTTGGACAGGCTGTAAAGCATGATCCACGCGAGCGCAATCGGACTCAGCACGAGGCAGAGTGGATTGAGGAGTGCCGCGACCAGAATGAAGATAGCCGCCGCCGTGGCTACCGAGATCCAGGCCTGAGTCAGCGACAACGTTCCCCGGGGGAGCTCGCGATTTATCGTTCGGGGATTGCGGGCGTCGAACGCACGGTCGGCGATCCGGTTGAACCCCATGGCCACCCATCGTGCGGCCGAAAAGGCAATGATTACCAGCACGACTTGCCGGAGCTCTACCGAATCCACCCGGGAGGCGGCCACCACGCCGAGTAGCGCGAATGGGAGGGCGAAGAGGGTGTGCGGAAGCTTGACGAAGTTGATGTAGCGGACGAGGAGGGATTCTCCTCCCAATGTCTGGCCCTCACGGGCGGTAAACGGTGAACGGTGAACGGTGAACGGGTCGTTCACGACGCCCTCCGCTTGCTTTCCTCGCTCGTGGGGATTCCCCGTTGACCGTTTACCGTTCACTGTTCACGCTTTCCCAATCGGATTCCCAGCTTGTCCCACATGGCGTCCACGCTCCGCTTGGTCTCCGCATCCATGGTGATCA
>JBKJZM010000102.1:0-12059 GCA_046715295.1 Gemmatimonadales bacterium | reverse complement strand
GCTGGTGATCGCGACCATGCTGCTCGGGACTGGGCTCGGCAGCGCACTTGCCGGTGCACGGCGGTTGCGCGCTGTGCCTGGTTGGATACTGGCTGTGCCACCAGTCGTTCTCGGCGCTCTGATCGCGGGATTTGGACACCTTGGGGAATTAAGCCGGCTCTCCTCGCTAACGGCCGCCGCTGTGGCCTGCGGGGGGCTGGCCGGAATCACCGGACTCGCGCTGGGCGTCGCCTTTCCGACGGGCATTCGCCTGTTCGCCCGCAGCGAAGTCGCCGTAACCGAGGCCTGGGCCCTCAACGGCGCGTTCAGTGTCCTTGGCTCTGTCGCCGGCGCGCTCGGAGGCCTGCTCCTGGGCAGCCGCGGGTTGGTGGCCGCTGCGATGCCATGCTATGTGCTGGCGTGGGTTATCGTCCTCCTGGGCGCTCGCCGGGCGCTCCGGCTCGCAGCTGGTGAACCAGGCGCCAGCGGTGAGCTCGAGCTGGAACCCGCCTGACGACCCTGGCGAGGGTTCCAGCACCGGGAGGCGGGGTGGTGTCGGGGGCGCCCAGAACTGGCGATTAGATTAGTTCTGGTGCATGTTATCACGGCGCGCCCCCCACCGTTCCCCCTAAAATCTGGATTCGTGTAAGGAACAGCGGGCTAGCTCGTTGATGGGTCACATTGTATACACTTGTCACACAAGGCTTTACGAAGGTCCTAATGGTCGGTACGACCGATCTATCCATCGTCATTCCAGCCTACAACGAAGAGTCCCGGATCGCACCAACGGTTCGGGAGATCGTGGCGTACTGCCGTGGGGGCGGGCGTGCCTTTGAGCTGATTCTTGTTGATGACGGAAGCCGGGACGGTACCGGCGCCGTGGGGCGGCGGCTCTGCCAGGAGTTTTCAGAGCTCAGGCTGATCCGTCTGGCCGCGAATCAGGGGAAGGGCTACGCGGTGCGGACCGGCGTCATCAACGCAATCGGGCGCACCGTACTCTTCGCCGATGCCGACGGGGCAACTCCCATCGCTGAAATCGAGCGATTGGAGGATGCACTGGCACTGGGGGCGGATGTGGCGATAGGCTCCCGCGCACTGCGTGCGGAGGGGGTTCGGGTAGAGGCCAAGCTGTACCGCCATTTGATCGGCCGAACCTTTCATCAACTGGTGAAGTGGCTGGCCGATGCGAACGTCGAGGACACCCAGTGCGGCTTCAAGCTCTTCCGTTCTTCGGTGGCGCAGGACCTGTTCTCACGCATGCGGATGAATGGCTTCAGCTTCGATGTCGAGGTACTGGTAATGGCCCGGCGGCGGGGCTACCTGGTGGCGGAGCTACCGGTCAACTGGGTCCACCAGCCGGGTTCCAAGGTGCGGCTGACCTCCGACTCGCTCCGAATGGCGGCGGATCTCTTCCGGATCCGAACCCACTGGCTCAGGGGTGGGTACGACGTCCCTCATCTGACCCCCGGTGGCCATGGTATTGAGGCTGCGTCGAACGTTCCTTGAGCTCGATGACGCCAGGCCCGGCGGATCAGGCAGGCGCCGAGACTCTCGAGGTCATGGAGGCGGCGCCGAAATACAATAGCTGGCAGTTTAGTCGGGTCGCTCCCTACCTGGGCCGCCGCATTTGCGAGGTGGGAGCAGGGATCGGAAATATGTCCGCCCTCATCGCGGGCAGCAGGCCGGAGCTGTTAGTGCTTACCGACACCGACCCCTATTACCGCGGCGTACTTCAGGATCGCTTCGTCGGCTCGCCGGCAGTGGTGGTGGACCAGCTCACTCTCCCGGACGTATCCGCGGGTGATCGATATCAGCACTACGCCCTGGATACGGTCGTCGCGTTGAACGTCATCGAACACATCGCCGGCGATGTCGCGGCGCTCGGGAGCATTGCGGCTATGCTTCGGCCCGGAGGTCGTGCGGTGATTCTCGTCCCCGCTCTTCAGATGCTGTTCGGGTCCCTGGATCGGGAGCTCGGTCACGTGCGCCGGTACACCCGGACCAGCTTGAGCCGACGGATGCGCGAGGCGAGCTTTCGGGTCGAGCGGGTCTTCTACTTCAATCTGGTGGGGACAATCGGGTGGTGGGTCAATGCCCGTCTCCGCCAGGTTCCGCGGATTCCCGTCCAGCAGCTACGCTACTTTGATACCCTGGTGCCGATTCTTCGGCTGGAGGATCGTGTGCCGCTCCCCTTCGGCCAGTCCGTCATCGCCATCGGAGCTGTAGGTGCCTGAGTCGATCCGCCTGTCTGTCCTGATCGCGGCCTATAACGAGGAGCGTACCATTACCGCTGCGGTCGAACGGGTGCGTGCGGTGCCGCTCGATATCGAGATCGTCGCCGTCAACGACGGATCATCAGACCGCACCGGAGCGGCCATCGATCGCCTTCGGGCCGAAGGCAAGATCGATATCGCACTGCATCATGCCAAGAACCGGGGCAAGGGCGCGGCTCTCCGTACCGCCATCCAGGCGGCAACGGGTGACGTGATGGTGGTCCAGGATGCCGATCTGGAATACGACCCCCAGGAATTCATCCGATTGCTCCAGCCGATTATCCGCGACCAGGCCGATGCCGTCTTCGGCTCGCGATTCCTGGGAGGTGATCACAGGGTGCTCTATTTTTGGCATTCGGTAGGAAACCGACTGCTCACACTCCTCTCGAACATGTTGTCCAACCTGAACCTGAGTGACATGGAGACCGGCTACAAGATGATTCGTGGTCCGCTCTTGAAGTCCCTGGTCTTGACCAGCGACCGATTCGGGTTCGAGCCCGAGGTAACCGCTCGTCTCGCCCGGGCCCAGGCCCGGGTCTGGGAGATCGGAATATCCTACTCCGGTCGCACGTATGCAGAAGGAAAGAAGATCGGCTGGCGTGACGGTGCCGCCGCCGTTTGGCACATCCTCCGATTCAATCTGTTTCCGCCCCGGGCTCTTGCTCCTCAATCAACGCATTCCCCATCAAGGACGCCGGAGCCGTTAGCGGGCCGTTGAAGGTCCCCGCGTCGGCCACCCGGGGCATCGATCTCGCGGCCGTCGGTCTCATCCTGTTTGGCGCGCTCGTCCGCATCGTCGGCTTTCTCCAGAATGCCTCGTTGAGCGGAGACGAGGCCATGCTGGCACTGAGCATCGGACGTCGCTCATTCAGAGGGCTACTCCAGCCGCTCGACTACGGTCAGGTGGCCACGGTGCCCTTTCTCTGGGCGGAACGACTGATGGCAATGGTTGGAGGAGTGTCCGGGTACAGCCTCCGGGGCATCACCCTCCTGGCTGGCATCGGTCTGCTCTGGGTCGTGTACCGACTGGGACACGAGCTGGTGGGCCGGGTTGGTGCGCTGACGGCATTGGCACTCTCGGCGACGGCCTTCCCGCTGATCCGGTACTCCGTAGAGGTAAAGCCCTACATTCTCGACGGCCTGATCTCGGCTGGCCTAGTCTGGGTAGCCGTTCGCTTGATGGACGAGCCGGAGAATGGCCAGAGGTGGCTTTGGCTCACGATCAGCGGAGCGGTTGCCGTGCTTGTCTCGGCTCCGGCACTGTTCGTATGCGCGGCGGTGCTCCTCGGCCTTGGGATCGCGTCAGTACGACGACGGCGAGCCCACCACCTTCCCCGGCTGGCGCTCCTCGCCGTGCTGTGGGGGGCCATCTTCAGCGTAGCGTATCTGAGCTGGTACGCGCCGAATGCCGGCGCGCCGTACATGCGAGCCTTTTGGGCCGAGGCATTCCTGCGTCCCGGAACGCCTCGATTCTTTGCACGACTCTGGCGTGGTGTCGGCGATCTTTCGTGCACCCTCACCTGCTGGCGAGGCTTGGTCGACCTTTCGCCGCTATTCCTTCTGCTGGCGATCATAGGGCTGACCAGTGTGGCTCGCCGGCGGGGCCCGGAGTTCGCGGTGTTCCTCGGGGTGCCCATGCTTGGTGCCTTCGGCGCCTCGGCTCTCGGCGGGTATCCGATAGCTACCAGGCTGGTTCTCTTCTCCGCCCCACTGCTCGCCATTCTGGTGGCGGTGGGCGCGGTTGCCATTGCCCAGGCGGTCGAGCGGCCCTGGCCCAGGGTGCATGCCCGCTGGCTCCTTCTCCTGCTGGTGTATCCATCGCTGATACTGGCGGCTACGCTCGCCTTTGCCCCACCCAGCGACTGGGGGTTCCATGGAGTGGAAGTTCGACCCTTGGCCGAGGTGTACCAACAGCAAGGGGAAAAGGAGCCGATCTATGTCTTCCCCCGCGCGGTTCCGGCCTGGGTCTTTCATACCACGGACTGGGACTCTCCTGACACCATGCGCTTGAGATGGGTCGCGCAAGTTGCCGGGCCTCGAGGCCTCGGCTTCGTGAACGGTCCCAGCCGTGGAAGGCGCCGGTTGGGCGAGGGGGCCGATCTCGCGTATAGCTCCGGCGGCAAGAAGGAACTCTTGGGAACCTCGACCGGCGCGCAAGGAAGGGTAGGAGTGGGCTACACCCCGCCAGAGCCCGATCCAGGCTGGGCAGAGAGCGAGGCCTGGCGGATTCGGACCGCTGCCAAACCGTATATCTGGGTCGTCATGTCGGACTACGCGCACGGACGATTGGATGAGCGCGCGATACTCATGAAGGCCGTTCAGGCGGCTGGCGGAGAGGTGGTCTATACCAAAGCGACCGCGGATGCCGTACTCTATCGAGTCCGCTTTCCTCCCGCCCCTGTCGACTAGGTCCAGGCGGAGCATGTGACTGTGAGGAGGTGCAACTTTCCCGATTGTTCGAGCCCGTAGGAGCTCGCCTAATTGCGGCTTCCCGCCGGCGTCGGCTGGCTCGTGGCCGGCGGAATCGTCACCCTCTTGGTCACCGCCCTGCTGGTCGCGGAATTCCAGCGCCCGCTGAACAGTGATTCGGCCTGGCTGCTCCATCTCGCGGGGAAAGTGGCCCGAGGCGACCGCCTGTACGTGGATCTGCTCGAGATCAACCCTCCGCTGGTGGTGTGGATCCAGCTTCCGATCGTTTTTCTTGCCGATCGCCTCGGGTTGGATCCTATCAGCGCGTTCCGGATCGCCGTTCTGGCCTGGATCGGGTTATGTCTGATCCTCGGCGCCCGCGTTCTCCGGAGCGCGATGGCTCGAGCTCGAGATCGTCACTGGATCCTGCTCGCAATCGTCCTGGTGGCTCTTGGCTGGACGCGAGCGCATTTCGGTGAGCGTGAGCACATCGCCCTGGTGGCTCTGCTGCCGTATCTGTTCGCGACCGCAATGGCCGCGCAGGGGCGTGCTCTCCGGCCGGTCCTCCGGATCCTGGTCGGACTTGTCGCTGCACTTGGCTTCACGATTAAGCCGCACTTCCTCCTCGTCTGGGTCGCATGCGTCTTGTACGTAGCAGGGAAACGGCGCACTACCCGATGGACGTTTGGTGTCGAGAACCTGGCCATTTCCGGATTTGTTTTACTGTACAGCCTCGTCCTCATCGTGGCTGTTCCCGAGTACCTGGCCGTGGTGAGCCGTCTTGGCTCCACCTATCACGCTTTCGCTCGGAAGACCTTAGCCTCACTCGTGCTCCACAGCGCGGAAGCGCTATGCGCCATCGGCGCGCTCTTCGCCTATGCAATGCTCCGGCGGTCGCTACGAACACGCGAAATCGGCGATGTGCTCGCCCTCACGACTGTAGCTTTCCTGCTTGTGGTGGTCGTACAGAGGAAGGGTTTTTCCTATCACTACTACCCCGTCAGCGGCAGTATGCTGCTGCTCGCGGCTGTGGCCCTGGCTGGCCGAGATGGGGTCCGCGGACGAGCCGCTGAGAGGGTGGGCGTGCTGACGCTGGGCGTACTTCTCCTGTTGGCTGCAGGATCAGGAGTCGGTTGGTCCTTGATTCAGCTCTGGCGGGAGGAAACGCACTATCTTCGGCAGCGACAGATGGCGGAGTACATTCGAGAGCACGCGGCCGATGGTTCCGTCTTGCGGCTGGGGTACGAAGACAACTTTCCCCTGATCGATGAGGCAGGGGGGCGTTGGGCCATGAGGTTCCCCAATCTTTGGTTCGTTCAGGCGGCATATGCTCAACAGCTCGCCTCCAGCGCTGAGCTCGAGTACCGAGCTCCACCACAAATGGGCGCTGCGGAGCGGTGGTGCTTCGACGCCGTGGTGGATGACTTCGTTCGACTCCGCCCTAGTCTCCTGATGATTGTCCGGCCCCACCCTCCCGGCGTCGCTGGCGACATTACCCGGATGGACTACCTGAAGTACTTCTCGCAGGACCCTCGCTTCGTGGCTGCTCTTCAGGCCTACGAGTTCGTCGGAGTGGTCGAGGGGAACTCCGTCTTTCATCGGTCCGGCTTTGAACCGGGAGCACACTAGTGCGCCAGGAGGAATACGAGATCATGCATGCCCACGAGCTACGGCACTGGTGGTTCCGTGGCCGCCGCCGAGTTCTGGTGGATTTGTTGAAGGATTTTGCCGCCGTCCGCGATGGTGGGCTTCGTATTCTCGACTATGGCTGTGGAACCGGGGGGAACTCGTCTAGCTATACCCCCTTCGGGCTGGTCTGCGGTATCGAGCCTGATGCTGGAGCCGTTCAGTTGGCAGTCCGACGAGGAGGGGCAACCTTGTGTCGGGCGAGCGGCACCGAGTTGCCGTTCAGGCCGGGCAGCTTCGACGTTGTGATCGCGTCGGATGTCTTGGAGCACATCGACGACGATGTGGGTGCGGTGCAGGAGATAGCACGGGTTCTCCGGGAGGGCGGCGCCTTCATCTTTTCGGTCCCGGCGCACCCCTGGCTCTTCGGGCCCCACGACGCGGCCCTTTTTCATCGCCGCCGTTATGTCGAGCGAGGCCTGCGCAATCTGGTGGAGGAGACGGGACTGCGAATCAGACGTCTATCGTATTGGAACAGCACCCTCTTTCCGGTCTACTGTGCCCACCGGCTGCTGGGACGGTTCCGGAGTTCCCAGTCGGCGCATTCAGACGTGCATGCGTTGCCACGATTGGCGAACGAGCTCCTGGCTGGCTTACTCGCTATGGAGGCCGCTCTCCTGCGCCGGGTTCGCCTTCCGTGGGGACTCTCGCTGGTCGGCATTGCCGTTCGGGCCTGAGCCGGTGCCGTTCTCCCCGAAGCTCCGCCGGGTTCCACAGGTATCCAGCTGCGCCTCGGATGAGTCGGGGTCGGATCGAGGCACCATGCTTTTCACCCGATCCGGGCGCTTTAAGACGATGGCGAGCGAGTCGCAGTACCACAGACCCCAACGGCCATCCCTGGCGAGCTCATGGGCCAGCGACGACTGACGGTTTAGCAACATGAGAGAGATGTCCCACTTCTCCAGCAGCCCGCGCCAGCCAGGGACTAGACGCTTGATCGTGGAATACTCGCGGAACAGATCCTCCCCGAAGAAGTCGGTGCCGCCGTCTATGAAGATCCGCTGCTCCGGCCAGGCATACCCGACATAGCCTCCCCAGGTAAACTCGCTGAAGAGCCGGCCCTGCAGCTTCTCACTGCGCGCATGCTGTACCGCGGCCACCGGGAAGATCGTGGAATCGAAGCCATCCGCAATCAGCCTTCGGGTGCCGACCTTCCCGTGTGCACCGGCCAGGGAAAAGACCAGGATCAGCACCAACCCGATCCAGGGCCAGGTGCTGGTGCGGCTCGCGGTGGCCGCAAAGCGTTGGCGGATACCCCGTGGGTCGGGAAGGCGACGCCACGCGTCGTCGAGGTGGAGTGCGAGGAGAGGCACAGCCGTAAGGCCGAAGAGCGGGATGTTCCGTACCGCAATGAGCGCGAATCCCACACCGGCGCACACCACGAAAAGGCGGGGCAGCGTCGGGCGGCGAGGGGAGAGTGCCAGGGAGGTGAGGCAGAGCAGCAGCGCTGCCAGGAACAGCTTGCCGCCGGGCTCGTGGAAGTCGGGCGAGGAAAACTCGGCCGTGTTGTCCACCAGAAACGGCTTCCCGAAAAACCCAAACAGGTGCCGGTGCAGTTGCAGCCCGTACGGGTTGATCAAGGTCACGAGGGTGGCCGTGACGAGCATGCCGGCGTAATACCTCATCCGTTCGTTCCAGGCCGCTCTCTCGTTGCGCCACAGCAGCTCGGCCACGCTGCCGGCGAGGTAGAGTCCGATGAGGATCCAGCCGTACAGGAACCCTCCGTGAAGGTTGGCCCAGAGGACGAACAGGGCTGCCGTGAGCGGAATCCCGGTACGCGGCCGGCGCTCGAGAAGGCCGAGCAACACAACGACGGCCACGTAGGAGAACAAGTGCGGGCGCGCGGTCCAATGCCCAATCCCGAGCACCACCGCCACGGCAATGGTCACAGAGGCGAGCAGAGGGTCCACTCCCCGTTTCAACAACCATCGGGCGAGCAGAGCGTAGGTGGCGCCGATCAGTACGCCGGCCAGCACTGCTACCGCCGGCAGGCCGCCAATGCGCTCAGCCAGCGCGTAGAGGAGCTGGCTGCCGTATTCGAATCCTACAAACGAGGCGCCCGGGCGCGTGAACGAGAAGGGGTCCTGGCGGATCAGCCCTCCGTGTTGCAGCATGTAGCGGCCGTGGCCCAGGTGTCGCGCGAGATCGCCATCGGAATTGAGAACAGGGATCTGCAATGCGATCGGCACGAGCAGGGTAAGCAGCGCGAAGATCACTGCTGGTATGGAGGGGGGAGTGCCTGGCAGCCCTCCCGGCAGGGAGGTCGACTCGGAACCGGGTCCAACCTCGGTGGAGGCGAGAGGCTGCTTCACGGTCACTTTAGGCTGTGGGGGGTTCACTTACGAAATGAGCATACGGGCCGGGCGGACTTCGTTCCGCCGAGCACCTGAATATAAACCGAACGGGCGCAAGAGGAGGCTGCCGGCCATCGGCCATGGGACGGCCGACTCGCTGCTGACCGAGAAGTGGCGGGATAGTGGCACTAGCGGCAACGCGAATCCTGCTGTATATCCATTGCTAGGGGCTTTCCCCATATCTATGCAGTCAGCTCAATTCAGCATTAAATTGTCGCAGATTTCCGGCGAACGCCTGAGGCGTGCGCCCGTTCGGGGGATCACGGGTGCGCCGCGATTCCCAAGCCAGTAACAACCCCAAAAATGTAGCGGAGGTTCACCGTATGATGGAGCGCGCGAAAAATTTCTGGAACGACGAGTCGGGCCAGGGCCTGGCGGAGTACGCCCTGTTGCTGGGACTGATCGTCATCGGTGTAGTCGTGTTCATTCAGGGCATGGGTGGGCACATCAAGAACCTGTTCGGCAAGGCCAACAACGAGCTGACCACCGCGGACATGTAGATCCCCGCGGTCTGAGGGTTGGGGTTGAAGGGACAGTGATGGAAGCCAGTGCGGGATCCCCCAGGGCCAGTGGGTCAGACCTGAGGGGATCTGGATGATCCAGACCGTGGCAAACGTGGCACTCATCGGGCTGGCCTGCACCGCCGCTTGGTTGGACTCCACCACCCATCGAATTCCAAACTGGCTTACGGTCACGGGGCTCGCATCAGCATTGATGCTGCGCGCCCCGCTCGGCCTCGCCACCCTCGGTAGCGGCTTGGAAGGATTGGGTGTCGCTTTGGCGGTTTCCTTGGGGTTGTATGCCGTCCGAGCAATCGGCGGGGGAGACGTCAAGCTGCTGGCCGCCGTGGGTGCCTTTTTCGGCTTCCCCGCGGTGATCGGGGCGCTTGCCCTGATGGCCGTGCTCGGCGCAGCCTTCGCGCTGGTCAGCATGGTACGCAGGGGGCTTCTGCCTTTGCTGATCTTCAACACGGTAGACCTGGTGAAGTCGTGGCGAAGCCTGGGCCGGGCGGGTCAGCTCCGAACGCTCGAGTCGCCCGGCGCTCTCACGATTCCGTATGCGGTTCCGATTGCTGTGGGAACGCTAATCTGGTGGTTTGGAGAGGGAGTGCGTTTATGACGGCCGGAAGTTGCCATCGCAGGTGGCGGAGCGAACGGGGCCAGGCGCTGGCCGAATTTGCCCTGGTTCTCCCGCTGGTGCTCCTGTTCATTGCCGGCATCACCGAAATGGCCCGTGCCTGGAACATCAAGCAGGCGGTCACCGATGCGGCGCGCGAGGGAGCGCGCTACACGGTGGTCAAGGACGATGTAACAGACACGATGGCGGAAGTTCAAGCCAAGATCGAGGAACGCCTTGCCCTCGCATCGGTCGAAACTTCCACCATCACCTTTTCGAGCGCCGATCCCGCTTGCGCGGTACTGGCCGACTGCTGGCGGGATACCGGCCGTGAGATGACGGTAGACGTGGCCACCCAGTATAAGATGGGCTTGGTCGGCACCCTGCTGAAGTGGACCGGCGGCTCTCCGCTGGTTACGATCTCGACAGAAGCCACAATGCGCAACGAGTAGTCGGTTTTCACGATGAAATCACGGGCCTGGCTCATGGTGCTGCGAGCGAGCCAGCCATGAGTGACGATAGACCGGCCTTTCAGTAGGCGAGCTCCCAATGAGAAAGTCACGACCCTGGTTCATGCTCCTGCTGGCCCTCACTTCGGGGGTGGTAGCGGCGCTTCTTGCGCTTCGATACCTCCGGGAACGCACTACGCCGCTCATGGCGGCCGAGCCGAAGCGGGTAAACATCGTACTGTCGGCCCGCAACCTCCCCGTGGGGGCGGTTGTCACCGAACGAGACGTTAAGCTGGTAGGCTGGCCGGGAACTGCTCTTCCGAGCGGCTACATAAGGTCGGTGCAGGACGCGGTGGGCCGGGGGGTCATCACGGCGGTGGCCGAGAACGAGCCACTCCTCGCAGCCAAGATGTCCACCAAGGATGCCGGCGGTGGTCTTTCGATCATCATCCGGGACGGCATGCGCGCGGTCAGTGTCCGAGTAGACGAAGTGATCGGAGTGGCCGGGTTCGTGCTCCCGGGTACACGAGTCGATGTTATGCTGACCCTGGACAAGAGCACAAGTCGTCCCCAAGCGGTCACCAAGACACTACTTCAGAACGTCCAAACTCTGGCTGCCGGCCAGTCGGTGACGCGGGATAAGGAAGGGAAGCCCCAGACCGTCACCGTCATTACCGTGCTGGTCAGCCCGGACGACGCCGAGCTGCTAGCCCTCGCCGCGAAGGAAGGCCGACTTCAGCTGGCGCTTCGGAACACCCTCGACACCCTCGCCGTATCCACCAGCGGGGCCCGTGCCGACCGGCTTTCACCCAGCGCGGCGTCCACCTCTCCGAACCGGCCCCAGCGAACCCGCTCCGCCGCTCCGATCCCGAAGGCGAACCCTACGGTAGTTGAGGGGTATCGTGGGGGCGAGCGGACCCTGACCACGTTCCAGAGACCCTGACCCTTTTCAATGGAAGATCTGTGCGTACTCTCCGCCACGGTTGGACCGCTCCTTTCCTGCATGCCTGGCGGTGGTGCTTCGCCTGCGTCGTCTCGCTCACTGCTTCCTGGGCCAGTGCTCGATCACTCGAGGCCCAGCGGGTAGTCAAGGCACCGGAGCAGGTGGTCTCGGTTTCGAAGGGCGCGTCGGCCCTCCTGGTCAATACCACACCGATTCAGCGGTTTTCCATCGGCGATCCCACGGTGGCCGAGGCGGTGGTGGTCTCCCCGACGGAGGTCCTGATCAACGGGAAGACGCTCGGAACTACGAGCCTCTTTCTCTGGGACAATAGCGGTGGCATTAAGCTCTATTCGGTCGAGGTGACCGCCGACGCGCCCGGGCTCCAACGCTACCTCAGCTCGGTGCTGGCCGGCGAGACCATCGACGTTATAGCCAGCGGCAACGTAGTGACGCTCTCCGGTACAGTGCGGGATGCCAGCGTGGCCAACAGGGCGGTGGAAATCGCCAAGGGCTCCGGGGCGACCATCGTGGACAACCTGACCACGCCGGAGGCGGTGCAGGTATTGCTCAGGGTGCGGTTTGCCGAGGTCAACAAGAGCGCCATCAAGGAGTTCCGCTCCCAGCTGGCCACGCTCAATCCCCACAACCTGGATCACCGGGGCAACTGGAACGGGTCGGCCAATACCGGTGAAGGCGGTACCTTCTCCGACGGGATAGTGGACTTCGGGCTCTTCAACGCGAATGCGAGCATTGAGGCGCTCATTCGATTCCTTACCTCCAAGGGTATGCTGAAGAGCCTGGCGGAGCCGAACCTGATTGCACTCCCTGGCCGGGAGGCGTCATTCCTGGC
>JBKJZM010000101.1:0-2549 GCA_046715295.1 Gemmatimonadales bacterium | reverse complement strand
CCGGTGCACAGCGTGGCTCTCTTTTCCAAGCGTCCGGTAGCGGATCTGTCCGGGTGCACCGTGCTGCTCACCGCATCGTCTCGCACCTCGGTCCTGCTGCTCCAGCTTCTTTGCCGCCACCGCTGGGGGATAACGCCCCATTTCGCGACGGCGCGGGCCGAAGCACCCGATCTGGGTACGCTGGCGGCACTACCCCACGAGGCAGTCCTCGTCATCGGCGACGCGGCCCTCCATCTATCGGGGCAAGCTACCTACCCGGTGCGAGTGGACTTGGGCGCCGAGTGGAAAACCTGGACCGGACTGCCGTTCGTGTTTGCGGTGTGGGCGGCTCGGCGGGAGGCCCAGGCGGCCGGGGTGCGAGTGGTGCACCAGCAGCTGCTGGCCTCCCGCGCCTGGGGTTTGGCGCATCTGGACCTCCTCGCCGCTGCGGCGGCGCAGAACACGGGGGTGTCCGAGACCGTCTGCCGAGCCTACCTCGGCGATCTTGACTATGCCTTGTCCTATCGGCATCTGGCAGGGCTGACCGATTTCTTCCGTCGGCTGGCGCAGGAAGGGGTAGTTCCCGACGGCTCGCTCTCCTTCATCTCTGCCGCCTAACAGGCTGGGATCATGAGCGTTATCGATCGTACCTCAAGTGAATTCTCGGATTATCTCGGGCTTTATGAGCGGGCCAGCCTGCTGGAGCTGGGCCACCTGGCTGACGTCGAGCGGTGGCGGCAGCACCCGGAGAATATGGTCACCTATATCATCGATCGGAACATCAACTACACCAACGTCTGCGTCGCCGATTGCAAGTTCTGCGCGTTCTATCGCCGGCCGAAGCACCGCGAGGGATACGTGCTCAGCTTCGAGCAGATCGGGGCCAAGATCGATGAGTGCAAGGCCATCGGTGGGGTGCAGATCCTGCTCCAGGGCGGGCACAATCCCTACATCCCGTTCGAGTGGTATCTCGAGTTGATGCGGTACATCAAGCGGCACCACCCGATTCACATCCATGGCTTCTCCCCTTCGGAGGTGGTGTTCTTCAGTGAGCGCTTCGGCCTGCCGGTGTCCGACGTGGTGCGCGAGCTCCGAAGCGCCGGACTCGACAGCATTCCCGGCGGCGGCGGGGAGATTCTGGTGGACTCGGAGCGAGAGCGGGTCGCCAAAAAGAAGGCTCAGACCGAGGAGTGGCTGGGCGTGCAGGAGGAGGCGCACCGGCAGGGCATGAAGACCTCGGTCACCATGATGTATGGCCTGGGGGAGAGCAACGCCGACCGGATCGAGCACCTGCTCCGGGTCCGGGAGCTTCAAGCCCGAACCGACGGGTTCACCGCTTTCATCTGCTGGCCCCTCCAGCCCGAGGGGACCGAGATGGCCACCCAGCCCAAGACCGACGCCGTCGCGTACCTGCGGACCCTGGCCATGGGACGGATTATCTGTGACAACGTCCCCAACCTTCAGTCGTCGTGGGTGACCATGGGCCTGAAGGTGGGGCAAGTCGCCCTGCGGTTCGGGGCCAATGACTTCGGCAGCCTGATGATGGAAGAAAACGTCGTCTCCTCCGCGGGCACCACCCATCGGGCCACCATCGAGGAGATGGAACGTTCCATCCGCGACGCGGGCTACGTGGTGCGGCGTCGCCGCCAGGACTACTCCATCATCGACCAGCCGGCCACTGTGGCCGCATGACCCGGGTCGGGATCGGCTACGATTCGCATCGGTTCGTGGAGGGGCGGCCGCTCATCCTTGGTGGGGTAACGATACCGTACCCGCGCGGCCTCGCCGGGCATTCCGATGCCGATGCCGTCGCCCATGCGCTGACCGACGCCATTTTGGGGGCCGCCGCGGCCGGCGACATCGGGCAGCTGTTTCCGGATACCGATCCACAGTGGAAGGACGCGGACTCGATGGAGCTGCTGCGCAGCGCACACGACCTGGTACGGGGGCGAGGTTACGCGCTGGCTCAAGCCGATCTGACGATCATCACCGAGCAGCCCAAGCTCGGCCCCCACCTGGGCACCATGGCCGCCGCATTGACCGCACGGCTGGACGCCCGCCCGGGTTCCGTGAGTCTCAAAGTCAAAACGAACGAGGGAATGGGATTCATCGGCCGGGGAGAGGGCATCGCGGTCATCGCGGTCGCCACCCTGGAGGCGCGCTGATCGAATCGTTGCTGGCGTGGCTGTCGCAACTACCGCCCGCCACCGTCTACGCCGTCCTCGCGCTGCTCGCCGCGGTCGAGAACGTCATCCCGCCGGTCCCTTCCGACGCCGCCGTTGGGCTGGGTGCGTTCCTGACCAACCGGGGCCTGACCACCCCGCTGGGTGTCTTTGCCGTTACCTGGTTGGCAAACCTGGCCGGAGCGGCCGCAGTCTACTTCGTCGCCCGGCGCTACGGGCGTCGCCTCTTTGCCACCAAGCTGGGCCGCCGGCTGCTCGCCCCTCGATCGCTCGCCGTGATCGAGCGGGAGTATCTCCGCTTCGGAGTAGCCGGCATTTTCTTCAGTCGATTTCTTCCCGGCTTCCGGGCCGTGGTGCCGCCGTTTGCCGGGCTGGTGGGACTGAGCC
>JBKJZM010000100.1:0-20770 GCA_046715295.1 Gemmatimonadales bacterium | reverse complement strand
CGGGGGTGATAAAGCCAAACCCCTTGGCGTCGTTGAACCACTTGACCGTGCCAGTGGTGCGCATTGTTCCTGCTCCTTGAAAAATGGGTAATCGGAGTCCGGACATGCCACACCGGCCGACTACGGTTGCGCGTGAATTCACCCATCACGCAGGGTACCGCTGCCATGGCACGTCTGTAGTAAAGCGGCAGCAATGAAAAGAGGGCCAGCTTCAGCGCCGGCCCTCCTGATGTCAAATCGAGCTTCGGCAGCCCGGGTAGGCCCCGATGCTGGCAACAAGGTACCTTGGTAGCGCCGGAAGAGCAACCCCGGCCCGCGTCGAACTCCACGCGCTCACCCTCGGCCAGGCTCTTGAATCCTTCGGCCTGGATCGCGGAATGATGGACAAAGCAGTCCTTCTGACCATCCTCGGGGGTGATAAAGCCAAACCCCTTGGCGTCGTTGAACCACTTGACCGTGCCAGTGGTGCGCATTGTTCCTGCTCCTTGAAAAATGGGTAATCGGAGTCCGGACATGCCACACCGGCCGACTACGGGTTGCGCGTGAATTCACCCATCACGCAGGGTACCGCTGCCATGGCACGTCTGTAGTAAAGCGGCAGCAGTGAAAAGAGGGCCAGCGCCAACGCCGGCCCTCCTGATGTGTTCGAGCTTCGGCCAGCCGGGGTAGGCCCCGATGCTGGCAACAAGGTAGCTTGGTAGCGCCGGAACAGCAACCCCGGCTCGGTCGAACTCCATCCAGGGGGCTCAAGAGTGATCGGTAAGCTGCTGGCGCGGCGAGGCATCCTGTCGAAGCGGGAGCAGGAAATCCGCGTTCGCGAGCAGGAGCTGCTCCAGCGAATGGCCACCGCTCTCGAGCGGTTCGGATCCGATGTGGCAGCGGAGGACATGCGGCGCTTTCAGGAGGCCCGGGAACAGCTCAACGGCCTCTTTCTCCTGGTGATTGCCGGCGAGTTCAACTCGGGAAAATCCAGCTTCATCAACGCACTGCTGGGGGAGCGGGTGCTCCCTGAAGGCGTTACCCCGACCACCGACCGCATCAACGTCCTCCGCCACGGGCCCGAGGTGACCGAACAGCTCCGGGAAGCCTATCTCCTCGAGCGCACCCACCCAGCCGAGGTCCTCCGCGAGCTGAACATCGTGGACACGCCGGGCACCAATGCCATCATTCGGCGCCACGAGGAGCTGACCAGGGATTTCGTGCCCCGCTCCGACCTGGTGCTGTTCGTCACCTCGGCTGACCGCCCCTTCACGGAAAGTGAGCGCGGCTTCCTGGAGCAGATCCGTGAGTGGGGCAAGAAGATCGTCTTCATCGTCAACAAGATCGACATCCTGACGCGGCCCGAAGAGCGCGAGGAGGTCATCCGCTACGTTCGCGACAACGCCGCCGGGCTTCTGGGCGAGACACCAGAGATCTTCGCCGTCTCGGCCCGTCAGGCGCTCGAGGCCCGCGGGGACGGAGGACAGCCGGCCGGGCCGGGTACCCGCGCAGCGGGTGGTGGCGGAGAGGTAGGCGAGCCGGAGAAACAGCTGTGGGAGAGCAGCGGGTTCGGAGCGGTGGAAGACTATCTGCTTAATACCCTGGATCAGCAGGAGCGAGTCCGTCTCAAGCTCCTCAACCCGCTCAATGTCGGGCTGCGTCTTGCCTCCAAGTACAAGGAGGCGGCGTTCGAGCGGCTCAAGCTGCTGACCCACGACGTAGAGGCGATCCAGAACATCGACCAGCAACTGGCGCTTTTCCACCAGGAGATGTTGCGCGACTTCGAGCCGCGGCTCGCCCGGCTGGATGTCCTTCTCGGCGACATGGAGCGCCGGGGCATGCGCTTCTTCGAGGAAACTATCCGGATTGGCCGGATCAAGAGCCTGATGGACAGCGAGGGAGTCAAGCGCACGTTCGAGCGGGAGGTGATCGGGGAGACACCGCGAGAGATCGAAGACGAGGTCGGCCGGGTCATCGACTGGATCGTCGAGCGAAACCTGAAGCTTTGGCAGGACATCAGCGCCTTCATCGAGCGGCGTCAGCTGACTCGCCATCGGGAAGGGATGATCGGCGACGTGGGCTCGAGCTTCAACTACAACCGGCAGGCGCTCCTGGATTCGATCGGCCGGGTTTCTCGCGAGGTAGTCGGAAGCTACAACCGGGAGCAAGAGTCGCGAGCGATTGCCAACGAGATACAGGGAACCTTCGCCACGACGGCGCTGGCCCAGGCCGGGGCGATCGGATTGGGCACGCTGGTGGTGACCTTGGTCAGCAGCGCCGCAGCCGACGTCACCGGCATCCTGCTCGCCACCGCACTCGCGATCGGGGGGTTCTATGTCATCCCCCGGCGGCGGCGGCAGGCAAAGCTCGACTTCGAGCGGCGGATCGAACAGCTTCGCACTCACCTGAAGGACGTGCTCACCCGCCAGGTACACCTGGAGCTGGAGCAGTCCACCGCCCGGATCAACGAAGCGATAGCGCCGTACCGCCGCTTCGTGCAAAGCCAGCAGCAGCAGCTTAATGAGGCCAGGGGCGAGCTGGTGGCCACCGAGGATGCGCTGCTTCGCTTAAGAGCCGACCTCGAGAAGCGTTAGACCGGTCCCGAGGTCTTGACGGGACCGGGTCTAAGTAGTAGCCTAGCATGGCGATACTCGCCATTACTCCCCTTGTGACGAACCTCCTCAGTCCTTCCGTCGCGCTACCACCGGCGCGGAAAGATGTATGTAGTCCCCTTCCGTCGGAGGTGCACATGGACGTGCTCGTCGCGCTTGCTATTAGCATTGGAATCCTGATCGCGGGCTGGACCTACGTTGCCTTGGGCGTCGCCGCTCTGCCGGTGTGGGCGGGGATCGTAGCGTGGGGCTGCTTCTTCGCCGCGGGAGGGAAGACGACGGGGCTCACCAAGACGATCGCCTCGAACCTTTCCGGCGTGGTGTGGGCGTTTCTCGCATTGGAAGCTGCGCGTCGATTCGGCGGCGGCTTACCAGTATTGTCGCTCATGGTTGGCCTGGCGGCCTTCTTCATGGTGCTTCAGGCCAAGATTCCCGCTCTCTCGTTCATCCCAGGCGCGTTCCTCGGGGCCGCGACAGCAGTGAGTGTGGTGGTCGGAGCCGGCACCACCTTCCCCCACCCCTGGGTGAAGACGATTGTCGCGCTGGTGGCGGGTGCGGTGCTAGGCTACGTCTCGGAAATGCTGGCGGGCAGTATCGGTGGCCGGAAACGGGCCACCGTGTAGACCAAGCCAACGCGGCTGCAGCATACAAGAATCCGGAGTCCGACCTGGGCTCCGGATTGTTTTTTCAGGGCGCGGCCGCGTTCTAGTTGGCGGCTTGGTCCAGATCTCCCAGCGCCTTGAGCACGGCGTCCGGTTGTTCCTCATGGACGTATTGACCCGCCCCCGCCACGCTTTCGAGCTCGAAGTCAGGGAGCTTGTCCGCCAGCAGCTCCCGCTCATCGATCTTGACCCCGCTCGGGTGTGTAACCCCGCCCACCAGCAGACGGACCGGCACGCGAATCTCGTCGAGCTGGTCCCGCAGCGACTCGGCTTCCTTCGACCTCGACATGCTGCGGAACGCGTCGATCGCGCCGTCCACGTCGGCCACTTGCCCGGCGGTGTACTCGCGGACCACCTTCTGGGTCACCCAGGTAGTGTCCCCCGAGTTCTTCACGATCTCCTTGCGGACATCGTGCCTCAGCTTGCCCTCATTAACGGCGAGCTTGGTGATAAACCCGCCCAGCCGGAATGCCTTCTTCATGCCCGGGGTGGCCGCACTCTCCACCGGGCCGCCGTCTATCGACAGGATGCCCCGAACCAGGTCGGGGTGAGCGAGCGCCAGGCGGAGGGTGATCGACGCGCCAGTGGAGTTTGCAATGAAGAGGGCTTGGCGTATGCCGAGACTGTCCAGGACCTGGCCGACCCGTTCGGCCTGAGCGGTGAAGGAGTAGTCGGCACCCTCGGGATACGATGACCGGCCATAGCCCAGCGGCTCGATCACAATGCAGCGGTAGCCGCGCTGGACGAGAGGACCGACAATCTTCCGATAGCCGTAGGACCCCCCGAAGATTCCGGGAATGAGAACCACCGGCTCGCCTGAACCGGTAACGGTAGTGCGGAGGATTTCGCCCGGCGCGACCTGGATCTGGCGGACGACTGCGCTGTCGAGCGAGGTGGCCAGCGCGAGGGTGAGGAGTATCATTCAGATCCCACCGATTCCCGGCTTACCAGGAGTCGCCTGTGACCTTCTTCTTCCGCTTCCGGCGAAGCGCCGCGGCGGTCTTGATGGCACGCGCTTCACTGGGTTTGACGTAGTGTCTGCGGCGCCGGAGCTCTCCAAAGAGACCCGACTTCTGCAGCTTGCGCTTGAACAGCTTGAGCGCGCGCTCCAGGCTGTCTTCGTCGCTCAACCTGACTTCGGTCATCCCGCTGTCCTTGTCGTTGAGATGAAAAGGGGGGGCCGGCGCCTGTGCCAGCCCCCCTGGATCGGTCGGATATCGAATGCGTTACCGCTCCGATGCCGGGAGAAGCATACCCCGGGATTCCTCGAACCACAAGGCGAGCGCCGCGGCGGCCCCACCACTGGAGGACTGAGACCCGGTTGGACGCGCCCCCTCAGTGAAGGTAAGCACTTCTCCCTCGGTCACCTCCGGCCGGCCAAGCTCGAAGACCAGCGGGTTTCTGAGGGTGTATTCCCCCGCGTACCGGTTGGATTCAGCCGAGCCCTCCTTCGTCTCGCAAAAGCTCAGCGTGATGAGCTCGCGATCGCCGATGCTCAGGACGTAGTAGCCGACAAAGCCGGGGATCTGTTTCACGATCGGGAGAAACTCGTCCTGGAGTTGCCGGCGGAGAAGTTGCAGCGAGGCCCTATTGACGGCCCCGTTCTTGGGGCTGTACCTGCGGATGGTGGCAAACATGTGTTCCTCTGAAGCCCTGCCCATTCATAGGATCGACCACACGACATAGCAACATAGTCGGGCAGACGGGCAGGCGGGCGCTGTCCGCCCCTACCGACTGAGCAGCCCGGCGTCGATCACGAACGGAGATCCGGTGACATAGCGCCCACGTTCCGATGCCAGATAGAGCACCGCGTGGGCCACATCCTCCGGCTCTATCCAGGGAACCGGCAGCAGGTTACCCGCCGACCGCTCCGCGATCTCTGTGGGAGTGAGCCCCTCGAGGGCCGCCAGACCGTCGTTCATCGGGGTGTTCACTCCGGTCGGATGGATCGAGTTCACCCGGATGCCATAAGGGGCGAGCTCAATGGCCCAGGACCGGGTGAGACCGGTCAGCCCCCACTTCGAGGCCGCATAGTGACTCAGCCGTCCCATGCCTCGGAGTCCGGCAACCGATGAGTTGTTGATGATGACGCCTGACCGCTGCTGGATCATCAGGGGGATCACCCGCCGCGCCACCAGCCAGGCACCCTTCAGGTTGATGTCGAGCATGGCGTCCCAGGCATCCTCGGTCAGCTCGTGGGCCAGGCCATACCCGCAGATACCCGCGTTGTTGAAAAGGATGTCGATCCGGCCAAACCGCTCCGACGTGGAGGCGACCGCGCTGGTAACGGCCACATCGTCCCTCACGTCGCCGGCAAAGGTCAGGCAATCGGTTCCGAGCTCGCTGCAGGCGGCAGCCAGGGATGCCAGCTCTCCGCTCGACCCCATTTCGTAGCCGGGATAGCTGAGCGGCCGGGCTACGTCGAAGGCCGCGATCCTGGCTCCCTCCCGGGCCAGCGCCAGGGCGGTGGCGCGGCCCTGCCCGTGGGCTGCCCCGGTAATGAACGCGACCTTCCCGGCAAACTCGCCCTTCATCCCTGCCTGCTTGCCGAGGCGGCTTCGCGCACTCCCTTTCGGTAGGGCTGGAGGTACTCGTCGAGGTCGACATCGAGCGCGTTGTTGAACACGTTGGTAGCCACCATGAGCGCGCCGAAAGCGGTCAATGCCACCAGTTGAGCCGGCTGAAAATGTGCCGCCAGCCGCTGGTACGTCTCCTCCGGAACCTGAAAAGGCGACGCGGCCAGCGCCCGGCCAAAGTCCACCACCGCCGTTTCCCGCTCATCGAGCTTCAGGCGCTCAGGGTTCTCACCGGTCTGGATCAGCATGCGCCGGAAGAAAGTGGAGCAGATGAGGCAGTCGGTTTCAGCCGAGATGGCATGCGCGAACAGTGTGGTGAGCCGCTCCCCCAGAAACGGCTGCACGGTATCGCGGAGGGGATACCACTCCATGAGCGCACGAAAAGCCGGGAGCGAGTGGAGCAGTGTCCGCTTCATGTTGGTCATGCGGGCGTGGCCGCGCACGTGAGCGTCCGCCTCGGCCCGGGTATCGGCCGGCGCGGTTTCAGTGTCCAGGGGCGGAATACGGGGCATGCGGGATGGCTCCGTGCTTAGGGGCGATCCGGCAATCTAGAGCGGTAAAGCCTTGTGTGTCAGAGGACGCGCCGGGATGCCACGTGGCGGGCCAGGTACCACTTGCCGCGCGGAGTCGACAGGTCGTCATAGATCACCCCGCCGGCCCCGGCACTCGAGTGAATGATGCGGTTGTTGCCGGCGTAGATCGCGACATGGTCCACTCCTCGCCCCTTGCTGGAGAACAGCATCAGGTCGCCTGGCTTGAGAGCAGTGGGCGCCCGAGGCAGCGCCCGGCCGGCAGTGGCCTGCTGGCGGGAGGTGCGGGGCAGGATGACGCCGTGTCGTCCAAACACGTACTGCACGAATCCGGAGCAATCAAAGCCGAGACTGGGTTTGGCACCCCCGTAGACATACCGCTTGCCGAGATACTGGTCTCCGGTGTCAAGGACGCGAGCTGCGCTGGCACTTGCTGTTGTGCGCGGCAGCCGAGCAGCCGAAGTCCGCCCAGGCGCTCGCGAGCCCGCGCGAACGGTGATGCCATGCCCACCCAGGGTGGCGACTACCGCGATTGGACCCAGGGTAGCTCGCACGGCGGGACGGCCAAGCCTTGGAATAGAAAGATTGACCTGCGCAGGCAGCATGCTCGGGAGCCCCGCCAGGAGCGGCAGAGTACAAGCGATGAGCTTCATGGTGACCTCACTCACTAAGTGACCGGGGCACCCAATGCACGAGGTATGCCAAAATGCTCCAGAACCAGGCCCGCCTCCGTGATAAACAGATGCCCCTGAGCGTGGTTGCCCCCCCGGTGCTCGGCGTGGGTCATTACCAGTCGGGTCTTAGCTCGCGTCATCCCAACGTAGAGAAGACGACGAGCCTCCTGAATTTCGTGGTCTCGGTCCTCCTGGATTGCCCGCCAGCCTGGAAGGACCTGGTTCTCGACTCCCACGATGTATACCCGAGAGAACTCCAGCCCCTTGGTCGAGTGGAGGGTCAGCAGATTCACCCGGTTGGGATCGGTTTCAGCCCCTTCGCTGCTCGAGAGCGCCACCCGGCACAACAGGTCGTCGACGTGCTCTGCGAGCGTGTCTCCAGCACTTGCCTGTATCAGCATACGAAGACGCTCGACGGAATCCGGGTAACGCTCGTTCACCGGCCGATCGGCTCGCATGCGCTCCATCAGGGCGCGCCCACCCAGCCGCTCGATGACCTCCTCCAGTTCCAGCGCTCCCTCGACCCCGCCGGCCAACTCGGCGGCATAGATGTCGAGGCAGTCGCTGTAACGGCCGAGGGTGAATGGTCGGGTTATTTCGCCGAAGAGAGCCTCTTCCTTGGACGGCGACGTGGGCTGATCGAGCGCCAGGGCCAGGCCGAGCTGATCGAGCAGATGGACCAGCGCGACAGTACGGGCGCGACGGATCCTCAGCTCGTTGAGCTTAGGCACCACGGCGGCAAGCATGAGCGCATCGTCTAGCGCGTGGTGCGCTCTTCCAATCTCGACATTGTACCTCTGGGCGAGAAACGAGAGCTTGACGCTGCCATCGACTACGGCGCGTGCAAGTGGGAGGGTGTCGTAGAACACCATGTCATCGAACCCCGCGAGGCCACCGCAGGCGCGCCGCAGCACCGGAACATCGAATTCCTGGCCGTTGTGGGCGACCACGAGGTCGGTCCCCACGAACTCGCGGAAACGCCGCCAGACCTCTGAGATCGGAGGCGCTCCGATCAGGTCCTGATCGGTGTAGCCATGCACATCCGTGGCCTGCGCGGAAATGCTGCGCGTGCACGCCACCAGGGTATGGAACCGATCCACCACGACGTTGTCCCGGACCCGCACAGCGGCAATCTCGACGATCTGAGATGATTCGAAATCGAAGTCGCTGGTCTCGATATCGAAGGCGACGAAATCATCGAAATCGGCCCTCAGGTTGCGGGTATGAACAAGTTGAAGGGCCTTGAACAGCCGGAGCGGCAACCCACCGTCCGGACTCGGCCCAGCCCGGAGGACCACATCATCGGCCGCGGGCACCTCATCCGGCATGAGCCGGTGGGCCCTGGCTATCCCGGCTCCTCGAAGCATGGCGACCAGAGGTATCTCAACCCCGCCGCTCGGCTGGACCCAGACTCGGCCTCCTGAGACGCCGCACTGCGCCAAGCGGTTCGCCAGGGCGGCGGCACCGGGATAGAGCGATGGCTCTCTCAGATCGTGATGGTACTCCTCCAGGGGGTTGCGGCCGGCACCGATTGGCCGCGCAAGCAGCTCATCCACAAGGCCGGATAACGATTGGTGAGACCGGGCCATCCCCCTCAGGTTTTCCAGGTGGTAGATCAAACGCCACGCGCGCCTGCGGTCCGCGTCTCCCTTGGGGCGCTGACTGGCAAAGGCCCGGAGGTTGCCAAGGAAGTCCTTATTTCTGGATGAAGCCTTTCGAACTTCCTGGCGCAGGGCGGGATTGAGAGCAAGCTCGGCCAGCGCCCCGAGCAGAATTGGGTCGTCCGGGGACCGGATGACCCGTAAGGATGCGATGACCCAACCGACGACCTTGTCGTCGGCCAGGGCTTGGCCCCGCGCCATCCGGCACGGAATTCCTGCGCAGATCAGCCGCTTCTCCAGATCTCGTCCCATCGAGCGGTACCGGTAGAGCATGGCATAGTCGCCCCAGCCGATCTGTGCCATGGCGCGATCGCTCAGAATGTCCCTGATGAGCCAATCGGCCTCGGCCTCCTCGTTGTCGAAGCCACACGCCAGCACCTCGAAGGGCGATTTCAGCGTGGTGTCTATCTGCTTTTCGAAGAGCACCGGGTTACAGGCGATGAGGCGCCGGGCGGACTCCAGAATCTGGACCGAGCACCTCCGGTTCTCGTCGAGGACTATCGGTTCGCTCAGGATGAAGTCCTCGCTGAACCGGCCCATGATGCCTGGGTCGGCTCCAGTCCAGGAGAAAATGGATTGCTCGTCGTCACCTACGCCGAAGAGGCAACGATGGCTGCCGGCCAACCGGCGCACAATTCCATACTGAGTCGGGCTCAGATCCTGGAACTCATCTACCAGCACATAGTCCCAGCGGGAGCGCAGCTCGGCGGCCGCGCTCTCATCGGTACGGAGTAGGTGCTCCGTCAGGGTGATGAGGTCGTCGAAGTCCACCAGGTTTCGAGATCGCAGGGCTTCCTGGTACCGGCCAAAGCACTCCATCCCGCGGTCGCTCAGTGTCTTGGTTTGCAGACGGTGGAGGCTGAATTGCGCCAGCGCCTGGGAGACACGCCTGGCGGGAATCCGGAGCCGTCGAAGTACCCGCTCCTGGTACTCGCGGTCCGCCACCCCGAAGCCGGGACGGAGGCCACAGCGTTCGGCAAAGTCCCGAAGCATCATGAGGCAGATGGCGTGCAGGGTGCCGCGAGTGACCTCCGCCGCGGTAATCCCGCGGGTTTCGTGCAACCGGATGGCAATCTCTTCCGCGGCCTTGTTGGTAAAGGTCACGGCGAGGATCCGTCGGGGGGCGATGCCCAGTGTCTCGATCAGGTGCTGGATGCGATGGATGAGACAGTACGTTTTACCGGCCCCCGGTCCCGCGATGACGAGCGCAGCGCCGAGCGGGGCCTCGATGGCCTTTCGTTGCTGCCGGGTCGGCTCGTAGCTCATCGGTGAGCCTGCCCAAACACTCGGGACCGGACCCACTGCACGAGCGAGTCGGCCAACTCCTCGAGTACAGCGGCAGCTGTGCGTCCGGAGCTCTTGGGGACGCCGAAGGAGTGGTCGGCTCCCTCTACCGGGTGCAGCGTGGCCCGACTCCCCAATCGTTGACACACTCCGGTCATCAGCTCGGCCTGGGCAAACTGATCACGGGTGCCCTGCAGGAAGAGCATGGGCAGCTCGACCCGGACGAGGTGATCGGCGCGGCGGGTGCCCGGGCGGCCGGGCGGGTGGAGAGGAAACCCCAGGAAGGCCAGGCCTCGCACTCCGGGCAGCGAGCTCGCTGCCGCGCCGGACGTCATGCGACCGCCGAACGACTTGCCGCCGGCGATGAGCGGAAGCTCGGGCGCCAACTCCTCGGCCCGGGTCGCCGCCGCGCGCACGGTTGCTTCGGCCACAGCTGGAGAATCCGGGCGGCGGCCACCGGCTTCCATATAGGGAAACTGGTATCGCATGGTAGCCACGCCGCGGGTAGCGAGCGTCGCCGAGATAGACGTGAGGAAGGCGTGGCGCATGCCGGCGCCGGCACCGTGGGCGAGGACGTAGAGCAGCCAGGCATCGGCTGGACGCTCGAGGATCGCGGATACGACACCGAGACCCGGGCCCAGGTCCAGTTGTAGGTCCTGTGTGCTTGCGCTCATATGCCGGGAAATCTACCTGCGCTCGGACTGTTGGAAATCACTGGGGCGCGCTCCGCCCTACTGCCGCGCCCCTAGCCGTTCCAGCGCGCGCCCGAGGTCGGGACTCCCCTTCAGAACCCCGCGTAGTGGATCCTTCTTCAGCTTCTTCATTCGCGCCACCGCGTTCTTGATCGTGAAGCTTCGGATATCCAGCTTCGAGTTGACCTCGTTCCAGCGAAGCGGCATGGAGACCGGAGCGCCAGACAGCGCCCGCACACTGAACGGTGCCACCAGAAGCCGCCCGGCACCAATCTGCAGGTAGTCGATGTACACCTTTCCCCCCCGGCGGGACACCTGGCGAGTGAGGGTCGTGATGTCGGGCAGCTCCGCCACGATCACCCGGGCGAGCAACTCGCCCAGACTTCGCGCCTCGTCGTATCGGCATTGGCCGCCGAGGGGGATGAGTACGTGGAGGCCGGAGGAGCCACTGGTCTTCACAAAGTTCGGCAGCCCGATCTCTTCACAGAGCGCATGGGTTGACTCCGCAGCCCGGACCACGTCGAGGAACGGAGCGTCCTTGGGATCCAGGTCCAACACACACCAGTCGGGACGGTCAATGCTCGATGTTCTGCTGGCCCACACATGGAGCGGGATGGTCCCGAGGTTGGCCAGGTAAAGCAGTCCGGCCTCGTCATCGCAGATGAAGTAGTCGATCTCCCGCTCGGCCTGCTCACTCCACATTCGCTCGGTCCGGATCCAGTCGGGGACGAACCCGGGTGCGTCCTTCTGGAAGAATGACTTTCCGTTCACTCCGTCGGGATACCGGGTGAGCACCACGGGGCGGTCGGCCAAATAGGGCAGGATCCAGGGGGCAATGGACCGGTAGTACTCGATCAGGTCGCCCTTGGTGTAGCCTTCGTCGGGCCAGAAGGTTTTTTGGAGATTCGTGAACTCAATGCGACGCGGCGGGGCAGCGGGGCGGCGGGGCGGTCGCTTGGACGGAGTAGTTTCTCCCGATTCATCCGGTGCGGAGTCCACGACGCTCTGCGCACTTAATTCATCTCCGCCAGGACTCTCGTCCTGTCCTGCTGCCCCGCCGCCCCGCTGCCCCGCTGCCCGCACGCACTCCTCTGGTTTCTTGTCGTCCCGGAAGCGCAGGAATACCGGCTGCCGCAGCAACCCCTCCTCGGTCCACTCGCTGAACTCCACCTCACACACCAGCCGCGGCTCCGTCCAGGTGGCCCCCTTCTCCTTGGGAATCGGCCCGCCGCAGGGCGGGTCAGGACGTCGCATCTCGTCGAGCGTGGCCCGCACCTCGGCGAGCTGGGGCTCGGTGAAGCCGCTCCCTGCCCTGCCGGAATAGGTCAGATCTCCGTCCACATACTGCGCCAGCAGCAGGCCCCCAAAGCCGGAGCGGGCCCCTTTTGGGGCCGAGAAACCCACCACTACAAAATCATCCGAGCCGCGGGTCCGGACCTTGATCCAGGAGGACGATCGGCCGGCTCGATAGGGAGAGTCGGCGCGCTTGGCGACTATCCCCTCGAGCCCCAGCTTCCGAACCTGCTGGTAGAGGACCTCCCCCTCGCCTTGGAAGTGATCCAGAAAACGGATGAGGCCGGCCGGTGGCAGCAGCTTTCGCAGAATCTCCTTCCGTTGCGTCAGCGGCAGCGGCCGCAGGTCGAAGTCTTCGGCGGCCAGGAGATCGAAGGCGAAGAAGGTGACCGGGTTCTCCACCGCCGCCCGGCGGATATCGAGTGCCCGAGTGAGCTTTGCCCGCTGCTGCAGCCGCTGAAAGCTGGGGCGTCCGGACTCATCGAGCGCCACCACTTCGCCGTCGAGCAGCAACCGGCTCATAGGCAGCGCGCCCACCGCGCGACTCACCTCGGGGAAAGAGGACGCCAGGTCGTTTCCATTGCGGGAGAAGAGGCGCGGCGGCGCGCTGCTCCGTGACGCCAGCAACCGGTAGCCATCGAGCTTGAGCTCGAAGAGCCACGCGGGATCGGAGAAGGGGCGATCCCTGGTCTCTGCCAGCATGAGCGGGGCAGTCTCGCCGTGGACCTCCCGCCTTGGCGCTCCGAGCCGTTCCAGCTCCGCCCGGATGCCATCAGCCGGAGTCCGGCCGGCCTTCAGATCTTCGACCGTGAGTCCGGACAGGACAGACTCCTCGGGTGGGAGCGGCCCGGAGGCGGATACGTACGCATCGCGCTCCTTGATGAGCAGCCATTCCTTGTCGCCCTTCTTGAGCTTTACCAGGGTCCACAACCCGTGGAGCTTGAGACCGCGGAGCTCGAACAGGAGCTTGCCCTTGGCCAAGCCCGCAACCGGATCCTCGACCGGTATCCAGCGGCCCCGGTCCCACACGATCACGGCGCCGGCGCCATAGTTTCCTTCCGGGATCAAGCCCTCGAAATCGCCATACTCCAGTGGATGATCCTCCACCATGACGGCAAGGCGCTTGTCCGCCATATCGTACGAAGGCCCCTTCGGGACGGCCCAGGAGCGGAGCACGCCATCCATCTCGAGCCGGAGATCGAAATGCAGGCGCCGGGCCGCATGTTTGTGCACCACGAACAGCCCGCCCCGCTCATCCCAGGGGGTCGGGGCGCGGGAGCCGGCAGGCTCAGGGGTACCCTCCAGCAACCGCTTGGCGCGGTACGCGGCGAGGGGATCAGGCTTGAATTGGGGCATCGAGAGGAGGAATTTACAATCACTTCCCGCTTTTCTCCTTGCGGGCCTCGGTTTCACAGTGATATTGGGATTCTATGCCTCCAAGACCAATTGGCTCGGCCAACATCTCCTTCGGCCTCGTCTCCGTGCCGGTCAGCCTCTACTCGGCCAGCGAATCTGCCGCCAATGTCAGCTTCAACATGCTGCACAAGAAGTGCGGCACCAGGCTGAAGCAACAGTACATCTGTCCCAAGGAAGACGTCGTGGTCGAGAAGGACGACATCGCCAAGGGATACGAGATCTCCAAGGGCCACTACGTGACCTTCTCCCCCGAGGAGATCAAGGCCCTCGACGAGAAGGCAACCAACTCGATCGATATCGCCGAGTTCGTGCCGCTCTCCGCGGTGGATCGCATCTACCTGGACAAGGTCTACTACCTGGGGCCCGACAAGGGCGGTGATCGGGCGTACCGTTTGCTGGGCGAGGCGCTGAAAACTACCGGCCGTGCGGCACTGGGCCAGTACTCGGCCCGCGGTAAGCAGCACCTGGTTCTGGTGCGTCCGCTGGACGGCGTGCTCGTCATGGAGCAGCTCCACTACCAGCCGGAGCTTCGGTCGGCGGCAGAGGTGCCGCACCCCGACACGCCGGTCAAGGAGGCCGAGCTGGCGCTCGCCAAGCAGCTGATCGAGCAGTCATCCACCGACGAGTTCCGGCCGGAGAACTACCGCGACACCGTGCGGGAGCGGGTACTGGACGCGATCCAGCAGAAGGTCGAGGGCCAGGAGATCACGGTGGAGGAAGCGCCGGCCGAGACCAAGATCATCGATCTCATGGACGCGCTGAAGGCGAGCCTGGCCAAGCGAGGCGGTGCCGAGAAGAAGGAAGCGGACGAGGAGGAGGAGGTGGCACCGAAGAAGCGAAAGGCAGGGGGGCGCCGGTAGGTCGGGCCCCATGAAGATCCTCGTCGGCACCAGCGGCTGGTCGTACAAAGAATGGAAGGGGAGCTTCTATCCCCCCAAGCTCCCCGCCGAGGAGATGCTCCGCTTCTATGCGGGCCGCTTTCCCACGGTCGAAGTGAACAATTCCTTCTACCGAATTCCCGCCGAGCGTGTGCTGGCGACGTGGGCCGAGCAAGTCCCCCAGACATTCCGATTCGTCCTCAAGGCCTCGCGCAGGATCACCCACAACAGCCGGATCGCCGACGAGGACGGTTCGCTGGAGTATTTCCTGCGAGCGGTGAACCCGCTTGGAGACCGGCTCGGCCCTACCCTATTCCAGCTGCCGCCCACCTTCAAGAAAGATGTCGACCGGCTCCGGAACTTTCTCGAGCGATTGCCCCGCCGCTGGGCCGCCGCCATCGAGTTCCGCCATCCTTCGTGGTTTACGGACGAGGTCTACGATCTGCTCCGGGCGAGAGATGTGGCCCTGGTGGCGGTGGACGCGGACGAGACTGAAGGTGGGACCTCCCCTCTGGTGGCGACTGCCGCTTGGGGCTACCTCCGGTTGCGCCGATCAGCCTACGACCGGGCCGCTCTCGAAGGCTGGGCTGCTCGGATCGAGGGAAGCCCCTGGAGTGAGGCCTATGTCTTTCTCAAGCACGAGGATGGAAGCCCCACCGGTCCCGCCGCCGCTGGAGAAATGGGCGAGATTCTGACCAAAACCTCCGAAAAGTGACCTCGGTCACCCCCCGCCCATGGCTCGAGGGCTAACGTGTGCGTCCGTTGGGGTAGCAACACCGAAAAACGGAGGAAATAATGGCCACAAAAAGAACCTGGAACGATGAGGACAACTGGTGGCGCGACAACTTCAACTCGAGGCCGTACGCTACCGGCCGCAAGTATGAGGATATCCGCCCCGGCTATCTGTACGGTTTCGAGGCCGGTTCGCACCACATGGGCCGCAATTGGGACGATGTGGAGACTGACCTGAAAACCGGCTGGGACAAGTTCGAGGGAAGAGGCGAGAACACCTGGGAGAACGTCAAGCACGCCGTCCGGGACGCCTGGAACCGCATTACCGGCCAGCGCGATCTAGACACCAGCCGAATGAGCGAATCTTCATCCGATCGGTTTTCACCCACCGGCCGGGATAGTTAGAGGTTGAAGCCTGGCAGCATTGAAGCCCGGGACCTCATATCCCGGGCTTTTTTTGCTTTCTTTTCGCAGCTGTTCGTGATATAGAACACCGCGCTCATATCGCTCCCGGTGTCTTTTGTTAGGGCGCCAAAGCGAGTGGATTCCGCCAGTCGTAGCGCTGTGGTCGATCTTCGCATGCCTCGCATATGCGTCTCTGCCTCTGCCTACCGGCCCCATTCCCTGAAGCGCAAACGAAGATGTCCATCTCGGGTCCGATAACCGAACCCGGTCTGCAAAAAGGAGCAACACGATGACGATGCCAAATACGGAAGCCCGGGGCCCCCGAGGCGAAACCGCTGGCCAGCAAAATGGTGGAACTGCCCGGGAACAGATCCGTGAAGTGAAGGATCAGGTGGTCGGGCAAGCGAAAAACACCCTGCAGCAGGCCCGCGACAAGGCCAGCTCGAGCCTGGGAGAGAGCAAGGGCCAAGTTGCCGATCAGTTCGGCACCATCGCTACGGCGCTCCGGCGCACGACCGAGCACCTCCGGTCGGAGGATCAGCAGAGGATGGCCGGACTGACCGAGACCGTGGCTCGCCAGGTAGACCAGGTAGCCAACTACCTGCGGAACAAGGATGCCGGCGCAATGCGAACGGATTTGGAGAACCTGGCCCGGCGTCAGCCGGCCATCATGCTCGGCGGAGCTCTGGTGCTCGGCCTCATCGGCGCGCGCTTCCTCAAGAGCTCGCAACGGGGTAAACGGGTTCGCGAGTCGCAGAGCTACGGCCGCGAGCGGGTGGGCAACGGGGGCTACAATCCACTGCCGGGGACCGAGCGCGGGTACCAGGGAGGCGGATATGCCGGCGCTTAGGGAGGATCGCAGCATCGGCGAACTGTTCGGTCAGCTGAGTCAGGATATGACCCTGCTATTTCGGCAGGAGCTCCAGCTGGCCCGGGCGGAGATGAGCACGAAGATCTCTCAGGTGACCACGAACGTGGTGTCGGTGGTTGCCGGCGGGTTTGTGGCGTACGTAGGCGCGCTGGCACTCGTAGCGGCGCTGATTCTGGGCCTCCATGAAGTGGCGGAGATCTCCCCCTGGGTCTCGGCATTGATCGTGGGTGCCATTTTCGCGATTGCGGGCTACCTCATGCTGAATCGTGGCTTGAAGGAGCTGAAGCGGGTGGACCTCGCCCCCCGCCGAACGGTCGAAACCCTTAAAGCCGACGTCCAGTGGGCGAAGGAGCAACGGTCATGAGTGAGTACCAGAGGCAGAATCCCGGGCTCGCTTACGAGCCGACAGGTCAGGACATTGGAGCCGAATCGCGGGGCGACAAGAGCCCCGAAGCTATCGAGCGCGAGATCGGCGAGACCCGGGCCCGGATGAGTCAGAACATCGACGAGCTGGGCGACCGGCTGAGTCCCGACAATCTGAAGCACGAGGCCAAGACCGCCATCAAGAACGTGGCGCAGGATGCCGTCTCCAACGTCGGCGAGCAGGCCCGGCGCACCGGCTCCCGGCTGGTGGATGTGATCCGGGAGAACCCGCTCCCGGTCATCGCCGTCGGCGCCGGTGTGACCTGGCTGCTGACCCAGCGATCGAACAGCGACGTTTCCGGCAACCGGATGGCGCGGTATTCCTATACCGGAGCCGAACGGCGGCAGGGTGATTCATGGCAGGAGGGCTCCGGCATCAAGGGGCGCGTCGGTGGCGCCGTCAGCGGAGTGAAGGACAGTGTGAGCGAAGCAGCGAGCGGGATCAAGGGCCGAGCCGGTGAGCTGGCCAATGACGTCGGCGAGCTGAAGACGCGGGCTCAGGAGCGGGCGGGTGAGCTCGGCGGTCAGGCGCGGAGGCAGACGCAACGCGTCAAGACCAATCTGGAGCACGCCGCCAACGAAAATCCTCTCATCGTGGCGATCGGGGCCACGGTCGTGGGCCTGGCCATCGGGTTGCTCCTGCCGGGAACCGAGCGCGAGAACGAGATGATGGGCCCGGCTCGGGATCAGTTGATGGATCGGGCGGAGAAGACCGCCGAGCGGGTCAAGGACGCGGCCGCGGAAGCGGGTCGTGAGGTCAAGGACGCGGTCAAGACCGAGATCAGTGAGCATGCTCCGGAGGTGAAGCAGGTGGTTCAGGAAGCCGGCATGATGGTCAAGGAGCAGGTGAAAGAGTCTGCCAGGAAGGTGAAGAAAGAGGCGAAGGACGCGGCGAATGAGCCCGGCACTAATCCCAGGAGCGGAGTATGAGTCTCGATTCATTGGAAAAACTCTTCCTCGAAGAGCTGAAGGACGTATACAACGCCGAGAAGCAGATCCTGCGTGCGTTGCCAAGGATGGCCAAGGCGGCGGACTCGCCGGAGCTGGAGCAGGCGTTCACCAAGCACGTGAAGGAGACCGAGGGTCACGTCCAGCGCCTGGAGCGCATATTCAAGGAGTTGGGACAGGCGGCCCGAGGAAAGAAGTGCAAGGGCATGGAAGGGCTCCTGGAAGAGGGAAAGGAAGTCCTGGAGGAAGAGGGCGAGCCGGCAGTCATCGACGCCGCCCTTATCGCATCGGCCCAGCGGGTCGAGCACTACGAGATGGCCGCATACGGTTGTCTTCGGACCTATGCTGACCTCCTCGGGTATTCAGCGGCATCTCAGCTGCTGCAGCAGACCCTCCAGGAGGAGGAAGCGGCCGACAAGAAGCTGACCCAGCTCGGTGAGTCCGGAATCAACGAGGCTGCGGCCATGGCGGGAGCCGGCGCCGAAGAGGAGTAGCACCGGTAGGTGGCACGCAAAGGAAGAGGCCCGGGATGTTCTCCCGGGCCTCTTCTTATTGCTTAGCGATCCAGCGCTACTTGGTCGTGGCCGCCTGAGTCTCCTCGTCATCCTCGGTTGACAGCGATGCCACCGCCGCCTTGAGGTCGCAGGCGAGGTCTCGCTCCCGGCGCAGCGCACCAATCAGGGCCTCGGCCTGTTTCATCTGGAACCCGAGCGCGCCGGCCGACTCCATCGCGTGATCGACCACGATCTTCTGCGCGGTAAGCGTCTCGACGGTTGCCCGGATGCCGAAGGCCAGCGCTTCGGCCCGAGCCAGCCGCTGCTCTGCCCGCTCGAGCTGGCGCTTTCGGGACTCGAAGCCCTTGAGCGTCTCCTCGGTCGTCTTGAACTGGTCCTGGGTGGCCTGCAGTATCGTCCTGGTCTCCTCGATCTCGCGCCGGGCCGATCCGATGGCCTGAACGTCTTCGACGGTACGCTCGGCCAGATCGAACACATGCTTGACCTGAGCCTCGATCGCTTCCACCCCAGCCTGCCGGGCCAGCGTCTGCTCCAGCGCCTTCGCGGCCTGGGCCTGAGCCGACTCCCACTTCTCCAACAGCTCCTCGAAGTGGGTCAGCTGCCGATCGATGTACTTGAGCGCCCCGGCCCGGTTCTCCAACTCACCCGACACCTGCTGGAGATTTCCGGCCTTCTCCTCGGCCTGCGCCAGCGTGGTGCCGACTAAGCGGGTGATCTCCTCCATCCGTTGCGCGGCTTCGGCGGCTTCCTTACGTAGTGCCGACGCCCGGGTCAGGTGCTCGGTCGCCTTATCGAGGGCGCCCTGGCGCTGATCGAGTTCCTGGCCCAGCAGGCGGATCTTCTCTTCCACCTGGTTGATCTGCTGGGTGCGGCCTTCCATCGCCCGGACCGAGTCGTCGACCAAGCTCATCCGGCGCTCGGCCTCTTCGACGGCAGACGTGACCACCGAGACCGCATCCGACAACCGCTGGGCGCCGTCGGCCTGACGTCCAAGCTGGGCGAAGCGTGATTCAGCAGCCTCCATCCGGGTCTTCAGGCCCTCAGTACGATCCTTGAGCTCGGTGCTGAGCGATCCGATTTCCGCCAGGTTCCGCTGCACGTCTTCCACCATCTCGCGCTGGGACTGGATCTGCGCCATCGAGCCCTTGACCACCTCGACTTCGACGCGGATCCGCTCGACCATCGGCTCCAGGCCGCTCAACTCCTTCACCTGGGCCTGCACTTTCCGGGTCCAGACGTCGGCGTTGGCGAGCCAGGCCTGGGTTTCCCCATGGGTCTCGCGGAGGCGGCTCATTTCCTCTGCCGCGGAGCGCATCTGTTCCAGGCCATCGGACAGCAGCTCCCGGGTGCCCTTGAGCGCCCCCAGCTGCTCCACGGCCTGCTCCACGCCGGGCCTGATCTCGTCCAGGCGCCGCATGCGGGAGGCCAGCTCGGTCGCCATGTTGTCGAGCCGGGTGACGTCCTGCCGCAGCGTGCTGGAACGGGCGGCTTCCTGGGTCAGCGCCGTCACTTCCTTGGACAGATCGACGATCTGCTCGCCTACGTTCCGGACCTGCGTCTGCACCGCGGCGGTACCCTGGCTGGCGGCGTCCAGCACCGCCAGGCGGCCCTCGCACTCCTTCACGGCGTTGCGGAGGTCGCCGATGCGCTCGCTGACGGCGTGCAGCCCGCGATGCTCCAGCTCGAACCCTTCGCTACTCTTGCGCATCTGCTCGCGCAGGTCGGTGAGCGCCTGGCGGGCGGACTGCTGCGCGTCCTCGATCTTCTGGGACGTGCCCTGGAGCTCCTCGGTCCGGGACAAGACCTTGTCCTGGATCGTCTTCACTTCGCTGAGCTTGGCCTCGATCGGGCCGAACCGGCGGATCTGCTCCTCCTGCCGGCGGAGCCAGGCATCGAGCTCCCGGTCCATGCGGGTGAGCTGAGCGATCTGACTCGCGGCACGATCCACCGCCTCGCGCTCCTGCTCCAGCATCGTTGTCTTCTGGGCCACCTGATCGGCCAGCGCCTTGAGCACGGCCAACTGGTGCTGGACATCGGGAATCGAGGTCGAGGCCTGGTTGATCGGCTCGAGCGCCCGCTCGACCGACTGAACCCGGCGCACCACATCCTCGAGCTTACCGGTGGCGGTTTGGAAGTCCTGATCGAAGTTTTCCAGCCTGGAGGTGGTATGGCGGTGGGCGGTCAGGGCGTCATCGTGCTGGGTCCGCATGCGGGCAACGTTCTCGGCCTGCTCGGACAGCTGGGTCCTGAGCGTTTCCGAGTCGCCCCGGAGCGCGGTCAGCGGGCCCTGAAGGCTGAGGAAGGAGTCCACCTGTTCGCGCAGCAGAAGCGCGGTTTCCACCTTGTCGCTCAGGCCGGCCATCTGAGTCTGGAGTCGGTCCACGCCCTCGCTCGCATGGCCGAGCCTGGCCTCGGTGGCCGTCTGGGTCTTGATGACCCGCTCGACCTGCTCTTCGGCCACGGACAGCTGGCTGCCGAGCCGCTCGAGACCCGCAACCTGCCGCTCGACTTCCTCGCAGCGTTCCCGAAGGGCATCGAATTCAGCGGTTCGCTCCAGGATCGGGGCGAGCGACCTCAGGTCGTTCGCGGCGGCTTCGGCGCGGGCGACCAGCGCCTCCA
>JBKJZM010000099.1:0-5853 GCA_046715295.1 Gemmatimonadales bacterium | reverse complement strand
AGCAAGCGGGGCTGGGTGACCTGCTGGCGGGTAAAGGCGAGCAGCTGCTGGCTGACCCGCGCCGCGCGCTCGCCTGCCTGTAACACCCGCCGCATGTCCGACGCCTGCGGGTGATCGGGACCCAGGGCTCGGAGGACGAACCCACCAAAGCCCATGACCGACGTCATCTGATTGTTGATCTCGTGCGCGACGCCGCCGGCAAGGGTCCCCACCGCCTGAATGCGCTGCACGTCACGCAGCTGCCGCTCCGCCCGGCGCTCCTCGGTCACGTCCCAGAACATGGCCACGCCGGCGGTAATCCCGCCTTCGGCGTCACGAACCGGAGCGGCGTTGATGCTGATCTGGAACCGTTGCCCGGTCTTGATGCGCTCGATTTCAATGACCTCGTTCCAGACCGTTTCCCCCTGCAATGCCCGCCTTAACGGCCATTCGTGCGGCTGGATTACCCGGCCGTCGGGATGAAAGCCACGATAGTTGGCGCTGTAGTCGCCCGTCGCTCCGGAGATTAGGCTGTCGCCGAACAGCTCACCTACCTTGGCGTTCAGGAACAGGAAGCGCCCCGAGGGCGCCTCCGCGATGACGATGCCGAGCGGTGACTGCTCGAGCACGGTGAGAAGCCGCCGTCGATCGATATCGCGCTCGGCCGCCAGCCGCTCCGCATCCAGACGCGCGCCCTCCGCCGCTTCACGCGCATGCACGAGTGCGGTGACGTCAACACCGCTGACCAGGACGCCGGTGACGAGTCCGTTCGCGTCTCGCATCGGTTGATAGACGAAGTTGACATGCCGCTCCTCGAGCGCTCCCCCGGGAACGACCTGTAGCTGGATGGGCAACTCGTTGCCTACGAACGGCTCACCGGTGCGGTATACCCCATCGAGCAGCTCCACGAAGCCTTGCCCTGCCAACTCGGGAAGGGCATCGACAACTTTTTGCCCGATGCCGGGCCGGTGTCCGATGAGCCGGTAATAGGCAGCATTGGCCAACTCGAATACGTGCTCGGGGCCCCGGACGACGGCGAGGAATGCGGGCGAGAGGTCGAAGACATCCTCCAGCAGCTTTCGCTCCGCATGCGCGGCGGCGAGTGCTGCCTGCCGCTCCTGCGCCAGGCGGCACACCCGGTCCAGGCCGTTGGCGATCTCGCGGGCCACGTGCTCGGCATAGCCCATGTACGCCGGGTCGAGTGGCACGCGAGGGTTGAGACCCACAACGATGACGCCGTGGGGACGCTCGCTCGGGGCCGATGCCGCGAGTGCCAGCGTCAGGGCCTGGGCCACCGGCTCCGGCCACAGGTCGCGCGTGATCGCCTCGACCGGCGCCGAAGGCTCGGCCGCAATCCGGAGGTTCTCGCGGGCCAGCGCCCCCGCGATCGGCCAGGGCGCATCGCTGCCCCTCGAAAGCTCCGGGGGAGACGAAGGCGTCCCGGGCTCGATCCCCACGGAACCTGCCAGGCGGAGGATCCGGGCTTCGGGGTCGGCGCGGTAGAGGAGCGCGAACGCCACATCGTGCGGCGAGGCGCGGAGTGCCGCCATGGCCGCATCACAGACGTCTTCAATCGAGGCGGCCCGCTGCATGCCGGTGCTTAATTCCTGGAGTGACCGCACCCGCCGGTCGCTCACCACTCGCCGTGTGGTCTCCTGTACTGTGACCAGGACCCCACCGACACTGCCGTCCTCATCCTGCACCGGGCTGTAGCTGTAACTCCAGTAGACATCGTGCACCCGGTCGCCGCGAGTGATCGGCACCAGGTGATCCTCATGCCAGGTCGAATCGCCCTGGGCCATGATTGACTCGATCTCGCCGCCGATGATCGGCCAGATTTCACTCCAGCACTCGCGCCCCGGTTGACCCAGCGCCGACGGGTGCCGGTCTGCGCCGAGGCTCTGACGATAGGCATCATTGTAGAACTGAATGAGGTCGGGACCCCACCAGAGGAACATCGCGTGGCGGGAGGCGAGCAGCGTGCTGACGATGGTGCGGAGGCTTGCGGACCAGTTTTCCACCGGGCCGAGCGGGGTGGCCGCCCAATCCAGGTCGCGCATGAGCGACGCCATCTCCCCACCGGCCCGGAAGACGGTAGACTCGGCGGTCGCCGCCGGCATTCTGCTTACGTCTGTCATGAACGATGCCTCTACTGCGACGACTGAGGAGCTGCCGCCGTGCTGAGATGCAACCAAGGCCTCCCGGTGCGCCGCCGTGCCCTGCTGGAAGGTGGCGGGAAGGATATCCCCTGCAACGTGGACCGGTCAGGCGAGGCACGCAATACGCGCGCGGCGACTGCGGGTCTCGGGTTCGCTTCCGGCGTCTCGCCTGGTTACTTCGACTTCACCTCCTGAGGCAGGAGCCGGGCAACGGCCGCGGTCAGGTCGGCGATGCTGAACGGCTTCTGGAGGAACCGCTTGGCCATCTCACCCTGCGGCTTCTCATAGGCCGAGATGTACAGCACCGGCGGTGGGGAGGGGAGCTTCTTCACCTCCAGCGCAAAGGCGTGGCCGCCCATGCCGGGCATCACCAGGTCGGTGATCACCAGCGCCACCCGGCGCTGGGTCGACCGGAGAATCCCCAGCGCCGCCTCACCCTCATGCGCAAGCAGGACGTGGTAGCCCTCCTGGATCAACGCCCGCTCTATGAAGGAACGCGCGATCGCCTCGTCGTCTACTACCAGAACCGTAGGTCCCATCCGCCTTCTCCCCGTGTGGTGCAGGCCATGCCCTCAGCTGGCTCTGATCCTCTCGTAGAGCTCGATGTGCCGCTCCGCCATGGAGGTCTGGGTGAAGCGCTCAATTACCCGCTTCCGCCCGGCCTCCCCCATGGTCCGGCGGCGGGCGCCGTCCCGGCTCAGCGTCTCGAGCGCTCGGGCCAGGGCCGACACGTCCCTCAGCGGCACTTCGAGCCCGGTCACCCCGGGCACGTTGACCTCGCGCACCGCACTGGGCAGCGCGGTCGTGATCACGGGCCGCCCCGCGGCCATGGCCTCCAGCACTACCATGCCGAACATTTCTTCCACGGTGACGGAGGGCAGGACCAGGAAATCAGCGTCGGCCATCCGGCGGGGCAGATCGTCGTCTGGATATTCGCCATACCAGCGCACCCTGTCTGTGACGGCCAGCGCACGAGCCAGAGTCTTGAGCCGAGGGCCCTCCGGACCGGACCCGACGATGTCGAGCCGCAGGTCGGGCACCTGTTCCAGCGCCCGCAGCAGGATGTCGAGGCCCTTGTAGGCCACCAGACGTCCGATGAAGATGGCGCGGGGTGGCGCCCCCGGCGGCGGTGGCGGCACGCTCAGCCACCGAGTCTGATCGATGCCGAAGGGGATGACCTCCACCTTTCCTTCATAGCCCATCAGCTCGGTCGAGAGCGCCAGGTGCGCCCGGCTCGGCACCACCACCGCACGCGCGCGCCGGATGACTTGCCGGGTGAGGGGACGGTACATGGTGCGGCTGGAATCGGCGTGCTGGGTGACCACCACCGGCGTATTGCCGGCGCGGAGGAGGCACGCCAGGTCGGCGAGCGGGTGAGGATGATGGACGTGGATGATGTCGGCGCGCTTCCAGGCGGCCGCGATGTAGCCCGGGGCAATCTCCTGCGAGCCGAGGGCGGCAAAGGAGAAGGCCCGGGTGACCGCCGACCGATGGCGGCCGGCTTCCCCACTCCGGCCCCGGCTCTCGACCGCCACCACCTCGACCTGGTGACCCAGCTGGGATGCGCCATCGACCAGTGTCTGAACCACGCGCTCCATTCCCCCGGACCGGGGCCAGTAGTACTTCGCGAGGTGCAGAATGCGCATGACTCGGGGTAACCTCGGGTGTTCGGAGCGGCCCCTCGGTCTATATTCAGCGGGTGGTTCCGGCAACTTCACCAGAGATCCCAAGCGCTGTCAACCTGAGAGAATCTGCTTGCGACCAGCCATCGCCTATGTCAGGCTACGCTGTCACGCGTGCCGTCGCGCCGGACTGAGGCGATAGCATGCGCGCGGTCGTGATTTCTCACCTGTACGCGGACCCGGCCAACCGGGCGAAGCTCCGGGCACTGGCCGGGCTCGGCGTGTCGGTGACAGCCGCGGTGCCGGATCGCTGGACCACGAGCGACGGCACGGTGCAGAGCACCGGCGCGGGCGACGACGCCGGGGTTCAGGTGGTGCCGGTTCCGGTGAGCGGGCCCATGACGGAACCCGGCCAGCTGCAGTGGAACGGCAAGGCCTTGCGCCGCCTGATCACCGAGTCCCGGCCCGACCTGGTGCACGTCGAGGAGGAGCCCTGGAGCCGGCAGGCGGCACTCGGCCTTCGGGTCGCCCGCCGGCTCGGCATCCCGGGTGTGCTCTCCACCGCCGAGAGCTTGCCGCGGAGCTACACCCTGGGGCAGCGCTTCAGACGGGAGCGCAGTCTCCGGCTGGCCGCCGGTGTGATCGGCAGCAACAATCTCGCTCTGGCTCTGGCAATCAAGCGCAGAGTCACGGTGCCCCACCTATCGCTTCCCCACCTCGGCGTCACGCCTCCCACTGTAACGCCCCGGGTGCCGCATCCCGGCCTGGCGATCGGGTTCGTGGGGCGGCTGGTGCCGGAGCGCGGGCTCGACCTGCTGTTCCGGGCCTGTGTCGGTCTGGCCGGAAAGTGGACGCTGACCGTCGTCGGCACCGGGCCCTCGCAGGAGGAGCTGGAGGGTTTGGCCCAGCGGCTCGGCATCGCCGCGCGGATTTCGTGGGCGGGCGCCCTGCCGCGGTCGGCAGTGGACGAGGTCTGGCCTCAGCTCGATTGCCTGGTCCTCCCCTCGCGCACGACGCAACGCTGGGTGATGACGGTGGGGCGGGCGGCTCTCCACGCAATGGCCCACGGCGTCGCCGTGGTGGGGACCGATTCCGGGGCGCTGCGCGAGCTGGTAGGAAACGGCGGGCGCATCGTACCCGAGGAAGACGTGCCGTCCCTGACCACGACGCTGCAGGAGCTCTACTCCGATCGGTCGGTATGCGAACGTCTCGGTGCAGCGGGCCGCCGGCGGGTGATGGAGGAATTTTCGGACGGGGCGATCGCCGGGAAGATGCTCGCCTTCTGGCGCACGTTGATCCCCGCAACCGCTTGACTTCCGGTAACTTACGAGCGATCTTCGCGCAAATGCACCGACCGAACCGGCTGGTATATCAGGTGGGGATGGCTTCGGCTCTCCTCGCCGCAGGAACCCTTGCCCCGATCACACTCCAGGGTCAAATCCCGCAGGTCTCACCCGGCCAGCAGCTACCGACCCCCGATCAGGCCCGGCGAACCCTGGAGAACAACCCCGAGCTGGTAAACCGGCTCCGCCAGCGGCTGCTCGAGTCCGGCCTCACCCCAGACCAGGTGCGCTCCCGTCTGCGCGCCGCCGGGTACCCGGACAACCTGCTCGACGATTACCTCATGGGCGCCGACACCACCAGGCAGGTTCGACCGGGGCGGAGAACGCTCGACGCGGTCAGCGCGCTGGGTATCCTGAGCGCCGCGGAGGCCGATTCGCTTCAGGTGCAGGATTCCATGATGGTGATGTCGGATTCGCTTCAGGCGCTGCTCGACTCGCTCCGCGCTATGAAGGCAGACTCGGCCCGGTCGGATTCGCTTTCGGATTCAATCCGCGTCTTTCAGGCGCGGGGGCTGAAGCTGTTCGGCCTCGAGACATTCAGGCGCACGTCGACCCGGTTTCAGCCGACCCAATCGGGACCGGTAGATGCCAACTACCGGCTGGGTCCTGGTGACCTGCTGGTGCTGATTCTCACCGGTGACGTAGAGCAGGCCCACTCGCTGGACGTCAACCGGGAAGGGTTCATCGTCATTCCGCAGGTGGGCCAGGTGCACGTGGCCAACCTCACGCTGAGTCAGCTCGAAGACGTCC
>JBKJZM010000098.1:0-8334 GCA_046715295.1 Gemmatimonadales bacterium | reverse complement strand
CCCTCGGCGAGGCTGCGGAAGCCCTCTGCCTTGATGGCGGTGTGGTGGACAAAACAGTCCTTGTCCCCGTTTTCCGGGGTGATGAAACCGAAACCCTTCGCGTCATTGAACCACTTCACCGTGCCGATGGTGCGAGCCATTGCGCCAACTCCTGTTTGTTTGACTGCGTCGGCTCCGGAAAATCCGGAGACCGAGTTTTTATGAGCGCAGGCCCGTCCCGCGTCATAAAAAATGAAAGACCCGCTGGGCGAACCACCCGGGTCTCTGATTGCCACTGAAAGCGGTCGATCAGATTTCAACTTGGGTGTCCTATCCGGGGGACAAATCTGTATGGCGACCGCGTTTAGTCAAGAGGGGTGCCGCGGAACCAGCGCGCCGCCGCGCGTGCCCAGTCGGCCACCGGCTCCTTGGTCGGAGCGCCGACCGCGTGGTTCAGGGCCTGGAGGAATTCTGCCGCCGAGGGGTACCGTTCTGAGACCTCGGCGCTGAGCGCCCGGTCCAGTACCTGCTCCAGCGCCTCGCTCACGTCATCTCTCATTCCCCGGGATGTAGGGAACTGATTGGTGGTCTGTTTGGCGAGCACCTGCTCGACCGTCAGGCCGGGGAACGGCGGCGTCCCCAGGAGAGCGTAGTAGGCCACCGCTGCCAGGCTATAGAGATCCGACCGCTGGTCCACCCGTTCGCCGAGGAGCTGTTCGGGGCTGGCAAACTGGGGAGTTCCACTCTGGCTGGTGGCGCCGCTGAACTTTCCCCGCAGCGCCAGTGCCAGACCGAAGTCGGTGATCTGGACGCTGCCCGTCCGGTCTATCAGCATGTTCTCGGGCTTGATGTCGCGGTGCACCAGCCCTGACCCGTGCGCGTGGGCAAGGGCGGAGAGTGCCTCGCGCAGGAGCCGAAGGGTCTTGTCCAGCGGCAGCGGGCCATCACGTTCCACCAGCTGGGCCAGGCTGGGCCCGTCGATCAGCTCCATGGTGTACCAGAGCAGTCCGGACCGTCCGCCGATGTCGTAGATGTTCACGATGTTCGGGTGCCGGAGTCCCGCGGCGAGCTGCGCCTCCCGGCGAAATCGTTCAACTACCTCGGGGTCACGGGTGAGGAGTGGCTGAAGGACCTTGAGCGCCACCTGGCGCTCGAGGTGCAGGTCTCGTACCCGATACACCCGGCCGAATCCTCCGGTCCCCAGGAGCGCGAGCAGCTCGTAGTCGTCGCCCAGGGCCCGGCGAAGCCGCTTTTCCCATCGCGCCTTGTCTTCCGCGTCCGCCATCGATCCCTGGCCGACGGCTATCACCGGGGTCTCGAAGGTGCCGGCGTCGCTGGCGAAATCCTCCAACATTTCTACCGCGGTGAGATATCGGTCGTCATGGGCCGCCTGCATGGCGCGGAGCACGATCCGTTCGATGGTCCGGGGGCAGGCCGGTCTGAGCTCGGTGGGACGGCGGATCTTCAGGGGGTCCAGCGGCGGCTCCTGCCCCGTTATGGCCACATAGAGCAGGGCGCCGGCGGTATAGACGTCGCTGGTCGCATCTCCCGGTGCGCCGTCTCTCACCTCTGGCGCCATGAAAGCCAACCCGAGGGGAACGGTGCCCGGCGGGACGGCGGGCAGCATATAGCTGCAGAAGCGTACGTCCGTCACCATGGCCCGGCCGGACGAGCTGAGCAGCACCGAGGCCGGCACGATGCGGCGCAGGATGATGCCCTGGAGATGGGCATGCTCCAGAGCGCTCAGGAGGTCCCGTGCCAGGGTGAGGACCATGGGGATCGGCCGGGGGCCGCGCTGCATCGCGCCCTGTAGTCCTTCGCCGTCGATCCAGTTGCCTACTCGAAACGCCAGCTCACCGATGACGCCGGCATCGTAGACATGCCGGATCGACGGGTGGTCAAGCCGGCCCAACGCCTCGGCCTCGCGAGCGAACCAGGTCCTGGTCGGCTGGTCGGTAAAGAAGTTCACCCGCAGGCTGACCCGGCGCCTCAGGATCATGTCCTGCGCCTCGAAAAGCACCCGCTCCGGAGAGACCGCCACCGTCCGCTCGAGCCGATATCGGGCACCGAGCGCCTTGTCGGTGCGCTCGAAATAGTGGTCCGACTCTGGCCCGGTCAGCGCAGCAACCCGCGGCGCCGCTCCACCTTCACCTGACGGCCGCAGAGCGCCGCGTTGCACCAGCGCCGGCCTTGACTCGGAGAGTTGTCGGTGAAAAAGAAGGAGCAGCTCTCGCCGCCGCAGCGCCTCACGAAGAGCAGGGGATCCGCCAGGGCGGCCGCCGCGGAATGGGCGACGGCCTCCAGCAAGGTGGGCGGCCGGTCAGGCGCGAATCGCAGCAGCCACTCACCACTCACCCGGGTCAGCTGGTGGGACCCGCCGTTGCGGGAGAGCTGTTCGTTTATGGCAGTAATAGAGCCGGCGGGAGGCTGAGCATCCGAATGCAGTGCTTCGGCGAGCGCCGTCAGGCGGCCGCGGAAAACCAGGACTTCATTCAGCGAAATGCCGTTGTCCTCGTCCCAGCGGAGACTCTGGGCCCGGGCCCAGCGCCCCACCGCCGCGACGTCGGGGAGGAGATCGGGCGGTGACGGGACACGGCCCTGGGCGGAATTGACGAAGTCCAGCCAGACCGCGTCACCCAGCAGGGTGAATTCAGACTCAGACATGAATGGCTAGCTCTCCGCAACCTCGACCGTATTCCTGCCGCCGCGCTTGGCCCGGTACAGCGCGTTGTCCGCCGCGGCGAGAACGCTGCTGACGGTGGTGCCGTGGAGCGGCGATTCGGCAATTCCCATGCTCAAGGTGCAGGCCCCGAACTCCGGGTTGGTCTTTTCTATCTCCCGGAGGCTGGCCTGGACCCGGGCCACGAAGACTTTGGCTTCGGCCGGCTTGGTCATGGGGAGGATCACCAGAAACTCATCGCCGCCCAGGCGACCCACCACGTCCAGTGCACGGCACTGCTTGCGTAGGACCTGGCCGACCTGAACCAGCAGCCGGTCTCCGGCGGCGTGGCCCATGGTGTCGTTGACCACCTTGAAGCGGTCGAGGTCGAGCAGGAGAACGCTGGTATGTAGTTGGTGGCGCAGGCTCCGGGAAATCTCGGCCGCGAGGCGTTCCTCCAGCGCGCGACGATTACAAAGCCCGGTGAGCTCGTCCGTCGTCGCTGCGCTGTGAAGCTGCTCTACCAGCTCCGAGTTCTTGAGGGCGATGGCCGCCGCAAACGAGAGGGTGCCGGCCAGTTCGGACTCCGCCCGCCCGTAGAGCTTGTCGCTGATGCGCGACCCAAGCACCAGCACCGCCATCCGTTCGGCCCCCGCGTCCAGCGGTACCACCAGCTCGGCCCCGGGGCCCACCAGTTCTGCCAGGCCTGCGTCGTCCGCACCGGCGGCCGCCGTTCCCTGCGGCAGCGCCTGGTCCAGCGCCGAGCGCTCGATCGGCGCCGGGCGCAAGCGGTCGTTCAACGATCGGAAGACGCTGGGCGTGTAAACCTCGCCCTCGGGGCGGTACAGGCAGGCCCACCAGGCGAAGAAGACCTCCGCCATGAAATCCAGAATCAGTTGCTCGGTCTCCTCGGTCGAGTGGACCGAAGACAGCAGTCGGGCGACCTGGCGCAGGGCCCTGAGCTGGAACACGGCATCGTCCAGCGCAGCCTGGCGCTCGAGCAGGATGCTGCGTAGCTCGACGACGACGCTGAGGCCCAGGGCCAGCGACATCGCGACGCTGCGCATTTCCCCCGCCACCAGGGGGTCTGCGTGAATGACCACCTCGGTCTCCCCGCTGGCCAGCCGGGCTATTTCGACCGCGCCTTCGAAGCCTTGGGTCGGGCCTACCCGCGGGATGGATTCGGCCGAGGAAACCAGGGTGAACCAGATTCGCTCACTCTGGAAGCGGCGGACCAGGGCAACCCGGCAGCACTCAAACAGCTCTCCGTCGGTACGAGAGAGCCGGCAAGCGGCGGCAAAGGCACTGGGAAGGGTGACTAGAGACGGGGAAGGGGTTAAACCCATGCCCTATAATACAAGAACCGCGCGACCCGGGGGAGCGGCGAGAGGTTGTGCTCCGACGTTCGACCCGGTATATTCCAGCCAGTTGAAGAAGACATAGCCCTTCGGGGCCCCAGGGATTTCGGCTTTGCAGCCTGGGTGACCAAAACTGCTAAGGCTACCGGTCCCGGCGAGCAATCAGCTCAGCCGGGATTTGCGTTTCCAGCCTGCACCACCCGCGAGTTCTTCGGGGCCTCGATCCGGCCCTTCAATGAATCGGTGATGTACTGCATCAGCAGATCGACCGCTCTGGGCGCCGACTCCCGCTTGTCGCAGGCCGACCGGGCCTCGGGAACCGAATAGCCGTCACCCCCTTCACAGGCCGAATACACGCCGAGGGCCACTCGGACCGAGTCCTGGGGCCCGAGAGGGCGTCCGGATGCGCGCCGGAGATCGCCAACCAGCCGCCGGCCCGAGGGCTTGGTCGGGTCGAACGTGAATGACAGGCCTGAGACCTGAAGAAACCCCCCGGTGCCGAGGACCTCGCTCGACACGCCGTGCTCCAGGAGACGGCGCAGTCCCGCTCCCGTCAGAGGGAAGGTGATCACCCGGGTCTGGTCGGCAAAGGGAAAGATTGCCTCCAGTTGGTGATTGGAGATCGGTCCAGGGGGGATCACGTTGTCCAGCCGCAAGGTGCCGGAGTTGAGCAGGGCTACATCCGCTCCGGTGCCGGACCGCATGGCATCGCTCACCAGGTCCCCCACCATCGACTCGCGCCTCCGGGAGAGGCTGGTGGAGGGATCGATAGGCTGAGTCGTATTTCCCACGACCCGCGCGGGCCCGAGCCGTTTCTTGAGGCTGTCGTTCCACTCCGCGACGACGCGTGCCACGGCCGTATCCGGCGGTAGCGCCGCGTTGATCGGCACCAAGCCCGACGCTTGCCGCCAGCTTCCCTTACCTCCCCACAACGTCACGAACTGGGTCGACACGGCGTTGGCGTCGGCCTTGACCACATGGCGGCCCGACACGGTCGAGTCATGGGCCTCGTGCTCGTGGCCGCCCAGGAGCAGATCGATCCGTGGCTCCCGAGCCAGCAGATCGCGATCGGCGCGGATGCTCTGGTGGGTGATGCCGACGATAAGATCGGCACCTTCCGTCGTCAGCGTCTCCACCGCGCGCTGCGCGGCGGTATCCGGATCGGCGCACCGGACGGTGCGGGGATAGTTGCCCTGCAGCGTGAGCCCGAACAGGCCCACCTTATGGCCGGAAATGCGCAGCGTATCCCAAGGCAGGACCTTCGGCAGCGGCGTCCCGTCAGCCAGGGTGCAGTTGCTGGAGATCCATTTGAATTTCGATTCCTCGATTCGAGCGACCAGCGTGTCGAGCCCGAGGTCGAACTCATGGTTACCCAGCGTGGCGTAGTCGAGCTTGGCCGCGTTGAACGCGGCGACCATTTGCCGGCCACCGTAATACTTGGTCAGCATACTCGGACTGAGGGCATCACCCGCCAGGACGAACACGACCGGCCCCTGGTCGTCCAATCGGTTACGCACCGTCGTCACCCGGGCAAGGCCACCCCGGCCGTCGCCGATGGTGTCCGCCGTATAGACATCGTTGACGAGCAGAAACCGGACCGGGTTGAGTGGAATCGGCGGCGGCGCGCCGCCCATGCACCCGCCGAGGCCAAGGAGGAGCGCCAGTACGGCCAGTCGGCTCACAGGTCCTCTTCTCTCTCGCGCAGGCTGCGGACCAGGTCCGCGCTCATGAGTCGCAGCTCGGTCATCATTTCCCGCTGTGGCCAGTCGGACCGGGTCGCCAGGATCTCGAGCATCGAGCGATACCACCAGATGGTCTGATCCGAGCCGGCCCGGGACACCGTTCGCACGTATTCCACTCCCAGCCGCCGCAGAGCGGTCACCGTAGACCCGCAGGTGTGAATCTCGTCCGCCACGCAGATGTCCAGCGCCCGCGGCTCGGCAATCGCCAGTTGGCCCAGGTACTCCTGTTTGCGGGCCTGCCAGCCGCGCTCGGTGCCCCGGCAGTCGAACTTGGGCTCCAGCGCGTCCTTTGCGACCGCGAGCGCGACCGGGCCGAACTTGTCGGTGATCTTACGTTCCAGCACCGGCCGCTTGTCCGGCACGGCTTCCTCCAGCACGTGATGCAGGATTCCACCGACGATGGTGATCTGATCGCAACCGTACCGGGCCAGGATGACCGCGACGTTAGCTGGGTGGGCCATGTAGTCCATGCTCGAGCCGGCGGGGGCCACCGCGCCGTAGTACTTCGCGGCAAAGGCAAACGCGTGACTGAGGCGATCGGAGTAACCGTGCATTCTCAGTGGGGCGGGGGGCAGCAGGGCCGCGGGGCAGAAAAAAGGCAGGCAGGCGGGATAGCTATGTGGAGCAAACTGCCCCGCTGCCCCGCTTTCCCGCTGCCCCGCTTACGGAATCCCGAGAAGCTTATGCGTCTGCAGGCTCAGCCGCCAGCGCGGATGCGCAAGGCAGTAGCGCAAGGCGGCCTCGGTGTTGGCCTGTCGAGCCGGCCCATCCATCGGTTGCAGGAAGAAATGACGGAACTCCAGCCGCTCGAACCGCTCCGGTTCCGCGCCGGCCTGAGGAAAGACCAGCTTGATCTCGTCACCGGTCCTGACCACCAGCGTCGAGCCGGCCTTGGGACTTACGCAGAGCCAGTCGATGCCCTCGACCGGAGGCAGGGTACCGTTGGTCTCGATCGCAAGCTCGAACCCTTCATGGTGCAACGCTTCCACCAGCGGAGCATCGACCTGCAGGAGCGGTTCTCCCCCGGTGCAGACCACGAAGCGCTTCCCCGCCTCGCTTTCGGGCCACGCGGCCGACACCGCCTGGGCCAGCGCCTCCGGGGTGGGGAAGCTGCCGCCGCCAGGGCCGTCGGTCCCCACGAAATCGGTGTCGCAGAACTGGCAAGTGGCCTCCGCCCGGTCGTGCTCCCGGCCACTCCACAGGTTGCAGCCGGCGAAGCGGCAGAACACCGCTGCCCGACCGGTGTTGGCGCCTTCGCCCTGGAGCGTGTAGTAGATCTCCTTGACGGCGTAGGTCATAGAAGCCGTAAGCGGAGAGGAAAGACGTAAGCGGTAAGCGGGAGGGATCCGGGAATGGGACGGTCTCCGATTAGGCCAAGGGACATCGTCCGCCTTAGGGACACCCGGTCACCGCTCACGCTGTTTCTCTCCCGCTCACCGCCTGATACGGTGCTGGATCTTCCATCCCCGCCTCCCGAAATCCCTTCAGGCGAAGAGTACACGCCTCGCACCGCCCGCATGCCGCTTCGTCGGGGGAAGGGTCGTAGCATGTCCGGGTGATGCCGTAGTCCACGCCGAGCGCCAGGCCCTGCTCGATGATCTCCCGCTTGGAGAGGGCGATAAGCGGGGTATGAATCGTGAGCCTCTGGCCGCCCTCCACCCCCGCCCGGGTGGCCAGGTTGCCCATCGCCTGAAATGCCTGCATGAACTCCGGGCGGCAATCGGGATATCCGCTGTAATCCAGCGCGTTGGCGCCCAGGAAGATATCGGAGGCGCCGAGCACCTCGGACCAGCCCAGCGCAAAGGCGAGAAAAATCGTGTTGCGGGCCGGGACGTAGGTCGAAGGGATCCGGTGCCCGATTTCCTCGACGGGAGTGTCCTTGGGCATCTCGAGGTCACCGGTAAGGGCAGAGCCGCCAAAGGCCCGGAGGTCGATATCCAACACCACGTGCCGCCCGATTCCCAGGCGCTCGGCCACCCGCCGCGCCGCCTCGACCTCGGCCGCGTGCCGCTGGCCGTAACGAAAGGTGAGCGCGTGCACGTCGAACCCGCGGCTCAGGGCGATCGCCGCGGCCGTGGTCGAGTCCATCCCGCCGCTCAACAGGACAACGGCCTTGGGTCCGCTCATTGGGGAAGGATAGCCCGGCGGTCCGGACGGAGCACGTGCCGTAAGGCGGTCTCCAGCCCGGGATGCACGAAACGATGGCCGGCTTCCAGGAGACGCTCGGGCAGCACCCGTGCGCTGGAGAGGAGGGTGGAATCGGCCATCTCCCCCAGAACCAGGCGGAGCGCGGCGGCGGGCACCGGGAACAGAGTCGGGCGGGAAAGCACCCGGCCGAGGGTTCGGGTAAAGTCTCGATTCCGCACCGGCTCGGGCGCGGTGACGTTCACCGGCCCCGACAAGGTCTCGTTCACCAGGACCTGCACCAGAGCGCTCACCACATCGTCGATCGAGATCCAGCTCATCCACTGCGATCCGTCCCCGAGCCGTCCGCCGAGCCCCAGCCGGAACGGCAGCAGCATCTTCCCCAATGCGCCGCCGGCTGGACTGAGCACGATCCCGAACCTCGGGTGCACGACTCGGATTCCGGCGATGC
>JBKJZM010000097.1:0-9156 GCA_046715295.1 Gemmatimonadales bacterium | reverse complement strand
CGCCGTGCACTCCCGGCGCCGGTCGCGGTGGGGGTAGGAGGTGCAGCCTCCTTCGTGGACCCGCGCACCCCGGTCGAGGAGCTGCTCGCCCGGATCTGGGCCGAGGTGTTGGGCCTAGATCGCGTAGGCATCGAAGACAACTTCTTCGCGCTGGGTGGCCATTCGTTGCTGGCGATCCAGGTGATGGCGAGGCTGCGCGACGAGCTCGGTATAGAGCTCGCCCTGCGCGCGCTTTTCGAGACACCCACAGTAACCGGGTTGGCAGGCAGAATTCTTCAGGTGGACCAGACGCCGTGACCAGATCCCATCACCCTGACTCTTTCGTTCGGAGGCACGTCCTGCTCGGGGCGCACCTTCGAGGCGAGGGTATGCGGACCTCCCCCTCTCACACGATCCCTCGACGGCAGCACGCCGACACCATTCCCCTCTCGTTCGCCCAGCAGCGGTTCTGGTTCTTACACCAGCTGGAGCCGGAAAGCTCTCGCTACAACATCCCATCGGCCATGAGGCTGAGCGGCGCGATCGACCCGGTGGCTCTGGAGGAGAGCATCAATGCGATAGTGCTGCGCCACGAGGCGCTCCGGACCACCTTCCCCACTGTCGGAGACCGTCCCGTCCAGCGAATCTCTCCGGCCAGCTTGTTCCACCTGGCAGTGACCGACCTGACCTCCTTACCCGATTTGGAACGCGATGCCGAGGTGCGGCGACAGATGATCGAGGAGGCGGAGCGACCCTTCGACCTCGCTGAGGGTCCACTGTTGCGCGCCAGTCTACTGCGGCTCGAAGCGCGTGACCACGTCCTGCTCCTCACCATGCACCACATCGTCAGCGACGGGTGGTCTCGAAGGGTGCTCTTTCGTGAGCTGAGCAGATTTTATCGGGCGTTCTCGCTGGGCGAGCGCGTGGACCTTCCTGAACTGCCGATTCAGTACAGCGACTACGCGGTTTGGCAGCGGGATTACCTCGAGGGCGAAGTGCTGGAGGTGCAATTAGGCTACTGGAAGCAGCAGCTCAGCGACGCGCCCACGGTGCTCGAGCTGCCCACCGATCGTCCGCACCCCCCCGCGGCGAGCTACCGGGGTGCGAGAGAGACGATCCTCCTGCCGGCCTCGCTCCTGGCTGGTCTTCGGGCTTTGAGCCGGCGCGAGGAGGTCACTCTCTTCATGACCCTCCTGGCGGCATTCCAGACCCTGCTCGCCCGCTACACTGGGCAAGCAGACATCGTGGTGGGTGCGCCCATCGCTGGCCGTACTCGCACTGAGCTCGCGGGGCTGATTGGCTGCTTCGTGAACAGCCTCGCGCTCCGGACCGACCTCTCGGGCGATCCCACTTTCCTGGAGCTTCTGCGGCGGGTGCGCGAGGTCGCCCTGGGAGCGTACGACCACCACGACCTGCCGTTCGACCGCCTGGTCGATGAGCTACGGCCGAGTCGGGACCCCAGCCGGAATCCATTCTTTCAGGTGATGTTCGGTTTTCAAGAGGGGGCGCGCCAGCTGCTGGAGCTACCCGGAGTGACGCTCACCCGTCTGGAGGTCGAGGCACGCACCGCGAGGTTTGACCTCAGCCTGCACACCTGGGAAGAGCCGTGCGGCGGACTACGGGCGCAGATCGAATACAGTACCGACCTGTTTAACGCCGCCACTATGGCCCGCCTGCTCGGCCACCTCACGATGCTTATCGAGGGCATCGTGGCCGACCCCAGCCGTCGGCTCTCGGCATTGCCCCTTCTGCCCGAGGCCGAGCAGCGACAGCTTCTGGTCGACTGGAACGACACGGCCACCGGGTACCCCAAAGATGGCTCCCTCCACGAGCTCTTCGAGCAGCAAGCGGCGCGCACACCCGACGCCGTCGCAGCCGTCTACGAAGACGAGCAACTGACTTATGGCGAGCTGAACCGGAGCGCCAATCAGCTGGCGCACTATCTGAGAGGACTAGGGGTCGGTCCCGAGAAGGTGGTAGGAATCTGCATGGAACGCTCGTTGGCCGTAGTCGTTGGGCTGCTGGGAATCTTGAAGGCCGGCGGAGCCTATCTGCCACTGGACCCCGCGTATCCGAGGGAACGGTTGAGGTTCATGTTGGATGACGCCAAGCCGGTGTTCATGGTGACCCGACGAGGGATAGCGGCTGATTGTTCAGGCGATGGGATGAGGGTGGTGTGTCTCGATTCGGACCGCGGCAGTTGGGCTCACGAGAGTGTGCAGAATCCCGTCGGCGCGGTGGGGCCCGAGAACTCGGCATACGTGCTCTACACCTCGGGTTCTACCGGCAAGCCCAAGGGAGTTCTCGTCGAGCATCGGGCGGTGCTCAATTACGTGCGGGGAATCAGCGCGCGCCTCGGGCCGGCTGCGGGCAGCGGAACCGCCTTTGCCCTGGTCCAACCGCTCACGGTAGACTCGAGCCTGACCGCCGTCTACGTCCCGCTCTGTACCGGCGGTTGTCTTCATGTGATATCGCAGGAGCGAGCATCCGACCCGGTCGCTCTAGGCGAGTACTTCCGCGATCACCGCATCGACTGTCTCAAGATCGCGCCGTCCCACCTGGCGGCCTTACAGGCCGCGCCTGATCCCCAGCTGCTGCCGCGCCGCTGGCTGGTCTTGGGGGGGGAAGCTCCCCGCCGATCCTGGGTGGCAACGCTTCAATCGCAGGCCCCTCGGTGCATGATTCTCAATCACTATGGCCCTACCGAAGCCACTGTAGGAATGCTGACCTATTGCCTGACCGAGAACGAGCCAGATTGCCGTTCCTCGATGCTTCCGATGGGCCGACCGCTGCCCAACACTCGAGCCTATCTATTGGATGCACACTTACAACCGGTCCCGGTCGGTGTCACCGGCGAGTTGTATGTTGGTGGTGCCTGCCTCGCTCGCGGCTACCTCAACCAGCCCGTCCTTACCGCTGAAAGATTTATTCCCAGCCCCTTTGACTCGGATCCTGGAGCGCGCATGTACCGAACCGGTGACATGGCCCGCTACCTCGCGGATGGGAATCTGGAGTTCGTGGGCCGCCAGGATCAGCAGGTGAAAATCCACGGCTTCCGGGTCGAGCTGGGAGAAATCGAGGCTACCCTGGGACAGCACCCGGGAGTGCGGGAGATCGCGGTCATGGCTCGGAAGCCAGAGGGATTAACGCGAGATGCGCCGGAGGACAAGGTCCTTGTGGCCTACCTCGTCCCAAACCGGCGGCCAGCACCCACGCTCAGTGAGTTGCGCGGGTTTCTGAAGGAGCGGCTGCCCGAACACATGGTGCCGTCCGCCTGGGTACTCCTCGATGCCTTGCCCCGGACTCCTCACGGCAAGCTGGATCGCAGAGCCTTTCCCGTGCCGGACGGAGCCAGGCCCGAGGTGGGATCACAGTTCCTGGCCCCCCGCACTCCGCTCGAGGAGCTGCTCCTGCGGATCTGGACCGAGCTGCTCGGTCTGGCGAGGGTCGGCGTGGACGACAACTTCTTCGAGCTGGGCGGTCACTCCTTGCTGGCGACCATGGTTGTAACCCGGCTGCGCGCCGCGCTCGGGGTGGCGGTGCCGCTGCGCGCAGTATTCGAGGCGCCTACCGTGGCCGAGCTGGCCGTGCGGGTCGAACAGATCCGCGCACGAGGAGGGAGTTTGTGACCCACGACCTCACCCGCCGCCTGGTCGACCTTACCCCGGAGCAGCGCACCCAGATTGAAAGGGAGCTGGTGACGCAGGCCCCGTCGAAGACGGGCAGCGAGGCCATTCCCCGAAGACAGGTGTCGGGGCCGGTCCCGCTCTCCTTTGCCCAGCAGCGACTGTGGTTCCTCGACCGACTCCACCCGGACAGCGCCTTCTACAACGTGAGGCTGGCTATCCGACTGAGTGGAGCCCTCGATGTGACGGCGCTGCGGCGCGCGCTAACTGAGATCGTGCAGCGGCACGAAGCCCTCCGCACGACCTTCAGGGTCATCGACGGTGACCCGATGCAGGTGATTGCGCCCAGCCTGGAGCTGGCCGTCCCGGTGACCGACCTGGGGGAGTGGCCAGCGGCTGAGATCGAGGCGGAGGCCCACAGGCTGGCGCGCGAAGAGGGGGAGCGGCCTTTCGATCTGGAGCGAGGGCCGCTCTTCCGGGCTCGGCTGTTGCGGCTGGCTAAGAGGGAGCACGCGCTGCTCGTCACGCTGCACCACATCGTCTCCGACGGTTGGTCAATGGGCGTGCTAGCCCGGGAGCTGGCCGCCTTATATACCGCCTTCGCCCAGGGACGGAGCTCGCCGCTGCCCCCACTGCCGGTACAGTACGCTGACTACGCAGTGTGGCAGCGCGCTTGGCTCCGGGGTGACACCTTGCAGGCTCAGCTCTCCCATTGGAAGCAGCAACTCGAAGGTGCACCTGCTCTCTTGACGATCCCGACGGACCGGCTGCGACCGGCAGTCCAGAGTTACGGCGGCGCGCACCAATCGCGGACGCTCCCTCAGGCGCTTGCCGATCGTCTGCGTGCCCTGGGCCGAAGCGAGGGAGCAACTCTCTTCATGACGCTGCTGGCCGCCTACCAAGCCCTCCTCGCCCGATACGCGGGACAGGACGATATCGTCGTGGGGTCGCCCATCGCCGGGCGCACCCGGCTTGAGACCGAAGGCCTCATCGGTTTCTTCGCCAACACGTTGGCCTTGCGCACCGACCTATCGGGCGACCCGACTGTGCGGGAACTCCTCGGACGGGTGCGGGAGGTGGCGCTGCAGTCCTACGATCACCAGGAGCTACCCTTCGAGCGGCTGGTAGAGGAGTTGCACCCCGAGCGCAGTTTGAGCCATGCGCCTCTCGTCCACGTCATATTCTCTTTCCGGAGGGGTACTCGGCCGAGTCTGCAGCTGCCTGGGTTGACGCTCCGCCGGATGGTGGTCGACCGGCGAACGGCCAAGTTCGATCTCGGTCTCTCCGTGAGTGAGGCGACGGACGGGCTGGTGTGTGAAATGGAGTACAGCACCGACCTGTTCGATGGGGAGACAATCGGACGGATGCTGAGGCATTTCCAATCCTTGTTGGAAGGGATGGTGGCCGACCCAGGCAGACGGCTTTCTACTTTGCCGCTGCTGAGTCCGGCTGAACGCAGGCAGCTGGTGGTCGGGTGGAATGACACCGAGAGCGATTACCCGAAAGACCGCTGCATCCATGAATTGTTCGAAGCCGAGGCCAGTCGCACACCGGATGCCCCGGCGGTCTCATTTGAGGGAGACCAGTTGACGTACGGAGCGCTGGACCGCCGGGCGAATCAGCTGGCGCATCATCTGAGACGACTGGGTGTCGGCCCGGAGGTGCCGGTCGGAATTGCACTGGAGCGCTCGTCCGAGCTTGTCGTCGGACTGCTCGGCATCCTCAAAGCCGGCGGCGCCTACGTGCCACTCGACCTGCGTTACCCGCCGGATCGGCTGCGCTTTCTGCTGGCCGATGCCGGAGCTCGGGTGCTGGTGACTGAAGCGTCTCTCGCGGCAACGCTGGCCCCGCGGGAAGTACAGGTGGTCTGCCTCGATCGGGACCGGGCGCAGATCGCGACTCAGAGCGCGGAGCCTCTCCTGAACCGCGGGACTGCGCGGAACCTGGCTTACGTGATGTACACCTCTGGCTCCACCGGTGCGCCGAAGGGAGTCGCAGTCGAGCATCGCGCCGTTGTGCGCCTGGTACAGGGCGCTAGGTACGCTCGATTCACCGCCGGCGAAGTCTTCCTCCAACTCGCCCCCCTGACTTTCGATGCCTCGACGTTTGAGCTCTGGGGCGCTCTGCTCCATGGCGCGCGACTGGTGGTTGCCCCTGCCGAATTGCCCTCGCTGGTGGAACTGGGCAGGCTCCTGCGACTGGAGCGGGTGACCACTCTTTGGCTGACAGCCGAACTGTTTCACCAAATGGTTGACGAGCAGCTGGAAGACCTCCGTGGCCTCCGGCAGCTCTTGGCCGGTGGCGATGTACTCTCCGTGGCCCATGTGGAACGCATGCGCCAAGCCCTCCCTTCCTGTTGCCTGATCAATGGGTATGGTCCCACGGAGAACACGACGTTCACCACTTGTCACACAGTAGGGCCGGGCGACTGCTCCACTGGCTCGGTTCCCATTGGCCGGCCGATCGCCAACACCCGGGTCTATGTGCTGGATGAGCGTTTGCAGCCGGTTCCGATCGGGGTACGTGGGGAGCTCTACACCGGAGGCGACGGCGTCGCGCGAGGCTACCTCGGCCGGGCCGACCTGACTGCTGAACGTTTCATCCCCGATCCGTTCTCGGGCTACCCCGGGACCCGGCTCTACCGCACCGGCGATCTGGTGCGATGGCGGGGGGACGGCAACCTTGAATTCCTTGGGAGGTCAGACCATCAGGTGAAGCTGCGGGGCTATCGCATCGAGCCTGGCGAAATCGAGGCGGTACTGGCTCGCCACCCTGCGGTAGGGCGCGCCGTGGTCCTGCTCCGCCAGGACGACCCACGCGACCCGCATCTGGTGGCCTACGTTGTCGCCCAGCAGGCGGGCGGCCTCCGCGACGGCGAACTGCAAGAATTTCTTCGGCAGCGGCTCCCGGACTACATGATCCCTTCCGCCATTGTGCTGCTGGATGCCATCCCGGTCACGCCCGCCGGCAAGGTGGATCGCCTGGCGCTTCCGGAGCCGAGCTGCGCACGAGTCGAGGTCGGGAGTTACGTCGCTCCCCGCAATTCGGTCGAAGTCATGCTGGCAGAGATCTGGGCCGACCTGCTACAGGTGGAGAGAGTCGGTGTCCACGACAACTTCTTCGCCCTGGGCGGCCACTCGCTGAAGGCCACTCAAGTCATCTCGCACCTGCGTGCCAGGCTTGGAGTCGAGCTGCCGCTGCGCGCTCTCTTCGAAGCCCCCACAGTCGCCGGCCTGGCCGCGCTGGTGGAGGCCCCTCGGCCGGCCTCGCTCAGTGCGGGGGCACCACCCCTGGTACCTCTGGCACGAGCAGCCTACCGTGGGACATGAGCAGGAGTACGACGTGGCGCAAGAGAAACGGCGGTACCGCCAGGGTGGTCGGCCGATGCGGTGGCTGAGTCCTGATGAGAACGAATGCCCGAGGCGAGAGTCGAACTCGCACGAGGTTGCCCTCGGCGGATTTTGAGTCCGCTGCGTCTGCCATTCCGCCACTCGGGCCGGGCGGGTAACATCGTCGGACGAAGTCGGTGACGCAAGCCGGGAAGACAGCCTTGGTCGCCTCACCCGACTGCGGTACTTTTCCGCGCGTGGCCGCCTGAAGTCACCGTCTTCGCCCGAGGAGCAGTTCCCCCAGTGACCATGGTTCCGCACCGCGGGCTCCATCCCTGGCATGACATCCCCACCGGACCCAATCCGCCCCTGGAGATCACCACGGTGGTGGAAATTCCGACCAACGAACGCAACAAGTACGAACTGGACAAGAAGCTCGGCGTGTTTCGGCTGGACCGGGTTCTTTACAGTGCTGTCCACTACCCCGGCGATTACGGATTTCTGCCGCGCACCCTGGCGGACGACGGCGATCCACTCGACGTGCTGGTGCTGATGACCATTCCGGTATTCACCGGTTGCCTGGTCGATGCGCGGCCGATCGGCCTGTTCCACCTGGTGGATTCAGGGTTGGCGGACGAAAAGGTTCTGGCGGTGCCATTGCGGGATCCCTACTCCGACGGCCTCAATGAGCTGGCCGACATTCCGCAGCACTACCTCAAGGAAATCGAGCATTTTTTCCGGGTGTACAAGGACTTGGAGGGGACCCACACTGAGACCAGGGGGTTCGAGGGCGCCGCGGCCGCGCGCACGGCTATCACCCGAGCGATGGACGCGTACCAGGAGCGGTTTAGAGGTGAGAAGTAAGGTCACTTCTCACCTCTCACTTACCGGCCGACCCAGTATCTCCCGCCATACGACGGCCCGGCGGAGCTCTTCGGGAGTGTAGCCCCGGGTAGCGGTGTGCTCGGCGGGTTCCTGCCGGATCTGGTTGTCGAATTTGACGTGGTCTGCCTTGGTGCGCGTGGCGTCCCGAACCGAGGCCGCCGTGATTCGGCGGGCCACCAACTGCTCGGCGTCCGCGTCCTGGGTGAATTCCCGCCTCGGGGCACGGCGCGCCTCCTGCTCCAGGCTTACGACCTCCGGCCCGGTTTCCAGCACCTCGCGCTCCTCGACTTCCTCCTCCTCAGGCAGTGGGAAGCTCCCCGGCCGGCCGCTCGGCCCCGCCTGGTCCAGCGCGCGCTCGAACTCGCGCAGCACCTGCTCCAGACGAGAGCCCTCCCGCTGCGTGCCGTCAGGCTGGGATGACTGAGTCGGCCTGACCGGAGTCCTCGCCTTGGGCCGGTCCGGCGGGCTCTTCCCCTTGAGCCCGGTCAGCAGGTTGACGAGGAACCAGAGAGCCCCAAGAACGAGGACCGCGTTGAAGTCCACGGCTCAGGAACCCTGCGCCGTATTGGCGTCGCCCTGCCCGGCAATCGACTGCCGCATGGCGGTATCGGCCTGGACGTTCCGATAGCGCTGATAGTCCATGACTCCGAGGTTTCCGTTGCGGAACGCCTCGGCCATGGCCAGCGGGATCTGGGCTTCGGCCGCGATCACCTTGGCCCGTTGGTTCTGCGCCTCGGCTTTGTACTCCTGTTCCATGGCGACCGCCAGTGCCCGGCGCTCTTCCGCCTTGGCCTGCGCGATGCGCTTGTCAGCCTCCGCCTGATCGGTCTGAAGCTCCGCGCCGATGTTCTTGCCCACATCCACATCGGCGATGTCGATCGACAGGATCTCGAACGCGGTTCCGGCGTCGAGTCCCTTGGCCAGCACCGTCTTGGAGATGAGGTCGGGGCACTCCAGCACCGCCTTGTGCGAGGACGCCGAGCCGATGGTGCTCACGATGCCCTCCCCGACGCGCGCCAGGATTGTCTCCTCGCCCGCGCCGCCAACCAGCCGATTGATATTGGCCCGAACCGTGACCCGCGCGAGGGCCAGCAGCTGAATGCCGTCCTTGGCCATCGCGGCCACCTTGGGGGTCGTGATCACCTTCGGGTTGACGCTCACCTGCACCGCCTCGAAGACGTCCCGGCCGGCCAGGTCGATCGCGGTGGCCTGTTTGAAGGTGAGTGGGATACCCGCCTTGTCGGCCGAGATCAGCGCACTCACCACCCGCTGGACGTTGCCGCCGGAGAGATAGTGCGCCTCCAGCTCATTGATGTTGAGGTTCAGACCAGCCTTCG
>JBKJZM010000096.1:0-10470 GCA_046715295.1 Gemmatimonadales bacterium | reverse complement strand
GCCTTGCGGGTGGCGAACGAGGGGCGGTGGGCCGGGGGGACGTCCTGGTCACCGACGAACTTCCCTGGGTTGCCGCGTCCTCCCTGGATGTCGAGATCACGCTGCTTCCGAGTGCGGCGCGGCCATTGAAGCCGCGCACCCGCGTGCGCCTCCATCACGGCACCGCGGAGGTCATGGCCCGCGTGCTGCCGCGCCTGCCGATCGAGCCGGGTGGGACGGGCATGGCTCGGCTCTCACTCGAGAAACCCCTGATAGCGCGCGCCGAAGACCGGTTCGTGCTCCGGAGCTATAGTCCGGTCACCACCATCGGTGGTGGCCGAGTGCTCGATCCGTTCCCTCCTGGTCGCCGTAGCGCCTGGCCTGGTGGGTTCGCGTCTCCTGATCCGGCGGAGCGGTTCCGGGCCGCGTTGGCACGCCGCAGCGATGGGATTCAGTCCGCTGCCCTCCCGCTCCTGCTTGGTCTTCCCGGAGCAGCGGCCACGGCAGTAGCGGAGATCGAGGCCACCGCACGCCTGGTGGATGACGTGTGGGTCACGACCAGCGCCGTGGAAGAAGTCGGCCGCCGTGCCCTCGGGACGCTCCAGGAGCATCACCGGCGGCACATCAGTGATCCCGGAATGCCGTTGGAGACGCTGAGACATTCTCTCAACGCCCGGGACGTCGTGGTGGAGGCCGCGTTGAGCGACCTCGCTCGCGCCGGCCGGCTGCGCCGAATCGACGGGGTCGTCGCCCTCGCCGGTTTCGTACCCCATGTGGTCGGGGGAGACCCGGTGATCGATAGGGTGGTTCGAATCCTGCTCGAGGCCCACCTCAATCCACCGTCCGTTCCCGAGATGGAGCGCACCACCGGCCGTCGCGATCTCCTCGCGATTCTCCGTCTGGCCGCCGCACGGGGACAGGTCGAGGCGGTCGAGCGAGATCGCTATTATGCGCGCGAGGCCCTCGAGCAGTTCGCTGCGGTCCTGAACGACCTGGGCCGCCACGGGCAGATCATCCCCGCCGCCGTCCGAGAGCGGCTCGGGCTCACCCGGAAATATCTCATTCCTCTGCTCGAATGGGCGGACGGCAGGGGTATTACGGTCAGGGTGGGGGCGGGGAGAAGGCTGAAGCAGGGAGCTGGGAGTCAGGAGTCGGGAGTCTAGACTTCCAGACTTCTCGCGGCCATCTTCCGCCTAGAACGTGCCGATCCCGTATTCCGATAGCACGGAGGTGCCACTACCGTTCCACATGTCGTTCGAAGGAGCGCCCATGGTCCGCTTTGCGTGGCCGGGGTGGTGGCTCGGGCTTCTGGTGGGAGCAGGCCCCCCGGTAGCGGCACAGGCGAATGTGCTCCCTCCGAGGGTCGAGCTGAAGGAGAACTACCCCAATCCGTTTTTCCCGGCAACGACGATCCCGTTCGAAATTTCCCGGGCGGTCTGCGCGAGGGGTCATCAGCCGGTGGTCAGCCTGAAGATCTACAATGTCCTGGTGCAGGTGGTCGGGATTCCGACCCTGGCGTATGGATCGAGCGAACGGGTGGATAGCCTTCGCTTGCGCTGTGGAGAGTATCGGGCCTTCTGGGACGGGCAGTACCTGGATGGAGAACAGGAGGCCACGCCGGGAGTCTATTACTACCAGCTGACGGTCGATGGCGAGCGGTTTACCAGGAAGATGATCGCCCAGAGGAAGATCGCCAGCCAGAAGTGACCGCACGAGGCAGCCGCAAAAGGCTGCCTCTTTGCGTCCATATATGTTTCTGAGCTTCCACCAAACCTGAGGGCCGATGATCCGACCAGAGCGATTGACGATAAAGGCGCAGGAAGCGCTGCGTGATGCCGGCGAGCTGGGGCGGGCGCGGGGCAATCCGGTGGTAAACGACGCCCATCTCCTCGCCGCACTGCTGGCACAGGACGAAGGGGTGGTGCGCCCGCTGCTCCAGAAAGCGGGACTCAATTTGACCGCCGTGGGCGAGGCCGTCGAACGCGAGGTCGCCCGCTTTCCTACCCAGTCGGGGGGCGGCGCTGAGCCGAGCTTTAGCCGGGAGCTGCAACGGATCTTCGACCGGGCCGACACCGAGGCCAAGAAGCTCGGCGATCAGTACATCTCTACCGAGCACTTGCTTCTCGCCATGGCGGACGAGAAGGGGACCACGCTGCGGAATATTCTGACCACCCAGAAAATCTCAGCCGAAGAATTGCGCCGCGCCCTGCAGGAAGTCCGGGGGTCGCATCGGGTCACTGACCAGTCACCCGAGGAGAAGTACCAAGCCTTGGAGAAGTACACCCGTAACCTGACCGAAGAAGCCCGTAGGGGTAAACTGGATCCGGTCATTGGGCGAGACGAGGAGATCCGCCGCTGCATGCAGGTGCTGTCCCGACGCACCAAGAACAACCCGGTGCTTATTGGGGAGCCAGGCGTTGGGAAGACCGCAATTGTGGAGGGATTGGCCCAACGGATCGTGAACGGCGACGTGCCCGAATCATTGCGCAATCGTGAGCTGGTGGCGCTGGATGTGGGCTCGCTTCTGGCCGGCGCCAAGTTCCGCGGCGAATTCGAGGAACGGCTGAAGGCGGTCATCAAGGAGCTGACCGAGAGTCAGGGCAAGTTCATCACCTTCATTGATGAGCTACACACGATCGTCGGCGCCGGCGCGGCGGAAGGGGCCATGGACGCCAGCAACATGCTGAAGCCGCCGCTGGCCCGGGGCGAGCTGCATGTGATCGGCGCTACCACCCTGGACGAGTACCGGAAGCACGTCGAGAAGGACCCCGCCCTCGAGCGCCGCTTCCAACCGGTGATGGTCCCCGAGCCTACGGTCGAGGATACCATCGCCATCCTGCGCGGCCTCAAGGAGCGCTACGAAGTCCACCACGGTGTGAGAATAACCGACAACGCCATCATCGCCGCGGCCACGCTCTCCGACCGCTACATCGGTGATCGCTTTCTTCCAGATAAGGCCATCGACCTCATTGACGAAGCCGCCAGCCGGCTTCGGATCGAGATCGACAGTCTACCCCAGGAGATCGATGAGGTCGAGCGGCGGATCGTCCAGCTGGAGATCGAGCGCCAGGCGCTGCTCAAGGAGAAGGACAAGGCCGCGGTGGAGCGCCGGGAGGCGCTCGAGCGCGAGATCTCCACGCTCCGCGAGAAAGCCAGCGGGATGAAGGCCCAGTGGCAGGCCGAGAAGGCCGCGTTACAGGAGATGCAGCAGTTCAAGGCGGAGATCGAGACCGTCCGGGCGGAGATCGAGCAAGCTACCCGACGGGGCGATCTTCAGCGGGCGGCGGAGCTGCGCTATTCCAGACTGCCGGAGTTGGAGCGGCGGCTGGCCGAGGACGAGCGTAAGCTGCACGAGATCCAGGCTGGGGCCATGTATCTAAAGGAGGCGGTCGACGCCGAGGACATCGCCGAGATCGTTTCCAAGTGGACAGGAATTCCCGTCTCCAAGATGATGGAGTCGGAGCGCGAGCGGCTGACCAAGCTGGAGGATGAGCTCGCCCGGCGGGTCATCGGTCAGCGGCCCGCGGTCACCGCCGTGGCCAATGCGGTGCGGCGAAGCCGCGCCGGTCTCCAGGACCCCAATCGGCCACTGGGTTCGTTCATCTTCCTCGCTCCCACCGGTGTGGGCAAAACCGAGACTGCGCGGGCGCTCGCCGAGTTTCTGTTCGACAACGAGCGTGCCATGGTCCGAATCGACATGTCGGAGTACATGGAGAAGCATTCCGTGGCTCGGTTGATCGGTGCGCCTCCGGGGTATGTTGGGTACGAGGAGGGTGGTCAGCTCACCGAAGCGGTCAGGCGCCGGCCCTATAGCGTGGTGCTCTTCGATGAGATCGAGAAGGGGCACCCCGATGTGTTCAACGTGCTGTTGCAGATCCTGGACGATGGCCGGCTCACCGACAGTCAGGGCCGGCTGGTGGACTTCCGCAACAGCGTGATCATCATGACCTCCAACATCGGGAGCCAGTACATCGTCGATGCCGGAGAGCAGCTCGATCCACGCGGGTGGGAAACGGTGGAGCAACGGGTGCGTGACGAGCTCAGGAATCACTTCCGCCCCGAGTTCCTCAACCGGGTGGACGACATCATTGTGTTCCGGCAGCTCAGCCGGGAAGATCTGGTCCAGATCGTGGACCTCCAGCTGGAGAAGCTGGTCAAGATACTGGGAGACCGACGCATCCAGCTCGAGGTGACCCCTCAGGCCAAGGCGTTCATCGCTGCCGAGGGCTACGATCCGGTGTATGGGGCGCGCCCGCTCAAGCGGGTGATTCAGCGCCTGCTCCAGAATCCGATCGCGCTGGAGCTGCTGGAGGGCAACTTCCACGAAGGGGACACGGTCCGGGTGGAACGGGACGGGGACCTACTGCGCTTCGAAAAGGTCCAACGGGGTGCGGCTCCCGTGCCAGAGATGGCCGGTGCGTAGGGGCACGCCTTCGCCGAGTGATCTCGCAGGAATGCAGGCCGCGCTCCGGCTGGCCTGGGCCGCCTCGGTGCGGGAGGAGGTGCCGGTCGGCGCGGTGGTCATCGCCGAGGGCGAGGTGCTGGGTGAGGCCCACAACGAGACGGTGCAGCGTCGCGATCCAACCGCCCACGCGGAGCTTCTCGCCCTTCAGAGGGCGCTGCAGAAAGTGGGTGAGGACCGGCTCGTCATGACCACCTTATATGTGACGCTGGAACCCTGCGCCCAGTGCGCCGGCGCCATCGTGCTCGCCAAGGTCGGCCGGGTGGTCTTCGGTGCGTACGACGCGCGATGCGGCATGGCCGGCTCGGTGTACGACCTGCTCCGCCATCCGAGATTGAATCACCGTCCGGAGGTCGTGGGGGGCCTCATGGCCGAGGAGTGCGGAGACCTGCTCAAGCGGTTCTTCCTGAGCAAGCGGGCGGGGTTGTAGACCCGCGCCTAAAACCGGGCGTTCCTCGGCCGACTAGTTCGCCCGCCGCCGCGTTATTTCGACCCCTGGTAGATAGAATTGATCCGGGAGGCTGGGACCGGCAGCCGATATTGCCGGGGCATCTCCGGCAGGTCCGAATGCAGTACAAGTCGCCCCTCCTGCAATCGTTGCAGTCCAACCTGCGCCTCCAGCATTTGAGCCGGCGCACCGAAGCCGCCTATGTGTACTGGACCAAGCGGTTCGTCCGTTTCTGTGGCCTCCGGCACCCCTCCGAACTGGGCCCCGCCGAGGTGCGGCAATTCCTGAGTCATCTGGTGGTGGAGCGAAACCTTTCCGCGGCCACCCAGCAGCAGGCCCTCAGCGCGCTGCTGTTTCTCTACCGCAACGTCCTGGGCCGATCGCTCGAGGCGTTGGGCCGTCTGCCGCGGGGGCGAGTGCCCACCACGCTACCTGTGGTGCTGACCCCGGAGGAGGTGGCGCGGATCCTGGGATTACTCCGGGGCACCCATCGCCTTGTGGGCCTGCTGCTGTATGGCAGCGGGCTTCGGGTGACCGAGTGCCTCATGTTACGGATCAAGGACCTCGACCTGGATCGGGGTGAGTTGACTGTCCGGCGGGGTAAGGGGGGCAAAGACCGGGTCAGCGTCATTCCGGAGACGATGCTGGGGTCACTCCGGGAGCAACTTGCGCGTGTCAAGGCGGTCCATGATCGTGACTTGGGGAAAGGGGGTGGATGGGTCGAGATTCCGGGCGGTCTGAATGCCAAGTACCCAAGGGCGGGGTGTTCGTGGCCGTGGCTGTGGGTATTCCCGGCCCGGCGGAGCTACCGGGACCCGGAAAGTGGCCGGGTTCACCGGCACCATCTCCATGAGTCGGTGGTGCAGCGATCCATGACGGCGGCAGTCCGGGCGAGCGGGATCGGGAAGCGGGCGAGCTGCCATACCCTGCGGCACTCCTTCGCGACCCATTTGCTCGAGGCCGGGTACGACATCCGGACCGTGCAGGAGCTCCTGGGGCACCGGGACGTGTCGACCACGATGATCTACACCCATGTCCTGAACCGGGGAGGCCGGGGGGTCCGAAGCCCGGAGGACTGCCTGGGCGTGAGGGCGGATGCAGGATTGGCGGAATAGACTGCGGTGCGTGATGTTAGTGCGTATTGAGTGGCCTGGGATGTCGGTCCACTTACTAGTTAGGCCGCGTGACGAGTTGTCGCGCACGTCAAGGGACGAGGGATAGTAACGGGAGATGACCGCGGTCTGGACTTGCCCCAAGTGTCACCGGGCCTTTCGCCGAGTCCGCCAGCGGCACGCGTGTGGCCTCGGCAGTCGTGCAGCCTTGCTCCAAGGTAGATCGTCCGAATTAGTCCTACTGTATGGTTCGCTAGAAGACACGGTGCGGAGCTTCGGGGAAGTGGAAATCGTCACCCGCGAACGGTACGCCCTGTTCCGCACCACCCGCATCTTCGCGGATCTGACGGTCATGCGGGACGCGCTGCGCCTAGTCGTTCATCTGGACCGGGAAGCGCAGGCCCCATGTTTCTTCAAGGTGCAGCGCGGGGCTCCCAACCGCGTTGCCCACGTCACGCTGCTGCGTTCGGTGCCAGAGCTCCCCACAGTTGTGCCTTATCTGGAGGAGGCCTATCGCTTGGCCGCCAACGAGGAGATGGCCGGAAATCGCAGCCGCACCCGCACGCGAGGTCTACAATGAGGTCTCGGGTTGCGACGCGGCCTAACAAGCGCATGCAGCTGACGGACGCTTCAGTTTTAAGGAACGTAGGATAGTGCGCTTACTGAGAAGTCGCCGCGGCTGATGCGCGGTCCGTTAGCTGGCGCTGACCGTGACCATCGGACCTGAAAAGTTCCCGGCCCCATCACGAGGAACTTCGTCCTCGTGCCACGGTACGCGTCGAATCTTTTTCTTCTGCCGATGTTCCTGGCGGCTGTGTCGCTGACGGTGTGCTTCCTCGCGCGCCGGATCGACGTCCGGAAACTCGAGGTGATGTCGGCATTAGCGACACCGCGTCCGGGGTCTATGATTGCCGCTGAGCGGCGGGAGGCACATGAAAGCGATTGTGCAAAAGGGCTATGGCTCGCCGGACGCGCTGAAGCTGCGCGAAGTCGAGATGCCGGCCTCCGGCGACGACGGAGTGCTGGTGGAGGTGCACGCGGCATCGGTGAACGCGCTCGACTGGCACCTGGCGCGGGGCGTGCCGTTCTTCATTCCGATCCTCGAGGCCATCGGCGCACCGAAGCACCGCGTCCGCGGCGTCGATCTGGCCGGCCGCGTGACGGCGGTCGGAAAGAACGTCACGCGGTTCAAGCCGGGTGACGAGGTGCTCGGAGGGGCGGACGGCAGCTTCGCCGAATTCACCGTGACCACGGAGAAGCGACTGGCGCCGAAGCCGGCGGGCATCACGTTCGAGCAGGCGGCGACGCTCAACGTCGCCGGGCTCACGGCGCTGCAGGGGCTGCGCGACCGGGCGCGGGTGCGCGCCGCGCAGCGCGTGCTCGTCAACGGTGCCGGCGGCGGCGTCGGGACATTCGCCGTGCAGATCGCGAAGTGGCTCGGCGCGCACGTCACCGCCGTGACGCGCGCCGGGAGCGTCGACGTCGTCCGCTCCATCGGCGCCGACGAGGTCATCGATCACGACGCGGAAGACTTCACCAGCCGCCGCGACCGGTGGGACGTCATCTTCGACATCGGCGGAAACCGGCCGTTCAGCCGCTGCCGGCGGGTCCTGGAACCGGACGGAATCCTCGTCGCCATCGGCGGGCCGGCGGGACGATGGATCGCGCCAGCCGGGCGACTGCTCCAAGCCGTGATGCTGTGGCCGCTCACCCGGCGCCGGCGGGTCGTCCCGTTCGTCGCGAAAAGCGATCCGGAAGGACTCGCGCTGCTGGCAGGGCTCGTCGAGCGCGAAACGATCACTCCGGTCATCGACCGGCGTTTCGCGCTGAGCGAGGCCGCCGAGGCGGTCCGGCGCCTGGGTGCAGGACATACGCGAGGTAAGGTCGTAATTAACACGCGGTGACGCGGTCCGGGCCGGGCGCGCCGTATCCGAGACCACCGACCCCTCGTGGTTCGAGGGAACTCTGGATACCGGCCCTGATGGTTGGAGTCTCGTGTGCCGGTTCGACACATCTCCGCGCCTACAGGGGAATCCCACTATGGCGCGCATTCAATTCATGATGGAGACCGCGCCGCACGAGCGCCTTAGCCCGGGGATACGTCTGCGCTTGTTTGAGAGAAGCACCGGCGGCTACGCACTGATCGAGGTACTGGATTATAGTCCCGTTCTCAGCGCCACCTAACATGCGCATGCAGTTGGCGGACGCTTCACTTCTAAGGAACCGTAGGTTTGTGCGCACTCGGCGGAGTCGCCGCAGCTGATGCGCGGGCCGTTAGGCCGACAGTCGAGCTACTATGAGGAGGAGCAAATGAGCATCAAACCACAGACGCCCGGGGTTCATCACGTCGCCCTGCGGGTCAGCGATGTCGCGCGTGCGAAGCGCTTCTACACGGAAACCCTCGGGTTCCCCATGCTCTTGGACGGTCCTGACCTCTTCCTGTTTGCGGCAGGTGGGACCGCATTCGGTGTCAGAGGTCCAGCGGCGGATACGCCACCAGGCGACCGGTTCGACCCATCTCGGGTGGGCCTTGATCATGTCGCATTGGGGTGTGCGGATGAAGGCGAACTCAAACGGGTCGCAGACGCGCTTCAGGCAGCGGGCGTAGAGAATACGGGCGTCAAGCTGGATGAGACACTAGGGAAGCGCTACGTCGCATTCAAAGACCCAGACCGGATTGCGTGGGAGTTCTACAGCGCCTGAAGTTGGGGCACTAGACTCGGCGGCCTAACAAGCGCATGCAGCAGACGGCGCGGCGTTTGAAGGAAGATCTAGGATTGAGCGCACTCGGCGGAGTCGCCGCAGCTGATGCGCGGTCCGTTAGGCGCACGCGACCAGGGGACTATGCGAGCTTCGAGATCAATCCGGCTAGGTCGTACCTGGCTGGCTATTGTGGGGCTTTTGACCGCGTGCCCTGCTCCATACAGTGTGTGGCTAGTAAGCGGCTCCACTGCACAAGACCTCACCTTCGGAGTGGCGACCAAACGGGGTGGCAGCAAGGTTAACCCGCTCCTACGCCTGCTCGTGACAACTTGTTATGGGTACACCGATGACCTTCGTCGTTTGCCGGTGGACACGGTTTGGCTAAGCCAGTCGATAGCCGAGTTTCCACAAGGTCCGCGGGTTGGTCGCCTGGCGTACGGTAAGCCAATCCCAGAGCACCATGACAGCGTGCCTCCGCGAACGCTGGGTCCAGGGTGCTACCATATCTTCGTCCACTCCTACCCGGGCTCTGCTGGATTGAGCTTCATTGTGGAGCCGGATGGTGGAACACGCGAGCTGACAGAGCCCGAGAGAGATTCGGTTTCGAATACTTATGCTAGCCATCGACTACTGGAGCACGAAGCAGATCGTCAGGCGGAAGAGACGTGCCGCAGGGGCTACAGGGCAGCCAGTTCGGTCTCCGATAGCGTTGCGGTGGACAGCATGGTGCCTTACGACACCACACGCTTCTCAAGGCTGACCTGCGCAATCCTACGTCAGCTCAAACAGGATAGTTCGCAGAGTAATCAGGATCGCGAGACACGCGGCGCCTAACAAGCGCATGCAGCCGACGGCGCCTCAGTTCTAAAAGGAAACGTCGGATTGTGCGCACTCGGCGGAGTCGCCGCAGCTGATGCGCGGTCCGTTAGGCGCCATGATTAACGTCTAACCGGAGATGCCAAAGCTCGGGATCTTGCTTCAGTTTTTCCCGTCTTGGTTGCCTGAGGGATCGCGTTTCTTGCCTGCTCGACGTCGCAAAAGTGACTTCCGGCGATCTCATGGTAGAGTCGGTCGAGCTGTCGATCCCAATCGATTCTTTTTGGTTGCTGCTCCGACGCCACGGGCCCTTCGGAGCAACCGAGTCGTGTAGGGGCCCATCGACCCAAAGCAGGGAGGGGACAATGCGCAAGAATTGGTTCTTGGTCGGTCTGCTTCTTTTCGTCACTTCTTCTGCGGTAGCCCAGACACCGATGTCCGCTGTCGGGCTCTGCGCCCCGGCGAACCCGTCCTATCTGATTCGTGTCGGCGACAACCCCGGGCACGCCTATGGACTGGCTCAGGGGACGTGCACGTGGACCAAGGCCTGGGAGATTGCCGGACTCAAGAACGCGCAAGGCGTGGGAACCCAGATTCAAGAGATCATCGGCGATACCACGAAGGTCCGGGGAACGTTCGTGGACAACATGGCCAACGGCGACAAAGCCTTTTACAGCTTCGCGTTGACGGTGGTCAACAAGGCGGATGTACCCCAGGTCATGGACCACAAGTGGGAGCTCCTAGGAGGCACCGGCAAGCTCCAGGGAGTGAAAGGCCGCGGAACCTGCACGGCCGCAGCGGTGGGGTCTTCCGGCAGCTTCAAATACGACTGCCGCGGCGAGCACACCCTCCCGAAGTAGGTCGTCGGATCTTGAGCTGATCGAAATCTGCTTTATCTCCTGGGCGGCTCGAGTAGCGACGCCCGTGGCGAAGTCTGGTGGCGCCTAACA
>JBKJZM010000095.1:0-3785 GCA_046715295.1 Gemmatimonadales bacterium | reverse complement strand
CCGGCAGGCGCCAGAGATCCGAATTGACGCCGCGTACCGCGAACGCCACCCTACTCCCGTCCGGCGCCACAGCCGGCTGGACGTCGTCGCCCGCGCCGGTTGTGAGCTGCTCGGGAGAACCGGTGGGTCCGCCCGTGCCAACGCCGATCCGCCACAGGTTGAGTCCGCCACCCCGCGAAGAGGTGAAGTAGATGTGCCGCGCGTCCGGTGCCCACACAGGATCCGTGTTGATGGCGTTGTCGTTGGTCACCCAGGTGAGAGCCTGCGACGCCACATCCACCGCCGCGATGTCGGACTTGATCTTCTCGATCCGCCGGAACGCGATCCTCGATCCGTCGGGAGACCAGCGAGGCCCGGTATGCACCACGGCCTCGCTCGAGTCCGCCGTGATCTGGCGCGGATTGCGGCCGGTCCTGTCGGCGATCCAGATGCGCCGAGCCCCGGCCCATGCAGCGTCGAACGCCAGGCGCCCATCCTTGGGCGAGTACGCCGGACCGAAGGCGTCTTCGATCAGCTTGGTCTCGCGTCCGGAGCCGAGGTCCATAGTCCAGATGTCGCCGCCATCCTGATACCACCCGTTGATGTCGTTCGGCTCCAGCTTTCCTCCATTGGTCTTCGCCCGCACGAAGGCGAGCTGTTGCCCATCGGGTGACCAGGCAGGCTGGATGTCGTCCTCCTGCTCGCGCGACAGCCGCCGTTCCTCACCGTTCGAGAGCGTGCGCAGGAACAGCTGCCGGATGCCGTCTACTTCGGCCACGTAGGCGAGGCGGCTTCCATCGGGCGACCAGGCCGGCCATTCCTCGATGCCCTCGCCAGAGGTGAGCTGGCTGAGCTTCTGGTTGAACCCGGAGGCGACTGATCCACCTTCGGCGGCCTTCGCCGGAATCCGGCGGCCGGCGTAGAAGACGAGGCCCAGTAGGCCGAGCACCGCGAGGGCCGCTAACGCGAGTGGTCGCCGGCCCGCGGGACGCGCTCTGGGCTGCTCACCGGTTCCGAGGGCCGCCGAAAACTCAGCCGCGGTGTCGAACCGCTCGTTCGCGTTCTTGGCCAGAGCCTTGTCGATCGCATGGGTGACCGAGCTCGGCACCGACCCATCGGTGTCGGTGAGGGGCGGGGGCGTTTCGGTCAGGTGCTTCGCGACGACGGCCTGAGGCGAGGCTCCGCCGAAGGGGGGCTTACCGCTCAGGGTCTCGTACAGCACGCAGCCCAGCGAGTAGAGGTCGCTCCGGCGGTCGATGTCCGCGCCCGCTGCCTGCTCCGGGCTCATGTATGCCGGAGTGCCGAGCGCAAGCCCCATCTCGGTCAGGCGCTCGGTGCCTGCAGCAGTGACCGCCTGGGCGATTCCGAAATCCGCGAGGACAGCCTCGCCGCCCTCCAACAGAATGTTCTCGGGCTTGATGTCGCGATGGACGATGCCGTGCGCGTGGGCGTAGGTCAGGGCAGCGAGTACGTCGTGGACGATCCGAAGAGCTTCCCCCGGTGCGAGCCGTTTTTCCCGGGTCAGTCGCTGGCGCAGCGTCTCACCTTCCACGTACGGCATGGTGTACCAGAGCAGCTCCTGTGCCTCACCCGAGTCGAAGAGTGGCAGGATGTGCGGGTGACGGAGCTTGGCGGTGAGCTTGATCTCGCGGAGAAAGCGGTCGGAGCCGAGGGTCGCCGCCAGGTGGGCGTGGATCACCTTGAGCGCGACCGGCCGCTCCTGCCGGAGATCCTGCGCCAGGTAGACCGTGGCCATCCCGCCGCGACCGAGCTCCCGCTCGATGCGAAAGCGGTCGGCGAGGGCAGCCTGAAGCCGAGCGGCGGAATCGATCAAGTGGTGTCCCGGGAACTCCTTCATTAGGGTAGTAGGGGAGTGGGTGTCATGGCTAGTGTTAAGATGCGGACGCCCGACCCACCGACTTGCGCCCTCCAGGATAACGCCGTATCCAACGAGAAAGGGAGCGGCTGTGATCACGACCCATCGCCCTGGAATCGACGAGTACGCGGCCTCGTTCGCCGATTACGTCGCCCGCATCGCCGAGGACGAAGACATCGTGACGGTTCTGGTCACTCAGCTCGACCAGGTCCTCACCCGTCTCGGCCGGATTCGCGAGGTGCGGGGCGATTATCGCTACGCGCCGGAGAAGTGGAGTATCAAAGAAATAGTCGGTCATCTGTGCGATACCGAGCGGGTTTTTGCCTACCGAGCACTCCGTATCGGCCGTGGCGACAGCACTCCGCTGCCCAGCTTCGACGACCAGACCTATGTGGCGGAGGTCCGGGCTGGTGACCGGACCCTGGCCGATCTGGCCGCGGAATGGGGCGACGTCAGGCGGGCGACCATTGCGCTCTTTCGGGGCCTGCCGGCCGAAGCCTGGCACCGGCGGGGGACCGCCAGTGACCAGCCGATCAGCGTCCGCGCCCTCGCTTACGTCATTCCGGGACACGTGCGGCATCACCTCCAGGTCTTGGAGGAGCGCTACACCGAGTGACAGCGAAGTCTCCCCTGCCATCCGATCAGCTTGCACACCTCGGCACTGCGCTCGCCGGCCGTTACGCCATCGAGCGCGAGCTGGGTCACGGCGGCATGGCGACGGTCTACCTGGCCGACGATCTGAAGCATCGCCGCAAGGTGGCCATCAAGGTTCTCCGACCCGAGCTCAGCGCCGTGCTCGGGCCGGAGCGGTTCGATCGTGAGATCCAGATCGTCGCCGGGCTCAATCATCCCCACATCCTGCCACTCTACGACAGCGGGGCCGCGGAGCAGCTGCTCTGGTTCTCGATGCCGTACATACGGGGCGAAACGCTCCGGCAGAAGCTCTCCCGAGAGCGGCAGCTCCCGATTGACCAGGCGATCGCCATCGTCCGGCAGGTGGCCTCCGCCCTGGACCACGCCCACACCCACGGCCTGATTCACCGGGACATCAAGCCGGAGAACATCCTGCTGCATGAAGGGGAGGCGATGGTCTCGGACTTTGGCATCGCGCTGGCGATTGCAGGCGGGGAAGCGGGGGGCGCAGAAAAGCTGAGCCAGACCGGCATCATTCTGGGTACACCGCATTACATGAGCCCCGAACAGAGCGCCGGCGATCGGACCCTGGATGCCCGGAGCGACGTGTACAGTCTGGGCTGCGTTCTCTACGAGTTGCTCGCCGGCGAGCCGCCGTATACCGGCATCACGGCCCAGGTGGTGATCGCGAAGCGGTTCACCGATCCGATACCTCGAGTGCGCCGCCTCAGGGCCACCGTCTCGACCGCGGTGGAGCAGGCAATCATGAAGGCACTCGCGACGACTCCGGCCGACCGGTTCCCATCCGCTGCCGCATTCGTCGACGCCCTCACCGCGCTGCCCGGTGAGCAGCCCCGCGCTCGCTCGGTCGCAGTACTCCCGTTCCGCAATCTGAGCGCGGATCCGGAGAATGAGTTCTTTGCCGACGGGATCACGGAAGACGTCATCGCCCAGCTTTCGAAGATCCGCTCGCTCAAGGTGATCTCCCGAACCTCAGTGATGCAGTTCAAGGACCGGGAGCAGAGCCTGCGGGAGATCGGGGCCACGCTCCAGGTCGCAACGCTACTCGAGGGGAGCGTGCGGCGGGCAGGCGATCGGGTGCGGATCGTCGCCCAGCTGATCGACGCAGAGACTGACCAGCACCTATGGGCCGAGACCTACGACCGCCGGCTCACCGACATCTTCGCGATCCAGACCGATGTGGCCCTCCAGATCGCCTCCGCGCTCAAAGCGGAGCTTTCGCCCGATGAGCGGACGCGGATCCGCCGGGAGCCGACGAGCGATGTCCGTGCCTACC
>JBKJZM010000094.1:0-5823 GCA_046715295.1 Gemmatimonadales bacterium | reverse complement strand
GTCCATAACACTCCAATGTTGGAGGGGATCGAGAAGGCGGTTCTCCGGCATCCAATTACGGCCATGCCCAAGCCGGCCTACTTCCCCAGCCACCGGAGTGCGCATGTACTGATGCCGCTGATGACGGCGCTGGAGGAGCACTCGAGCTGGATGAAGGTCCCGGGCGTGATGGCGGCGGCGATGAAGGCCTGAGCCTGACGCTCTCTGGCTGGGCTGGGCAAGGGGTGGTATTGTAGCTTACAGCCCTGCCGGAAAGCGGTTTGCCCGAACTCCAAGATCACCTCACAGCGATTCTGCAGGATCGTTATGCCATCCAGCGGGAGATTGGTCATGGTGGCATGGCGGTCGTGTACCTGGCGCGCGACCTCAAGCACGATCGCGAGGTGGCGCTTAAGGTGCTGTACCCCCACCTGGCCGCCGCCCTGGGTGCGGATCGCTTCCTCCGGGAGGTCCGGGTGGCGGCGCGGCTGCACCATCCCCATCTGCTCCCGCTGTACGACTCGGGCGAGGCGGACGGCTCCCTCTATTACGTGGTTCCCTACATCGTGGGCGGCTCCTTGCGTGACCGGCTGCGGCGCGAGTCGCCGCTACCTCTCACAGCGGCCCTCCAGATCGCTCGCGAGGTAGCCGACGGCCTGGACTACGCCCACCGTCAGAACGTGGTGCACCGTGATATCAAGCCGGAGAACATCCTGCTGGAGGAAGGCCACGCGGTGATCGCCGATTTCGGGGTGGCGCGGGCGATCAGCGAGGCCGCCGACACCGGGCTAACCGAAACCGGCCTGCTGGTGGGGACACCAGCGTACATGAGCCCCGAGCAGGCGCTCGGAGAGGCGGCGGACGGGCGGAGCGACATCTATGGCCTGGGATGCGTTCTGTTCGAGATGCTGACCGGCGCGCCACCCTTCACCGGCCACGCACCCCTCGCGATCCTCGCCCAGCGTCTGAATGACTCGGCGCCCCGGCTGGCGGATCGCGGCATATCGGTGCCGCAGTACCTGGAGGAAACGCTGGGTCGCGCGCTGGCACGGCAGCCGGAGGATCGGTTCCAGACCGCGGCCGAGTTCGGCCGATTTCTCTCCACCGGACCCGGCCAGATCACGCCCGGGTCAGGCACCCCGACCGCCGTGCGCCCCGCCCCTCGGCCGGCAGGGCTCGCGGTGCTGCCTTTCGTGAACCTGAGCTCCGACCCGGAGAACGAGTACTTCTCCGATGGGATGACCGAGGAGCTGATAAACGCCCTCACCAAGGTGGCCGGACTCCGGGTCACCGCCCGGACCTCTGCCTTCGCCTTCAAGGGAAAGGACGTCGATGTCCGGGAGATCGCGCAGAAACTGAACGTCGCGTCCGTTCTCGAGGGGAGCGTTCGCCGGGCAGGAAACCGGCTTCGAATCACCGCCCAGCTGATCAATGCCGCAGACGGCTACTACGTTTGGTCCGAGACATTCGATCGGGGGATCGCCGACGTCTTCGAGGTGCAGGATGAGCTCGCCTGCTCGATCACCGCTAGCCTAAAGGTTCGTCTCACCGACGAGGATATCCAGCTCCAGCCGGCAACGGAAAATCTCGACGCTTACACCCTCTACCTGAAGGGCCTCTACGCCCTAAACCGACGCACCGTGGAGGGATACAAAGCGTCGATCGAGTCGTTCAAGGCGGCCCTGGTGAAGGACTCGGCTTATGCCCTGCCGCACGCCGGCATCGCGCATGCGTACGCCATGCTGGGCTTCGACTGGTACGGCGGCTTATCGTCTCGGGAAGCGATGCCGCTGGCCAAGGCGTCCGCGATGCGTGCGTTGGAGCTCGATGGAAACCTGGCCGAGGCGCACACGGCCTTGGCCATGATCCGGATGCTCTTCGAGTGGGACTGGGCCGGTGCCGAAGCCAGCTTCCGCCGTGCCATCGAGCTCAACCCCGGCCACGCCCCGGCATACCACTGGTTTTCCATCTTCCTGTCGATCAGGAACCGGCACGCGGAGAGCCTGCGTGAGATCCGCAAGGCGCAGGAGCGGGATCCCCTGTCGATCATCATCAACCAGAACCTCGGTAGGGCATACCACTACGCACACCGGTACGATGAAGCCGTGGAACAATACCGGCGGACGATCGAGCTGGAGCCGCGATTCTACACTACCCACGTCATGCTCGCCCACTCGCTTTCGAGGCTATCCCGCAACGAGGAAGCGGTAACCGCCCTCCAGAACGCGCAAGCAATCGCGGGAAGGGTTCCCATCATCCTGGCGGACCTCGCCTGCGCACTCGCGAGGATGGGGGACCTGGAGGGACCCCGACGACTCTTGGATGAGCTCACCGAGCTTGCCCAACGACAGCACGTCCCGCTGTACTGTCTCGGGACCGCTCGTTTTGCCGTCGGGGAGCAGGAAGCCGCACTCGAGCTCATCGAGACTGCGTACGAGCAACGCTCGACCATCATCCCGTTCATCGGCACCGATGGTAACTTGGCCTCCCTGCATCACCACCCACGCTACGTCCGGCTCCTGGAGAAGCTCGACCTACCCAACCAGGTTTCGCCGCCCGCCTGAGAAGGATCCATGCAACCAACCGAGATCGCGCGGCGATACATCGAGGCCTGGAACACCCGGTCTCCTGCCACGATCAGCGCGATGTTCCTCGAGGGCGGGACCTACTCCGACCCGGTCACCAATGGTCCGTTGACGGGCCCTGCCATCGAAGCCTTCGCGGAAGGGCTCTTCGCCTCGTTTCCCGATTTGAGCTTCGAGATCACCAGCAACGCGGAGAGTAGCTCCGGCGTGGTCCTGGAATGGACCATGCACGGCACCAATACCGGAAGCCTGAGCGGCCTCCCTCCGACCGGAGCGCGGATTACCCAACCGGGCATCGATGTCATTCGGGTGAGCGGCGACAAGGTGCTCAGTGTGCGGGGTTATTTCGACCGTCAAACTATGCTGCAACAGCTCGGCCTTCAGGTCGTGGTGCAGCCTCATCAGATCGGACCGATCACGTTTGGTACGAGCACCCGAGTGAGGTCCGGCAGCAACGCTACGCCGGGGGCTTTCAGTCTCACCATGGTGGACGCCAGCTCGGACGAAGAGGTGCAGGAGATCCGGCTGTATAGCCGCCGGATCATACTGGGCATGCCGGCGATGCCGGGCTTCTTGAGCTTTCTCGGGGGGGTCGTCGGCCGTCGGCTCTATACAGTCAGCGCCTGGACCGGACCCGAGGAAGCCAGCTGCGTCATGCGGGAGGAGGCACACAAGGAAGCCTCGTCCGAGTTCCTCCGGGGGAAGCTGGGCACCGCTTTCCACAGTAGCATCTGGACCCCGCATCAGATGAGCGCACGTTGGATCCGCTGCCCGGCTTGCGGTCGTGTGACCGGCGCGCAGGATGGTAAGAGCGAGTGTGCCTGTGGTTCGACGCTTCCTGAGCTCCCGGTTTTCTGGTAGGAGCCCGAGCCCAAGCCCGTAGCCCTACCTACCCCGCCGCACTCTTATCGCTGCCCGCCCGCCCCACATCCAGCGCGCTCCTCACCGCCGCCGCCAGGCCGGCCGGAGTGAACGGCTTCTGAATGAACGCGACCCCGGACTCGACCATGTTGCGCTCCAGCACCGCGTCGTCGGTATACCCCGACATGAAGATGACCCGCGTGTGCGGCCGGGTTGCCCGGAGCCGCTCGGCCAAGACCCGGCCGCTCATGCCTGGCATGACGGCGTCGGTGAGCAGAGCGTGGATCGGGCCGGCGCGAGCGCCCGCGAGGGCCAGCGCGGCGTCGCCGCTCTCCGCCTCCAGGACGTCATAGCCACACTCCCGCAGCACCCGCGCCGTGAACCGCCTCACGTCGGAGCGGTCCTCGGCCAGCAGCACCACCTCGCCCCGCCGGGCCACGCCTCTGGCCACGTCCTCATCCTCCTCCGGTGCCGCGCAGAGCCCGAGGACACACGGCAGATACACCTTGAACGTGGTCCCGTGCCCTGGCTCCGAGTACACATAGATGCTGCCACCCGACTGCTTCACGATGCCATACACGGTGGCCAGGCCCAGCCCCGTCCCCTTCCCCTCATCCTTGGTGGTGAAGAAGGGCTCGAATATCTGCGCCTTGGTGATGGCGTCCATGCCGTGCCCCGTGTCGGTCACGGCGAGCATGACATAGGGGCCCGGCTCGAGCCCGAGGTGAGTGCTGGCATAATCGCCGTTGACGGTGACGTTGCTGGTCTCGAACCGGAGCGTTCCGCCTTCCGGCATGGCGTCGCGCGCGTTAAGGGCCAGGTTCAACAGCACCTGCTCCAACTGGGTGCGATCTGCCTTCACCACGCCGATTTCCTGGTCCAGGCTGAGGGCGATGGTGATGCGCGCGCCGAGCAGGCGGCGTAACATCGCCTCCGTCCGCCGTACCACGTGGTTGATGTCGATCTCGACCGGCTGGAGCACCTGCTGGCGGCTGAACGCGAGTAGCTGGGTGGTGAGCGCCGCGGCGCGATCGGTGGCGTCCTGAATGGCGATGAGATCGGCGTGATCGGGAGTCTTGTCGGGATGGCGGTCCAGGAGGTAGTGGACCACCCCGGTCACCACGGTCAGCAGGTTGTTGAAGTCGTGCGCGATTCCGCCGGCCAACCGGCCCACGGCTTCCATCTTCTGGGCCTGGAGCAGATGTTGCTCGCTCCGGCGCAGCGCCGCCTCGGCCGCCTTGCGGTCGCTGATATCCCGGAGGATGGCGGTGAAGGTGTGTCCGCCGAGCCCCTTCGATTCACCGAAGGAGACCTCGACCGGCACCTCGTGCCCGTCCCGGTGCAGGCCGGGCAACTCGACGGCGGTCCAGTTGATGTGCCGGGTGCCGGTCGCGAGGTAACGTCCCAGCGCCGCCTCGTGCACATGCCGGAGATACTCCGGCATCAGCATCGTGAGCGGCCGGCCGGTCAGCTCGTCGGGTCGGTGGCCGAAGATCCGCTCGACCGCCCGGTTGACCACCAGGATTGTGCTCTCGGCATCGATGGTGATGATCGCGTCAGAGGCGGCGTCGGCGATGACGCGGTAGCGCTCGTCGCTGGCCGCCCGCGCCACCTCGGCCCGGTGGCGGTCGCTGATATCCAGCAGATTGACGGCTTGCCCTACGACTTGCCCGGCGGCGTCCTTGATGGCGGTGAACTGGACCAGGACCGGGAACCGCGATCCATCCTTTCGGATGTGCCAGCTCTCGAAATCGTGATGCCCCTCGTGCCGGGCGCGTTCCCAGTATCCGGGAAGCAATCCGCGAAGCTCGGGCGGGTACAGCGCCTCGACCGGCATGTGCCGCATCTCATCGACGCTGTAGCCGTGCATCCGGGCGAACGCGGGGTTGACCGCTTCCACCGTGCGGCCATCGGCGCTCCCGATCCGGATGCCCCAGGCGGCGTGGGCGAAGACCTCCGCCCAATTGCGACCGGACTCGGACTCGTTCGGCGGCAGGTCACTCATGTGCGACTTTACCCTTGCGGCAAGTCAGTAGAGCACTCCAGGAACAGGGACCGTCAATCTACCATAATGGCGATATCGAATACGGAATGGCTACCCCCTTCGAGCGACGAGATCACTGATTCGCTACCTCGTCGGCGGCCCCGGCGGATGCTCGCTCTTGAATACGTCGCGGTTCTTCGCGGTGTACGACTCCCAGTTGGGCGGGACCTCCTCCTCGGTGAAGATCGCCGTCACTGGGCATTCGGGCACGCACGCCCCGCAGTCGATGCACTCGTCGGGCTCGATGTAGAGCTGGTCTTCGCCCTCGTAGATGCAGTCCACCGGACACACGTCCACACACGACCGGTCTTTGACCCCGATACAGGGTTCGGCGATCACGTACGTCATGGGTTG
>JBKJZM010000093.1:0-9827 GCA_046715295.1 Gemmatimonadales bacterium | reverse complement strand
CCCCAATTCTTCTCCCAGGCCTCGTTGGAGGGCTCCTTGATCCGTTCCACTTCGCCCTGAAAATCCTTCATGTTCAGCGAGCGAAGGATGATCCCCTGGCGCTGGCGGATGAGCTCGGTACCCCGCGCCAGCCGGTCCGGCACGGGGACGTAGTGTTCCTCAGTCCCGCCCTGGTAGACCCAGAGGTCCTTGGCTTTGCTGAAACCGGCGCGTTCGACCAGAGGGATATAGTAGCGGGGGTTGTGCGGCATCATCAGCGTGGGTGGCGCATCGAAGCCGTCCACCAACAGCCCGCACTCGTCGTTGACCGAGAACGAGGTGGGGCCGCGAAGAACGTCGTGGCCGTGTTGCCGGCACCAGTCCGCCGCCACCTCCAGCAACGCGCCGGCTACCGTCTGATCGTCGACCGTCTCGAAGAAACCAAAGAATCCAACCCGGTCCCCATGCGTCTCGTTGTGAAGCCGGTTACTGATCCCCGCGATCCGGCCAACCACCTGCCCCTCCCGCTCGGCCAGGAAGTACTCGGCTTCGGCGTGCTCGAAGAATGGGTTTCTGGTTCGGGAGAGGAGAACCTCGACATCCCGACGCAACGGCGGGACCCAGACAGGGTCCCGCGCGTGCAATCGGTAGGGCAGGTCGATGAAGCGTTTGAGGTCCCGCCGGGTACGCGCCGCTCGGACGCGCAGGCGTTCGGTCAAATGACCCCCAGTTCCCTGCCAATCGTCGAGAACTGCTCCAGAGCGAAATCGATCTGGTCGAAGGTGTGAGTGGCCATGAGACTGGTGCGGAGCCGGCATTGGGACGGAGGCACGGCCGGTGGCCCAACCGGATTGGTAAATACGCCCGCGTCGAACAGGCGGCGCCACATCAGAAACGTCTTCTCCAGCGGACCGATGAGGACCGGGACGATCGGAGTGTCGGTAGGGCCGATGTCGAACCCCAGGCTCCGGAATCCTTCCTGGAGGCGGCGAGTGTTGGCCCACAGCCGATCGCGGCGGTCGGGCTCCTGCTGAAGGACCGCCAGCGCCGCGAGGACGCCGGCGGTGTTGGCGGGTGGCAACGACGCGGTGAAGATGAGCGGCCGGCTGTGGTGCTGGAGGTAGTGGATGACGCTTTCGGAGGCCACCACGAACCCGCCGATCGAGGCCAGGGACTTGGAGAACGTCCCCGCGATGATATCCACCTCTTCGGTCAGGCCGAAATGTGCTGCCGTCCCGTCGCCGTTAGGGCCCAGGACCCCGATGGAGTGCGCGTCGTCCAGAGCCAGGGCCGCGCCATGCTTCCGCGCGATCCGGGACAGCCCGGGGACGTCGGCGATGTTGCCCTCCATGGAATACACGCCGTCAACCACGATCATCGCTCCACGGCTCGGGCCGTTCCGTTCTAACCGGCGCTCGAGGCCGGCGAGGTCACCATGGTTGAAGCGCTCCGTCTCACCATAGGAGAGCTTCGCCCCGTCCACGATGGAGGCATGATCCAGCTTGTCCAGGTACACCACGTCTCCGCGCCCCACCAGCCCGGCGATGAGCCCCAGGTTTGCGGAGTAACCGGTGGAGAAGACCAGGCAGGCCTCCTTCCCCAGGAACTCGGCGAGGGCCGTTTCGAGCTGCTCGTGGAGGTCCAGCGTGCCGTTCAGAAACCTGCTGCCGGTGCACCCCGAGCCGTAACGCGCCAGCGCCCTCGAAGCGGCCTCGAGGACCTTGGGATGGTGGGTCAGCCCGAGATAGTTGTTCGAGCCGAGCATGATCCGCTTCTGACCGTCAATGACGACGACGGTGTCCTCCGATTCGGAAATCGGCTTGAAGTACGGATACAGGCCTAGCTCCTGCAATTCATGCGCTTTAGTGAATTGCCGGCACTTGTCGAAGAGGGCGACCTGTTGCAGCTCTTGTGTATCCACGGTGCCTCAGCACTCAGAGGTGGTCAGTGAATCTCCACATCGCTATGTCACGGAACGGTTTAAAGTAGTAAGGCGAGGGGGGTGGCACAAGCCATAGTTGCCCGCTAAGGCCACCGCCGTTGGAGCTCGACTAGAGCAAGGGTTGCGCCGTCACGGGACCAGGCCATAACGAGGTTTATTCCTGCCGGTCGTTCCTGCCCATTTGGGGGTGCAGATTGTTGCTCCACTGTCCGCCCACTGACGGTGACCAACTACCCCAACACCCCCGACTATCGGGATCAAGGTGGCAACCCTCTCCGCTCGCAGAACTTAGGGAGGGGTTCTCGAGCCCGGATCTCGGCTTGACTTGAGCGGTGGAACATCTGAGCTTAACTGTTAATGTCACACTCCGAGAAGTCACCACGCAGAGCTTTCCTTCGCTCTTGCGCCGCTGCCGCGGCCGGACTCGTTGCGTCCGGCACTCTGTCGAAGGCACGCCTTCTCGCAGCCGCCGGAGCGGAGGACCCCGGCGTCCCCAATGAAGAAGTTGCCCGGATCCTGAAAGAAATTTCCGGGGGCCGGCCTATCCGTAAGGGTCACGTCAGTCTGGACATGCCACTCGTCGCCGAAGACGGGCGGGTGGTGCCGGTGATCATTGAAACCGATCTGCCCATGATGGCGCAGGATTACGTAAAGGCTGTGCACCTCATCGTGGATCACAATCCCGACCCGCATCTGGCCGCCTTCCACCTCACCGCTGCTCTGGGCAAGGTGTCCATCTCGACCCGAATCAAGATGAAGCGGACCACTTGGGTGCGGGCCATCCTGCAGACCAACACGGGTGAGGTGTGGGCCGCTTATTCCCGGGTGCTGGTCACCCTTAACGGGTGTGGATGATGACCTCTGACATCGGCGAAGCTCGGATAAGAATCCCAGACCGCATCCAGCGCGGCGACCTGATCACGGTGCATTCTATCGTCTCGCATCCCATGGACACTGGGTTTTTTCGGAATGCCGACGGCGATGCCATCCCCGCCTACTTTATCAAGCATGTGGTGGTCACCTACGGCGGCGACGAGGTCGCCCGATTCGAGTGGACCTCGGGAATCAGTCGGGACCCCGTCGTGAGCTTTAAGCACAGGGCGGACAAGGAAGCGCACCTCACGATGGTCTGGACCGACAACAAGGGTGCCACGTTCAAGCAGTCGGTGAACATCGGCTTCACTTCCGTCTGAGCCCGCAGGTCGCCCCGGCCGGCACGCTCGTTTCAGTCTGACCCCGTGAACAATCCCTTCATTCTGTTCTGTGCTTCGCTGCTCGCTGGGCCACTGCCGCTGACTGGTCCCGAGATCGCTGCGCCCCTTCCGGTCATCCGGCGCCTGGCGCCCGGGGTTTATGCTGCTCTGGGGGAGAGTGGACGGGGGTCCGAGGGCCGACCCAACGCAGGGTTCGTGGTGACCGACTCGGGCGTGGTGGTGATCGACGCCATGGCGAGCCCGCGCCAGGCGGAGGAGCTGGTTCAGGCAATTCGGACGGTGACTTCCCACCCGATCAAATGGCTGATTCTCACCCATCACCATCCCGACCACCACTTCGGCGCGATCGTCTTCCGCCGCCTCGGTGCCAAGGTCATCGCGCATCCGGACCGCAGGGTGCTGGCGTCCGAAGGCGGTGAGGACGCGCTGATCGCCGACTGGGTCCGCGTGGTTGGCCTGGACGCCATGCGAGGCTTCGAATTCGCTGATGTGCCAGACCGGCCGGTCACCGGGATGGACACCCTCCGGTTCGGCGGCCGGTCGCTGATCATCGCCCATCCGGGACCGGCTCATTCGGCGGGCGATCTCCTGGTCTGGTTGCCCCGGGAACGAATTCTCTTTGCCGGGGATGTGTTGGTCGAGGACGGTGTGACAATGGTGGTGGACGGTAGCTCGGGACGGCTGCTCCAGGCGCTCGCTGCCATCGACAGGCTGCGGCCACGACGTGCGGTGCCGGGGCACGGTGCGATTCCGGCTCGCCCGGCGGCGCTGGTGGCACGAACCCGGGAGTACATCACCGGCCTTCGCTCCGCCATGCGATCGGCCATCGAACAAGGGACGCCGATGGGACGCGCCATGGCCAGTCTGCCTGCCGCCGACCAGACCCGCCCTGTGTCCCTGAACTCCCGCCGTCGGCGGAACGCGGTCCGTGTCTATCTGGAGGAGGAAAGGGCCTTCATGGGATTGGACTCAGTCCGGTGAGAAGCGCTCTCGGAGTCGCAGGCCTGTGCCTGCTCCTGGGCTGCGCCTCCCGCCAGGCGGAGAGGGGAGGGGGCGTCACGGCCGGACCATCAGCTACCAACCTGCCTGCGTTGGTATCGACCCACCACCTGGCCGAGTGGCAGCGTGGCGGCGAGGTAAGCCTGATCGACGTTCGGAGTGATGTCTTCACCTATCTGCGAGGGCACCTTCCGGAGGCGGCGTACCTCAACGCCGAGACCCTGCGGGCGACCGAAGCCGGGGTGCCGGCGCAGCTTCTGTCAGGGCGAGCCTATCGTGATCTCTTCTCCCGGCTGGGGCTGAGCGTCGGCCGGCCGGTGGTGATCTACAGCGCCGGGGAGACGGGCAACATCGACGCCACCTTTCTGGCCTGGCTGCTGGCCGGCTTCGGCCACCCGAGGGTCTACGTGCTCGACGGCGGCTACTTCAAGTGGCAGCTGGAACACCGGCCTGTGGTGCAGCGATACCCCCGTATCACCGCGACCGTCTTCGCCTCAGATCCCTTTGTCCCGGAGCGCGCTCCCCTCGAAGAGGTGCGCCGGGCCCTGGGCAGTCAGGATGCCGTTCTGGTCGATGCCAGGCCTCCGGATCAGTATGCGGGTGAGGCCGGAGCCCAGATCCGGCGGGGACATATCCCTGGAGCGGTCAACCACTATTGGCAGGACGATCTGACTCAGGTGGGCTTTGGCCATGTGTGGAAGGACACGGCCGACCTACGGACGAATTATGCGGCGCAAGGGATTACGCCGGACAAGAATATCATCGCCTACTGCAACAGCACCACGGAAGCCAGCCACGTGCACTTTACGCTGCGGTATCTGCTGGGGTATCCCCGGGTGCGTATCTATGTGGGCTCGTGGACGGAGTGGGCGGAGCGGGCGGAACTCCCCGTAGAGGTGGGGAAGGTCGATCCTGACCGGTAAACCCCTGTTACCTCATGGCAATCCCGCTTCGGAGTTGCCCCGGCCGCCAGATCCGGCCGGCCTTCATGATCCACTCGATCGAGTCCAGGTTGTTGATATCCTCGAGCGGGTTCTTGTTCAGGAGAACCAGATCGGCGTAGTCACCGGCTTCGATGGTTCCCAGCCGGCGCCCCGGCTCACCACCGAGCGCGCGGGCAGCGTCCCGGGTGGCGGCCAGGAGGGCCGAGCGGGGCGTGAGCCCCACGGAGTCGACCAGCAGTCTCAGCTCCCCCATGAGTGAGGCGCGCTCGATGGCGGGTCCGTACGCTACGTGATCGCTTCCCGCGCTGATGCGCACGCCGCGCCGAGCCGCTTCTCGGGTTACTTCCATGCCGAAGCCTGACGCCGCCCGGACATACTCCTCCTGCTCGGAGGGAATGTGCCTCCGCTTGGAATTGAAGTACGCGACGCTGTGGTAGGTGGCGTCCAGGGTCGGCTCGAATATGGTGCCGCGCCGGGCCATCGAATCGAGGGCCTCGAGAATGCGTGGATCGTGCACCGAACCGACAGTGGCCACGTCCGCGGTTGCCATCTGTAGCTTGCCGTCGTTCACCAGCGTGTCCCGTTCCTGCACGGAGAAGAGCTCTCCCGCCAGCCCGGCTGCGTGCACCACGCCGTCCTGACCCGCTATGGCCTGCTCAAGCGCGCTGGCGGGCTGCACCCAGGCGTGCCCCCACACCGGCATGCCTGCGCGGTGGGCGGCCTGGGTAAGCTTCCGCACCGACTCGAGGTCGAGCTGGGCGTAAAGCTTGAGACCTATCGCCCCGGCGCTCCGTGCGGCTTCGACCACCGAATCCGGATCGGTGTCCGAGGTATACAGCATGGGGGTCCAGCCCAGCGCCTGCATCGTCATGGCCGGCGGCTGGCGGTAGACGGTTCCGCGCGATGTCCTGGTCCCCTGAAATCCGTTGAAGAAGAACCGGCGGCCCGCCACCAGCTGCATGGCGTAGACCCGCGGCGTTGCGGTCAGGGAGTTGACCCGGCCGAGCAGCTCGGCGGGATTGGTGCCCATGTCTCGCACCGTGGTGATTCCCTGCGCCAGTAGATCGCGGAGATCGAGCGACAGATCCTCGCCGGCGCTTCCATGCGTCAGGAAGAGGAGGTGGACATGGCTGTCTATGAGTCCGGGAATGAGCCACTGACCCTTCGCGTCGATGATCCTGGCTCCAGGCGGTATCAAACACTCGCCCATCGCGCCCGCGCAGAGGATCCTGCCGGAACGCACCAGGGTTACGGCGTTCGGCACCACCGGGCGGCCGGTTCCGTCCCACAGGTTGGCTCTGACTATGGCGAGCGTTGGATTGGGAGCCGGAGCGATTCTGGGCTGGGGCGGGCGTCCGCCGCAGGCGCTTAGAGTCAACGTCCCAAGGAAGACCGCGGATGGGAGAAGCGAGAAAGACCGTCTCATGTATGGCGCGCTCCTGGCGCTTGCTGGCGGCGCGGCAAATCGGCCGGGGGCGCCACCTACCTGGACCTACTTCAAGATGCGGGGAAGGGATGCATTCGGCCGTGACGCTCAGGTGTGCAAACCGGGTGACAAGGAACACCACACCTGTGCCGGGCTAACCCATTCTCCAACCGATGGCTTGCGCCCTTTGGAGAGGTTAGTGGACCGATCCCTTTCCTATTGTAGACCCTCCTGAGCGTGAACGTGAAAAGGTGATACAAGGTTCTGCCCCTTTGAAAGGGCAAAGCATGTGCCAGATGATCGTGCAAGTCTTGACTGTGGTTGCGGGCGGGGCGGCCGCTCCCTAGTCTTCCTTCGTGACCCTCCCTCCTGCCAGCAGACCGAGGCGCCGCCGCCGAACCGGCGCCATTCGCCAGCTCGTGCGCGAGCACGAACTGACAGCGGCTGATCTCGTCCAGCCGTTATTCGTAGTGCACGGCGCGCGGGTCGAGCGCGAGATCAGCTCGATGCCCGACGTCTTTCATCTCTCAGTAGACCAGGTATTGGACCAGGAGGTAGACCGGGTCCGGTCACTTGGCATACCCGCGGTGCTGCTCTTCGGGATTCCGGCGAGCAAGGATGAGGTGGGGTCGGAGAACTTCGCGGAGAACGGCATTGTGCAGCAGGCGCTCCGCCGGATACGGCAGCGCCACCCCGATCTGCTGCTGATCTCCGATCTTTGCTGTTGCGAGTACACCAGTCACGGACACTGCGGGGTGGTCCGGGCAGGCTCGGTAGACAACGACGCCACCCTCGAGGTTCTCGGGCGGGCCGCGGTCAGTCACGCCGCTGCAGGCGCAGATATCATCGCACCCAGCGGCATGATGGATGGCATGGTGGGTTCCGTTCGAGCGACGCTCGACGCCGCGGGGCATACCGATCAGGCCATTCTGAGCTACGCGGTCAAATACGCCAGCGCATTCTACGGGCCTTTTCGGGAGGCGGCAGGCAGCGCTCCCGCGTTTGGTGACCGCCGGCAATACCAGATGGACCCCGCGAACGTGCGAGAGGCACTGCTGGAAGCCGCACTGGATGAGGCCGAAGGGGCGGATCTGCTGATGGTGAAGCCGGCCCTGGCCTACCTCGACGTGGTGCGGGCAGTGCGCGAGCGGACCCAGCTCCCGCTACTGGCCTACAACGTGAGCGGCGAGTACTCCATGGTGAAAGCCGCCGCGCGACTGGGCTGGATCGACGAGGCCAAGGTCGTGCTCGAGGCGTTGACCGGAATGCGTCGAGCGGGGGCGGACGCCGTCGTCACCTACCACGCAAAGGCCGCGGCGGGCTGGCTGGCGCAGGAGCGGGGGCAATGACCGAGCTTCGCGCCCCGGCCAGGCCCACCGCGGCGTCGGAGCGGTTGTTCACTGCGGCGCAGCGCGTGCTTCCGGGAGGCGTCAACAGCCCGGTCAGGGCCTTCAAGGGGGTCGGTGGGACACCTCGGTTCATCGTTCGGGGCGAGGGTGCATACCTGGTGGACGCCGATCGAAACCGCTACCTCGATCTGGTGCTCTCCTGGGGTCCGTTGATTCACGGCCATGCCCACCCAGAGGTGCTTGCCGCGGTCGTCGAGGCTGCAGGCCGGGGCACAACTTTCGGCGCACCCACCGAGCTGGAGGTGCGCCTGGCCGAGCGCGTAGTGGACACCTTTCCGTCCCTGGAGATGGTACGGTTCGTGAGCTCGGGTACCGAGGCCCTGATGAGCGCCGTCCGCCTGGCGCGGGCCGCCACCCGGCGACGCCTCATCGTGAAGTTCGATGGCTGCTACCACGGCCACTCGGATGCGCTGCTCGCCGCCGCAGGATCCGGAGTCGCTACCCTGGGGCTGCCCGATTCTCCCGGAGTCACACCCGCCACCGTGGCTGACACGGCGGTGGTGCCGTACAACGATCTTTCAGCAGTAGAGATTCTGTTCGCCAGTCGGGGAGCCGAGATCGCCGCAGTCCTGGTGGAGCCCGTCGCCGGCAACATGGGGGTGGTGCCGCCTGTGCCCGGCTTCCTCGAAGGGCTCAGGGCACTCAGCACGCGACACGGTGCCCTGCTGGTCTTCGACGAGGTGATGACCGGTTGGCGGGTGCACCCCCAGGGGGCACAGGTGCTGTACGGGATCGAGCCGGACCTCACCTGCATGGGCAAGGTGGTCGGTGGAGGGCTCCCCGCAGCGGCGTTCGGTGGCAAGCGCGAGCTGATGGAATACATCGCCCCCGCCGGTCCGGTGTACCAGGCGGGGACCCTGTCCGGGAACCCGCTTGCGATGGCCGCGGGGCTTGCCACGCTCGAGGTGCTGTCCCGCCCGGGTGTGTGGCAGGGGGCAGCCGAGTGGGCCGGCCGAGCCGCTTCGGCCATGAGCCGGGCCGCAACACGAGCCGGCGTGCCGCTGACCGTGCAGCGCGTCGGCACGATGTTTACGCCGTTCTTCTCCACCGGGCCGGTTCGCGACTTTGCCGGGGCCAAGCGAACCGATCGTGAGGCGTACCAGCGCTTCTTCCACGCAATGCTCGAGGCTGGCATCTACCTGCCTCCATCACCATTCGAGGCGGCCTTCGCCTCCTCGGTTCACGGTGAGGCAGAGCTCGAGGTCCTCGAGACTGCGCTTGAGGCCGCATGGCCGCGGTAGCAATAGTCGGCGCCGGCCTGACCGGGCTGACCGCGGCGTACCGGCTCAAGCAGCGGGGGGCCCGGGTCGTCGTGTACGAGGCCGGCGACAGAATTGGCGGCTCGATCAAATCGGAGCGCCGGGACGGCTATCTGGCGGAGCTCGGCCCCACCTCGATGGCGGCACCTTCGGGTCCGGTTGCAGGCTTGCTCGCCGACCTCGGGCTCGAGGCCTCCACGGTAACGGCTTCGCCGGCGGCACGACATCGGTATATCGTCCGCCGGGGACGGCTGACCCAGCTCCCGATGTCCCCAGCGGAGCTCCTTACTACTCGCCTGCTCTCCAACGTCGCGAAGCTGGCCATTTTCGGTGAGCCGCTGGTCGAGGCCGGTGACTCTCCACTTGAAGAAAGCGTGGCCGCGTTCGTCCGTCGGCGCTTCAACCAGGAAGTGCTGGACTACATCGTCAATCCCTTCATCGCCGGAATTTTTGCGGGGGATCCGGAGCAGCTCTCGGTGCGCCATGCCGTGCCGAAGCTCCACGCCCTGGAGCGCACACACGGGGCGGTGAGGAAGGCGCTGGTGCAGATGATGAAGGCTCGGCGGGTGGCGGGGCCGGGACCGGGGAGCGTGATCTCGTTTCGGGGTGGGCTCCAGGAGATCCCCGATGCCTTGGGGCGAGAGCTGCATAGCGA
>JBKJZM010000092.1:0-13871 GCA_046715295.1 Gemmatimonadales bacterium | reverse complement strand
TTCGCAGCTATTTAACAGCCGTGCTGTTGGCTCGCCTGCCGCGGTTCTGGTTCCTTGCCGCGCTGGGTTTCCACCTCGAACTGGGGGCCGGCGTTGTTCTCACCGTCGTTGCCGCGTCCGCGGTACTTGCGCTCATCGGCCTGTGGCGGCGGCAGCCCACCCGAGCCTCGGCGCAGGCGGCTATGCCTACCTCCGTCCTTCTGCTACTGGGGGTCATGTCTCTACCTCTCGGCCGTCTCGAGGGGCTGTACGAAGGTTCCTCGGAGATAACCATGTCCCTACCGGTTCTCGGCCTTGCGTCCTGGGCGGGTGGGAGCCGAGGTTGGCACCTAGGGAGGGGGGGAGAGCTCGATCCGATCTGGCGTGTCGGGCTCGGCTTCGCGATTCTCCCCCGGAAAGGCTCCTGACGTCCTCTGGGCCGTTTAGTCTCCGGGATTACCCCGGGGCTCGGAGATTGCCTCGATGATGCGGCCCACCTCCCGGTCGCTCGCCGCCCCTTCCTCCCGGGCGACGTCCGCCTGGGCCACGATACCAACCAACGCGCCATCGGCGTCTACCACCGGCACTCGCCGCACCTGCTGCTCGATCATTACTTGCCGCAGATCTTCGATTTCATCGTCAGGCACGCAGGTGACTGGCTTGGGCGTCATCAGATCGCGAATGAGGGTATCTGGCCCCTTTCCGTCGGCGAGGCCTCGGATGGCCAGGTCGCGGTCGGTCACCGTGCCAATGAGCCGGTTGGAGCTGGTATTCTCAACGACCGGGATGGACCCGCAGTCGTTGTCCCGCATGAGTGCTGCCGCTTCCCGGGCCGTCGTATCCGGGGTGCAGCGCGCCGGGTCCGGCGTCATGATCTGCTTTACTCTCACGTCCCCTCCAAGGTTATCGGACCCTTCTAATTTGCGCTGGCCCTCCCACCGCGCGGTGACCTGCGTAACTTTCGGCGCCATGAATCACCTGGCCACCGGCCGGCGCCGGGTCCCCGAGGGCGTGGAGGAGCGAGTTCCGATGAGCCTTCCCGGCGAGGTCCTTCAGGGCATTCTGGCCCGCGGTGCCTTGGTCCTGCTGCGGGTCTACCTGGGGGTCATCTTCCTCGTTGCCGCCCTGCCCAAGGTACAGCAGGATTTCACACCCGGACTCACCGGGTTCGTGGAGCAGGTGGGGCTGACGAGGGGTCATCCATTCTACCAGCGGTTTCTCGAGCAAGTGGTGCTGACCAACGCCCCGGTTTTCGCTGCGCTGGTTACCTGGGGCGAGCTGCTGGTGGGGGTGACTCTCATTGTGGGCCTGCTGACCCGCTTTTCCGCGGCGACGGCTCTCGTTCTAGCCCTGAACTACATGTTCGCCAAAGGGGCCTGGTTGTGGACCCCTTCCAGCAACGACGCGGCCTTTGCAGCGATTGCCCTTGCGCTGCTTATCGGGGCGGCGGGGCGAACGCTGGGCCTGGACGCCTTTCTGGCGCGGCGCTGGCCCCGGTCGCCGCTCTGGTAGGGGCTTTTGGCTATTAACTATGGGCTATGGGCAATCCCGAATACGAGCGACCCTCCCCGGAGCAGGCCGAGGAGAGTCGCTGGTGTTTTGAGCGAGCCAATAGCCAATAGCCAATAGCGCCTTATGCCACGCCGAGCACGTCCAGCATGAATGCGTACTTGAACGCGATCTCACGCAGGAAATCGAAACGACCAGATGCCCCGCCGTGCCCCGCCCCCATGTTGGTACGCAGGAGAAGTCGATTGTCATCGGTCTTGGTGGCGCGTAGTCTTGCCGTCCACTTGGCCGGCTCCCAGTAGGCAACCCGTGGATCATTGAGTCCGGCTGTCACCAGCATATGGGGGTAATCCTTGGCCTCGATATTGTCGTACGGCGAGTAGGAGCGGATGTACTCGTACGCCGCCCGTTCGTTCGGATTCCCCCACTCGTCATACTCGATGACGGTGAGCGGCAGCGAGGCATCGAGCATCGTGTTCACCACGTCGACGAACGGCACATCCGCCAGCACGACCCGGAAGAGGTCCGGGCGCAGGTTGGTGACGGCGCCCATGAGCAGTCCGCCGGCGCTCCCGCCGTTGATCACCAACCGCCCGGGAGAAGTGTAGCCGGCTGCTACCAGGTGTTCTGCGCTGGCAATGAAGTCGGTAAAGGTGCTGCGCTTGTTCAGGAGCTTGCCCCCTTCATACCATGACCGTCCCATCTCCTCCCCCCCGCGGACGTGGGCGATAGCCACCACGAAGCCGCGATCGAGCAAACTCAGGGAATTCGACGAGAACGACGGGTCGTAACTCAATCCATAGGCTCCGTAGCCGTTGAGCAGAAGCGGGCGCTCGCCATCCAGTCGGAGTGGGGCTCGGTACACCAGCGAGATGGGTACCTGCTGGCCATCGTCGGCGGTGGCAAATACCCGCTCGCTGCGGTAGAGCGACGGATCGTAGCCTCCTCGCACCTCGGTCTGCTTGCGGACCATCCAGATTCGCTCACCCATGTCATACTCGATCACCGAGCTGGGAGTCACCAGCGACGTGTAGGTGAAGCGCAGGAGCGGCGTGTCGAATTCCGGGTTTTCGTGGGCGCGAAGGGTGTACACCGGCTCGGGGAAGGCCACGAGATGCTCCTCGCCCGATGCGAGATCGATCACCCGGATCTGACGCAACCCGGCCTCCCGCTCATAGACGACCAAATGGGATTGAAACGCGTCGGTTTCATCCAGCTTGATCTCGGGCCGGTAGGGCAACACCGGCAACCAGTTGGCCTTCGAGGGGCTCGACACCGGCGCCTGAACCAGTCGGAAATTGGGCGCCGAATCGTTGGTGGTGATGAAGAAGCGCTCATCGTGGTGCTCTACGCTGTACTCGACACCAGATTCCCGCGGTTGCACCACGCGGAACACCCCGTCCGGCTCGTCCGCATTCAGGAAGCGAACTTCGGAGGTCGAGTGACTGGTGAGATCGAGAAGCAGGTAACGCCGGCTTCGGGTACGGTTGATGTCGAGAAAGAATGACTCATCTGGCTCGAAGTACACCAGGACGTCGGTCGTTGGGCTGGCGCCAACGGTGTGGCGGTAAAGTCGGCAGGGACGCCGGGCATGATCCAGCAGCGTGTAAAACAGCGTGCGGCTGTCGTTAGCCCAGGTGACTCCTACCGAGGTGTTGCCCATGCTCTCTGCCAGCAAGTGTCCCGTGGTCAAGTCCTTGATGTAGAGAGTAAAATCCTCGGCTCCCGAAGTATCGACCGAATAGGCGAGCAGCCGATGATCGGGGCTTACCTCGCTTACCCCGAGCTTGAAATAGTCGTGGTGTGCTGCGAGCGGATTCTGGTCGAGCAGGACCTCTTCAGGGGCGTCGAGGCTGCCCCGCTTCCTGCAAAGAATCGGGTACTGCCCGCCTGCTTCCGTACGGGTGTAGTAGAAGTAATCATCCACCCGCTCCGGCACCGACAGATCGGTCTCCTTGATCCTCGCCCGCATCTCCTGATAGAGCTGCTCCTGAAGTGGCTCGGTGGGCTGCATAACCGCGCCGGTGTAACGGTTCTCAGCCTCCAGATAGGCGATCACGTCAGGATCGCTGCGGTCCCGAAGCCAGAAGTAATCATCGAACCGGGTCTCTCCGTGAAGCACCTGAACTCGCCGCTCGACCCGGGCGACCGGCGGAGCCACCTCCTCCTCAACGAGACGGGGAAGTCTGTCGATCTCATACTCGGTCGGTCGATCGGCGGGAGGATATAGTGGCGTTACGATCCGGCTTGGATTGGACGACATTGCGGTCTTTTCTGTCCTCGGGGGCTGGGGAGCCACCGGGTTGGCGTTCGTTGAATGGACCTCATAGTAGGTCCTGGGGGTGAATTACGACCCCCCGGAGCGACAAGTCAAGTATGATGTAAGTATAATAACTGTGGCAGCTTAGGTGTTCACTTGCGGGTGGCGATCAGGCCTGGATTTCGGGCCAACTTTACGGGAGCCCCGGATGTGCGGCCCCCGTCTGGAGATACGTGTCGGTGCGGCCTCCGAATTTGTCCTATGCTAAATAGCGGACTAGCGGCAGTCCCGTATCTCCTTGCGCTCCAAGAAGCTCAGGCTCTTGGCATCGGCGGCGGGCACCACGACCACGTCCACTGGCTGGGTCAGGGAGGCGGTAGTCATGCAGTTTGGACCCGGTGTCCGCTCCACCACCTCTACGGTCAGCTGGCCATCCGACTGGGTGACTCGGTCAACCACGATCTCGTAGCCTCCGGTCGGCCGCTGGCCCGCGGCGACTGCGACGACCACATCTCGGTTGAAGTCCACAGAGGGCCGGTCGCCCACTCCCAATTCCGACCAGAACTGGGCCCAGCCGTTGGCATCCCGGATAACCAGCCGCCGAGACTCTCCGATGCCGGTGCGAGTCCACTGGCCAATGCGCCGGAGGTCCAGGGTGCGGTTGTTCCCGTAAGGCGCGTAGCCTTGCTCGGAGGGCGCGGCAGCGGCCGAGGCGGTGTCTGGTCGTGACGCAGCCCCTGGGGCCGGCTCCTGGGCGGGGGCGGGGGCCAACGCCACCGGCTCGCTGGCAGCACTATCACCCTCCGCCACGCGGATACTGCGGCCCGCGCCACAGGCAGCAAGCGCTGCAATCGAGATGACGAATGCGAAGGGTCGGGGGTTCATGGGGGGCTCCGTGGTCTGTCGAATGGTCTGGATTTCTCTCTCCAACAAGTTAAGCGAAATTACCATCAGCCGCCGACATCCAGCCGCCGACATCGCCACCCCCCTGACGAGTGAGATCTACGTCACAAGGGGGTGATCAGGGTCACAGCCATGGAAGAGGTGACCTGCTAGGGTTGACCGCTTCATGAACCCGCCACGCCTTGCCACCAGTTGGGCGTCGCCCACACATACCTGGGGATGCTTATGATGAATCTCAGAGGATTCTACAGCTTGCTCGCCGGCGGAACAGTACTTCTTGCGGGCGCTTGCAAGGGAAACCGCGACACTGGTGCGGTCAACACCAAGACGGCGGAAGGCACGTCAGGGGCGCCGGCCGCTGATATGGCCGAGAACCGGGATGTCGCATTGGTGCGGGTCATCAACGCGATTCCGGCGGGCGGTCCCGTCACCATTCTCGCGGGAGACAGCGCCGCGTTTTCCGGCGTGGACTATAAGACCACCACCCCGTTCCGCGAGATTCGGGACGATCGGCTCAAATTCAAGCTTGGCTCGGCAGAAAATCCACTGGCGGAGAATCGGGAGAATCTGAGCGGCGGCGGCCACTATACGATTGTCGCCATGCCCGACGCCGGCGGAGCCGACAAGCGAAATCTGCGAGTGCTCGATGACGATCTGAAGCCGGTGGCACCGGAGAAGGCGCGGGTCCGGGTAATCAACGCCGTGCCGGGAGACTTGGAGATCAGCGTCTTCGTCCGAGGCCGTGAGGACGCGCTCTTCAACGGCGTGAATTTCAAGAGTGAGGCCGGCTGGGATGAGATCGACCCGATCGCCGGCACCCTCGAGATCCGGCCGGAAGGCAAGAAGAATGTTCTTGTCAGTCTGCCCAATGTGAAGTTTGAGGGCGGCAAGAGCTACACCTTCGTCCTATCGGGTACGCCGGCCAAGCCGGAGATCATCAAAATCGAGGACGACGTAGCTAAGAGCACCATGTAACTGGGAAAGACGAAGGTCGGGAAAGGCGGCGAGGTCCAAGGACCACCGCCTTTTTCTTGCTCCGTTTCCGCCCTTCCCGCCCTTTTACGCCCTTCCCGCCCTCTTTACGTCGGCGCTTTGACACCGCATCATATCTCCCGTCTCACACAGCCTCCCCGTGCAGGTGCCCTCAAGGAGATCGCGATGAACCTCGTCGAACGCGTCAAGCGGATCCTGTTGTCCCCTCAGTCGGAGTGGGAAGTCATCGACACCGAGCAGACCACGACGACGGCGCTCTACACCGGCTACATCGCCCCGCTTGCGGCGATCGGGCCCATCGCGCAGGTCATCGGGTTCTCCGTCTTTGGATTCATGGGTTACCGGATCCCGATCGGGAGGGCGCTTGCTTCCGCGATCGCCACGTACGTGCTCACCCTGGCTGGAACGTATGTCCTTGCCATGATCATCGATGCGCTCGCCCCTACCTTCGGGGGGCGGCCCGACCGGATCCAGGCCCTGAAGGTGACGGCCTACTCCTGGACCGCGGCCTGGGTGGCCGGCATCTTCGCCCTCATACCCGCCCTCTCTATCCTCGGCCTGCTGGGACTGTATAGCTTGTACCTGCTGTACCTGGGACTCCCGACGTTGATGAAGTCGCCGAAGGACAGGGCGGTGGGGTACACGCTCGTGGTGATCCTCTCGGCCATCGTGCTCTTCGTCGCCATCGGCGCCATTGCTCGGCGGTTCATGATCATGGCTGGCCCGCTACCGGTCTGAACCCGATTCGGACACCTGTTCGAGAACCGCTCGTTCGACCTGCATCAACCCGGCCGGCTCACTTTTTGACCGAGAGGATTGCCATGACCGCACCCAAAGCCCCGCAGTGGCCGCTCACGCCCGTGCTTCGGCTGGCCGCGGTGGCCCTGCTCCTCGCCAGCGTTGCGTTGGTAGTCGAGGGCGTGATCTCCACGGTGTTATGGGCATTGTCCGTGGTGTTCCTGGTGCTGGCGGTGGTGAAGCTCGTCAAGAACTGGAGAAGGCGGGCGTAGCGGCGAGACGTAGGATTTCCGCTCATTATTGAACCTGCACGCCCCGCTGTGCGAATCCCGGTCTGGATTCCCCTGGTCTTTTGTACTACGGGGTTTGCGGCCCTGCTCTATCAGGTGGTCTGGCAGCGGGTTCTCTACTCGACATTCGGGGTCAATGTCGAGGCGGTTACGACCGTCGTGACGGCCTTTCTGGCCGGGCTGGGCGTCGGTAGCCTGGTCGGGGGCCGGCTGGCCAAGGGCAACGATCACACGGTCCTCCTGCTCTGCGGCTTCATCGAGATTGCCATCGGCATCTTCGGGGTCTGGTCGCTCACCTTCTTTCGCTGGATAGGAAGTCTCACGCTCGGCTTGCCGGCCATTCCGCGTGGTGTCGCCATGGCGCTGGTTGTCATGGCCCCGACCACGCTCATGGGCGCCACGCTTCCCCTCCTCGTGGCCTTTCTGGTGCGCTCGACGGGGAATGTCGGGCGCACGGTCGGCCTCCTCTATTTCGTGAACACCGCCGGCTCGGGGATCGCGGCAATTGCGGCGGTCGTGCTGATATTGGGTAACCTGGGGGAAGCGAGGTCCACCTATCTGGCCGCCAGTCTGAATTTCCTAGTTGGGGCATTCATCCTGGCTGGACCTCTCCGGCGCTCGCGTCGGTCATGACACTGGCCCTGGCACTCGCCGTGGTTGCGATCACGGGCTTCATTTCGCTCTCCTATGAGATCCTCTGGTTCAGGGCTTTCTCATTTGTGACCGGGGGCTCCCCAGCCGTGTTCGGGCTTCTGCTCGGAGCCTATCTGGCCGGGCTTGCGGTCGGCTCCTTTGGCAGCGGCATCTTCTGCCGGAACCGGGCTGCCCTTGGAAACCGGAAGTATCTGCGTCACATTGCCGCGTTCGTTCTGCTGGCGAACATCTTCGGATTTCTGGTGCTCCCGGTGCTGGCCTGGGTCACGACGCGCTCAGGCTCACATCCGGCGTTTGGTCTGATCGCTCTGTCGTCGGCGATGCTGGGTGCCGTGCTGCCACTGGTCAGCCACTTCGCCGTCGCGCCCGACCGTCTAGCGGGGACACACCTGTCGTATCTCTATGCTGGCAATATCGTGGGGTCCGTCCTGGGGAGCTTCCTCACGGGATTTGTGCTGCTCGAGCTAATGCCCATCCGGACGATTTCGGCGTCGCTCATGGTAGTCGGCGGCGTCACGGTGGTCGTGTTGCTGGCGCTCGGAGGGGTGCGGGGAGCCGCACTGGCCCGGAGCTCCGGTCTCGTAGCCGCCCTCACCGGAGGTACTGTAGCGGCCACGCCCTGGCTGTTCGATCGATTCTACGAAAAACTCCTACCGGCTCAACAGTCCACTCCTGACGCTCGATTCGCAGACGTGGTGGAAAATCGCAGCGGCGTTATTACGGTGACACAGAACAGGACCGTCTATGGAGGCGGCGCCTACGATGGCAGAATCTCGATCGATCTGGTGGATGACACGGATCGAATTGTACGACCCTATGCCCTCAGCGCGTTGCATCCAGCGCCGCGCCACGTGCTGTTGATCGGGCTCGCCACCGGCTCGTGGGCCCAGGTGATCGCGAACCACCCAGAGCTGGAGAGCCTGACCGTCGTCGAGATCAATCCGGGATACCTCCGGCTGGTGGCCAAATATCCCCAGGTCGCCAGTCTCCTCTCGAACTCCAAGGTAAAGATTGTTATCGATGACGGCAGGCGGTGGCTCACCCGCAACGACCGTCAGTTCGACATGATCGTTTCCAACACGCCGTTTCACTGGCGTGCCCACAGCACCAATCTTCTCTCGGTAGAATATTGCCGCCTGGTGCGCGCCCACCTCCGTCCTGGTGGCGTTTACTACTTCAATACGACCGGCTCGACGGCGGCCTTAAAGACTGCCATGGTAGAGTTCTCCTATGGAGTTCGGGTCAGGAGCCTTGCAGCCGTGAGCCTGAGCCCGATCACATTCGACCGTAGGAGGTTGGAAGCGGTCCTGGCGAACTACCGGATCGACGGCCGCCCGGTCCTGGACCTTGCCCTGCCAGCCGAGCGCGAGCGGTTGCAGCAGGCGATGAATTCGTTGGAAACCGAGAGCCGGAATAGCATACTGCGCCGACTGGCAACCACTCCCATAGTCACGGACGACAACATGTTGCCGGAGTGGCACCCGGCAGTGTTCGAGTAAATCTTCAATCGACTCCCCTGTCTCTGGCCGGCCCACTCATCGGCTCGAGACCGATTCCCGTCTCAGGTTGCGGGGTGCCGGGATGGGCCTGGCGTTTACCCTCGCCGTGTTCCTGAGCGCCGCCCTCCTCTTTGTGGTCGAGCCCATGTTCGGCAAGCTGGTCTTGCCACTGCTGGGCGGCAGCCCCGCGGTGTGGATCACCTGCATGCTGTTCTTCCAGGGCGCGCTTCTGCTGGGGTATCTGTACGCGCACCTCGGTCCGCGCTGGCTGGGCGTCCGCCGCCATGCCGCGCTGCATATTGGGTTGCTGCTCCTCTGCGTGCTACTCCTGCCCCTCGGGGTGGCCGAGACCCATGGGGCATTCCGGTTGGAGCAGCCAAACCTGTGGCTTCTCTGGGTGCTCGCTCTGTCCCTGGGTGCTCCCTTCGTCCTTTTATCCAGTACGGGTCCGCTGCTCCAGGTGTGGTTCTCCCACAGCTCCCACCCTGAAGCCGACAACCCGTACTTTCTGTACGCGGCCAGCAATGCCGGAAGCCTCCTTGCGCTCCTCAGCTACCCCTTCCTGATCGAACCAGGCATCCCGCTCAAGGGTCAGGCGACACTTTGGAGCCTGGGCTACCTGGTTCTCGTCGCCCTCGTGGCAGTCGCCGCGGTCTACCAGACACGGCGAGCTCCGATCGGTGAAGCGGCCGCTGTCGTTCACCTCTCCTGGCCGCGCATCGGGGCGCGTACCGTGCTTCGATGGGTGCTGCTGGCCTTCGTACCCTCCAGCTTCTTCCTGGCGCTTACTACTTACGTCACGACGGACGTGGCGGCGGTACCGCTCCTATGGGTCGTCCCGCTGGTGCTGTACCTCCTGTCCTTTACCATAGTATTCGCCCGGCGTCCGATGATCGCCCACGCAGTGCTGGTGCGCTGGCAACCGGTCGGCCTCATTGCACTCGCGGTCATAGACTTCTGGGGACCTTCCGGCTCTGCGCCATGGCTCCTGCCACTCCATCTGATCGTTTTCTTCGTTACCGCACTCGTCTGTCATGGTGAATTGGCGGCAACCAAGCCCCCTGCTGCGAGACTCACCGAGTTCTATCTCTGCATTGCGGTGGGCGGCCTGCTGGGCGGCGTTTTCAACGCACTGATTGCTCCAGCACTGTTTGACTCGGTGCTCGAGTACTCACTGACGCTCCTGGCCGCCTGTGCGGTCCGTCCCTGGCCATCCGGCCGGCCATCTCCTCGCCATATTGGCTGGGATCTCGCGTTGATTGCGTTTGCGTGCGTGTTGCTCGTGGCGACACGGGTCGGCATCGGAGACCGGCCCGCCCTGGGTCCGGCAGTCATCGCGTCGGCCCTGGTGGCCATGATCTGCCTTCGGATGAGCCGTAACCCGACACGATTTGCTCTGGCAATCTCTGCTGTGGTCATCGCCGGACTCGTGCTCGGAGCAACCCGCAGCGGAGTTCTCCTCAAGGAGCGGAACTTCTTCGGGGTGCGAGAGGTACAGGAGGATTCTCGGAACCAGATGCGCATCCTGATGCATGGGACCACGAAGCACGGTGGCCAGAGCACCGATCCGGCCCGGCGCCGAGAGCCGCCCAGCTATCACAACCGGCAGGGGCCGCTGGGTGATGTCTTTCGCGCGCTGCCCTCAATCGCCGGCCGGAGAATCGCGGTCATCGGACTCGGCACGGGCGCCATGGCGGCGTACGCGGGCGCCGGCGAGGAATGGGTGTTCTACGAGATCGACCCCGATATCGCACGTGTGGCGCGCGATGCCAGGTACTTTACCTACCTGCAGGACACGCCGGCCCGGGTCGAAGTCATCCTGGGTGATGGCCGCCTGTCCCTTGCCCAGGCCCCGGATCGCTCTTACGACCTCATCTTCATCGACGCATTCAGCTCCGATGCCATTCCAACTCACCTCCTGACACACGAGGCGCTGTCCGTCTACCGTAGTAAGCTCTCGGAGAAGGGTGTTCTCGTCCTCCATTTGAGCAATCGCTATCTCGACCTCGAACCCGTCCTCGGCCGGCTGGTTCAGGCAGCGGGCATCGCCGGCCTTATCCGGGAGAATACCGGCCGCACCCGGGAGCTTCTCGAATCCGGCGGGGACCCGTCCATTTGGGCGGCTGTGGCTTCGCGCGTCTCCCTTCTGGGCACTTTGGAGGGTGACAAGCGATGGCGCCCTCTGCGTGTTCGAGAGGGGATAACCCTGTGGACGGACGATTTCTCGAACGTCTTCAGCGTCTTTCGGTGGCCATAGGAGATCACGATGAGTGATGTGCGGTCCACCGGCTCACGCCAGGCTGTCGACCGGGTACTTCCTTGGGTGGTTGCCGGCACGGCGGCGGCCGTGATCCTGGTTGAGATCGCCCTTACCCGCCTGTTCTCGGTGCTCCTCTACTACCACTACAGCTTCCTCGCCGTAGCGCTGGCCCTCTTCGGGCTTGCCGCCGGGGGCATCAGCGCCTCCCGCCGTCAAATGGATGACGTACCGGCCGTGATGCGACACCTGCGCGAGCTGCTGCGACGGGCGGCCATCGCGCTCCTTGGACTTGTCATTCTCCTCGTGCTGGCATCACCTGGTAACGAATCGGTCTCGGTCGCGGTGGGAGGCGCCATGGTGAGCGCCGTGCCGCTCTACCTCCTGGGTAAGGCGCTCGCCATTGCGATGGCGCTGGGGCGCGCGCGCATCCATCGTCTGTACGCAATCGACCTGGTTACCAGCGCCGCCGCGGCGCTGTTGGCCATCCCGTTGCTGGCACGAGTGCAGGGTCCACTGGTGCTCGCGGTACCCGCCCTGGTGGCGATCGCCGTGGATGTAGTCCTCAGTCCCCCGCGATCGCGGTTCCTGCCGGCTGCCTCGGCCGTCGTGCTCGCGACGGCGCTCGTCTTCGCGGCCACTCAGGACGGACCGCTCCTGCCGCTCAGGGACCCGTGGGCGGGCGCCTATGTGCTCGAGCGATGGAATGCCCACAGCCGCGTCCGGGTGAGCGACTGGTCGCCGGACCAGCGGGTGCTGGTGATCGACAAGACGGCCGCTTCAATCATTCCGCACGTGCCCAGTGCGCAGACCCAGAGCCCACCGGCAGAGGCGAGCCGCGCCTATGAAGATCCGTCGTACCTGCTCGGTCGCTCCCCGAAGCGCGTGGCAATCATCGGTGTCGGCGGTGGCCCAGACATCCTGCCGGCTCTTGCCGCGGGGGCCACCCGGATAGATGGCTTCGAACTGAACGGCCGGATCGTCGAGCTGCTTCGAGATGGGATGGATGGCTATGTCACGCTGGCGCATCGGCCAGAGGTTCACCTCATCCACGACGAGGCTCGCCATGCCCTGCAGCACCGGCGAGAACAGTACGATGTCATTCGGGCCAACCTCATCGATACTTGGGCAGCCACTGCCGCAGGTGGCTTCGTGCTCGCCGAGAATGGGATCTATACCGTCGAGGCCTGGCGATTGTTTCTCGCCCGGCTCACCCCGCGTGGAGTATTGGTCACCACGCGGTGGTACTTGCCGGCGGCACCGGCCGAAGCTCAGCGTCTCGTGGCCTTGGCTGCCGAAGCGCTCGAGGCCGAAGGGCGGCCTGCCAACCAGCACCTGGTAGCGGTTGCCCTCCCAACGGACCTGGAGGATCCCCTCGCCGGCGGGCGGGTCCAGACCATCACCACCATGGCCAGTCGGCCGGCATTCAGTAATCAGGAAGTGAGAGCCCTGCGAGAGTACGCCGAGAGCCGAGGCGGGAAGCTCCTCGTCTGGCCTGGGCAACCACCCGTCTCTTCGACGTCGTGGGCCGCTCTGCTCACACCGGAGAGTCGTCAGGTGTACGTCAACGCCAGCGTCTGGGCGATCGACCCACCGACGGATGAGCGACCGTTCTTCTTTCTGCAACTCCGACCTGCCGATGTGCTCCGCTTCCGCACAGCAGATTTCGGATTCGTCAGCGCCATCACGGTGAATGGCGTGCGAATCCTTCTCATCGCGGTACTCCTGGCAGTGGCCGTCGCTGTTGTCCTCACGACTGTCGCCATCCGGGGGCGGTCTGGCCATGGCCTCCGACTGCCGGCGCACGGACGGGTGTATTTCGCTCTCTTGGGGGCAGGCTACATGGCCGTTCAGCTCGCACTCCTCCAACGCCTCTCGCTGATCCTCGGGCACCCGGTCACCACGCTCTCGCTGGTGATCGCGACCATGCTGCTCGGGACTGGGCTGGGGAGCGCACTCGCGGGGGCCGGACGGTTGCGCGATATCCCCGGTTGGTTATTGGCGGTGCCCCCAGTCGTTCTCGGCAGCTTGATCATCGTGTTCGGCCAGGTTGGGGAACTGAGCCGGCTCTCCTCCTTATCAGCCGCCGCTGTGGCGTGCGGCGGAGTGGCCGGGCTCACCGGTCTCGCGCTGGGCGTTGCCTTTCCGACGGGCATTCGCTTGTTCGCGCGTAGCGACGTAGCGGTAACTGAGGCCTGGGCCCTCAACGGCGCGTTCAGTGTTCTGGGATCCGTCGCGGGTGCACTCGGCGGCTTGCTGCTGGGCAGCCGCGGCTTGGTGGCCGCTGCGATCCCCTGCTATTTGCTGGCATGGATGATCGTGCTTCTGGGAGCTCACTCGCCGCTCCAATCCGGAACGATAGGAGAAGACGCCCTGCGCGGTGAGATCGAGGTGAAAGGTGCCTTAAGATCGTAGCCGACTATCAAGCATAATAGGCTTTGTGGATCGGAGCCGCACGGAACTGGCGGTTAGCTCAATTCTGGTGCATGTTATGCTCGTGGGCTCTCACCGTCCCAGTGTTGGGTTTGTTTGGGTTACTCCGTGATGAGTCAGGTGGTATACACCGATAACACATGACTTTACAAAGGCCGCATGGCCCTTACGCCCGATTTATCCATCGTCATCCCGGCGTACAATGAAGAAGCTGCCATCGCTGCCATCATCGAGCGCACCCTGGCGGCGCGCTCGAGTATCTGCGCGGCGGCAAATCTCTCTGCCGTCGATATCATCGTCGTCAGTGACGGTTCGACCGATCGCACCGCTGATATCGCGCACGGGTACGATGAGAT
>JBKJZM010000091.1:0-17995 GCA_046715295.1 Gemmatimonadales bacterium | reverse complement strand
TCACGGAACTGCCTCAGGATGGCGAGTGGGGAACGCTCGAAGATAGACGGTGCGGTCGAAGCGGGCCAGCAATCTGATGAGATGACAGAAGGGCGGCCCTGCTTGGGCCGCCCTCATCTGCGTTATCGGGTGAGTCAATGCACAAGATACTAGCTAGGCCCAAAACACGTCCTCGTCGCCCCCAACCCCTGGGGCGAGGAGCCCCCAGCAACCGATCGCACGTTGGAAACCGCACCGGTGGTCGGGTTTATATCGAATAGTGTTCCTCCGGCGCTTCCAATGAGGGTACCGAACTGGTCGAAAACGATCGATCCAATGACACTTATGCCCGGGCTGAGAGTCCCAATCACCGTGACCGTACCGGTAGTGACATCTACCGTTACTAGCCGCTCAGAACCGGTTGAGAGCTCCACTCCGTACAGAGTGCCGCCGCAACTCAAGTCCGCTCCGCCGATCCGAAGCTCTTCGCTGAGCTGGGCGATCAAGGTCTTCACGCCTGTGGAAGGGCTTACGGATACGAGATCAGAGACCAGATAAGGTGATCCCTCTTCGGGTGTCACCACTCGGTCAGCGAAGCCGTAGAGCGCACCACTCGGTGAGAAGGCGAGCGCGCCCAATGATCCCTGGGAAGGAGTGCTGCTGTTCACCGGCGTGCCCTGCCCGGTGCCTGGATCTACCGTCAGCAATACACCGGTTTCCGCGCTGGCGCTGGTGCCGTCACCGGAGTTGTTCCACACAAAGATCTCTCCGTCGGATGGCCGCACGCCCATTGCCACGGGGGTCGTATACAGGTTGGTATTGGGATCCAGCCGGCCGACGAACGACACCGCGCCGGTCTGGGAATTGATGAGGGACAGACCGTCATCAGACGAATTCACCCCGGACAGGATGTCTGACCCGCTGAACGGGTCCACCGCGGCAAATGGGCTGAACTTAGTGGTCGCTCCGCCAAGGCAGCAGCCGCCCACCATCGAGGCCTCGGCCGGCTCTGGCAGAAGTCCCTCGAGGATAGGAACGAGTGCCCGTCCGAGAGCCCGGCCTGCTGACCCGAGCCGGCCTTGCAAGAAAGTGCCGCCCTCCTCTTCAAACGAGGGGACTTCTTCGTCTGCGGAGTCGAAATCCGAGCAATCCAGGAACGGTGCTGCGACCTTGTTCAGTATCTCTATTTGCTCGGCAAGAAAAGGATGGGGATGGGCCAGCCGCAGCCGTTGCTCCGTCGCGGCGTCCAGCGGTGCAAAGTCCCCATCGCCGGGATCGAGATGGCAGATTCCCACTATGACCGGCACGCTGAACTCAGTGAAGGACGCGAACAGCTTGAACTCACGGAACAGGAGATACTGGTCGAGATCCGTCTGAAGCGGCCCCTCCCGTGGGGTCGTTGCTTGTATTGGGTCGACCGAGATAATGCAGAGACTCGGGCATGCGCCTGGCGGTACGCTCACCCCGCTGTGTTTGTCCTCAGGGCGGACCAGACATCCGGCCGGGCCGCATATCTGAATGGTAGAATGAGGCGACGTGGTGGGGGTCAGGCCGGTCTCGAGATCAGCGTCGCAATCTGCCCAACCTGACCCGACATAGTCGAGCACGTCGCAGGTCAGCAGGACGACACCTCCCGCTGTGGTTAAGGAACCTGGTGGGTCCAGCAGCTTGCCCGCGTAAAATTGCTTGAACGTGAAGTTCACCAGATCCACTGCCCTGGCCTGGGCTTCCCGCTCCCGGCCCTGCCGCACCTTTGTTTGGATGTTGTTGTAGAAGTCGCTGGCTGATTTCAGGTTGTCCGTCGGTGGGAAGAGGGCGCAGATCTGGGATTGAATCGGGTCACTGCTCGGGCAGGGCGACTTGGCAGTTGGCGCTAGGCTGGCAGGCTCCGTGGGTCCTTCTTGCCGGTCATCGGTACAGGCGAGCGCGAAGAGGCCCACTGCCACAGCCGTCGTCAGGGCAAGGCGACGCATGTCGGATCCTACTGGTTACTGGTGAAGCCCGCGGCCCAGCCCAGACTGGGCCGTGTTCCCCCAACGAGGGGACCGACAACGAGCGGTTTTTGAGGATTTATCAGAGAATACTGCCCAGCTTATGTACATCGCGGTACATCTTGCCGCAAGTGTGGCGTCCCCGTCACTGGGTCACTGCTTGACGCCCACCAGCTTCTTGAACCGGGGATCCTCCTGGAGGCTCCGAAACCACCACCCCGCGTCCTCCGCCAGAATCGCCCGGCGCTCCGGATTTGCCGCCAGATAGGTCTTAAGGGACTTGAGCGCCTCAACCTTGTCCCCCATCAGGGTGTACGCGAAGGCTCCGAACAGCTCGATGTCCCGGGTTGGGTCGAGCTCGGGGGTGCTTCGGGATCGGACTGCGACGTGCCGGGCACTGTCCTTGAGCCCGGCCCGGGCCAGTATCGCGGCCACGATCATCTGGGAATTCAGCCGCTGGAATTCCCGTTTACTCTCCGGGGCGCGCTGGATCAGGGTGTCAGCCAGCCGCCAGGCGCGGGGGACGTCGGGCTCGGCGCCTTTCGTGGTCATCAGCCAAAGCTGGCATTCCACGAACTTGTCATTCTCCGGGAACCGCCGCCCTCCCTCGTCGCACCAGCGCGCAGCATCGGGGAACTGCCCCAGATCGTACGACGAGTAAAAGAGACGCGAGAGGATGACGTCCGCGTTGCTGAGGTAGGCATCCTCCTCGTATGCCCGCCGGGCTGCGAGCTTGATGTCGACCTGGTCGCCGGTCTGGTTATAGAGATGGGACAGGGTACTCCAAGCGCCTGCCTGGGAAGGAGCGATCTTGACGGCAGCCTCGAGATCCTCCTGAGCGCTCTTCAAGAGTGCCCGAGCCTGCGCCGGGTCGGGAGCGAGCCCCAACAGCCAGCGCCAGTAACGAAGATTCCCTCGCAGCTCCAGGGCGTCCGGGTTCTCCGATCCCAGCTTCAGCGCTCGATCGGCGTGCTTCAGCCCAATCTCGCTCCAGCGCCCGGCCTTGATCGGGTCATCACCCGCCAACCGGGACCGCCGATACGCAATCTGCGCCCGCCCGACGATCGGCTCGGGCCAGTTGGGATCGAGCTTCTCAGCCCCGGCCAGCAGAGAATCGGCGGTTCGGAACTCGCGGTCGAGCCCGATGGTATCGCCCTTTTCGGCTGACTCTTCGGCCGCCTTCTGGTGTCGGGCCGCGCGTTGCACCAGCGCCCATGCCTCGACGTTGCGCGTCCTTCCACGCTGTTCCCGGAGCCGAATCTCTTGGCCCAGGCGCCCCCGGATCAGGCTCGCCACCTTCTGCGCCAGGGTGTCTTGAACCGCCAGCAGGTTCCCCGCCGGCTGCTCGAAGCTCGCCCGCTCGAAGTCGGCGCCGCTTCCCCCGTCCACCAACCGGATAGTGGTCCGCAGACGCCCAGCCTTCTGCTCCAGCTCTCCGGTCACCAGCGTTCCCGCCTTCAGAGCACGGGCGACACTATCGCGAGGGATACTGTCTCCTCTGAATGGGGCCACACCGCCCTTGGAGATGACGTCCAGACCCTGGACTTGATTCAGCTCCCGGATCAGCCCCTCGGTGAGGCCGTCCGCCAGATAGCCGAGCGAATCCCCGGCCCCGGTCCCCTGGAAGTAGAGCACCGCGATGCGATGGGGATCGAGCCCGCCGATACCCGAAGCGGGTGCGCCGCCCGTTCGGTGTGTGAGTTGCCAGGCGCCCCACCCGGTACCGGCGAGGACAGCGAGTCCGGCGAGCGACACCGCCCAGAAGCGGACATTCCTCCGGCCACCACCTTGCGGCGCCATGAGGGCACGCGGAGTTGTTCTTCGGACCGCCTGCATCGCGCGGGAGGTTCGGCGAGCCGTCGGGCCGAGGTCCATCTGGGAGAGTGCCTCGGCGAACTCCCGGACACTGGGGAACCGGTCGGCCGGAGTCTTTTCCAGCGCCCGCATCACGGCATCCTCCAGCTCGTCAGGAATCGAGTGCCGGACGACCTGCAGACTGGGGACGGTCTCCATGGAGTGCCGGGCCAGGATCGCCATGGCGTTCGGACCCTTGAACGGCGGCTCTCCGACCAGCATCTCGTACAGCATGCAGCCTAGGCTGTACTGATCGGCCCGGCCGTCCACGTGCTCTCCTCCGTGAGCCTGCTCCGGGCTCATGTAGTGCGGCGTGCCCACGGCCATTCCTGTCTCGGTGAGCTTATCCCCTCCCGCCTGGCTCACTGCGCGCGCGATGCCGAAATCGGCCACCAGCGCGTGACCCTCCTGGATGAGGACGTTCTCCGGCTTGATGTCGCGATGGATGATGTGGTGCGAATGGGCGCATTGGAGCGCGTCCGCGATCTCGCAGGTCAACTGGATGGCATCCGGGAGGGGAAGCTGTGCCTCCCGGTCCATCCGTGCTCTCAGCGACTCGCCCTCGACGAAGGGCATGACGTAATAGAGGAACCCGGCGGCCTCGCCCGAGTCGTACAGGCCCAGAATGTTCGGGTGCTGGAGCTTCGCAGCAACCCTGATTTCGCGGAGAAATCGATCGGCGCCCAATGAGGCGGCGAGCTCGGGCCGGAGAACCTTGATCGCCACCCGCCGGTCGTGCCGGGTGTCCATGGCCAGGTATACCGTGGCCATGCCGCCCTGCCCGATCAGGCGCTCTACAGCATACCGCTCCTGAAGTGCGGCTCGTAGCGAGTCGAGCGGATCGATCACGGAGGCTGCCTTAACGGTGGGGAGCTAACTGTCTGCAAGATATGGGGACGCAGGAGGGTCGGCTAGCGGCGGGCGAATCGGAGGAACCTATACCGTTACGCCCGCCAGGGCTTCCCGCATTGCCGCGGCGGACTTCCAGCGGTCCTTGGGACTCTTGGCCAGGGCTCTCGAAATCCCAGCGGCGAGCTCGGCCGGGGTGTCGCTGCGGAGCTTCCGGACCTCAGGGGCAGGTTGGGTGAGGTGAAGCTGGAGCACAACGGCTTCATTGCGGTGCACAAACGGGGGTTCCCCGGCAAGGCACTCATAGAGCACGCAACCGAGCGAGTAGAGGTCGCTGCGGTGGTCGATGTCGGCCAGCGCCGTTATCTGTTCCGGGCTCATGTAGGTGGAGGTCCCCACCGCTATCCCCGACCGGGTGAGCTGGTCGCTTCCGGACGCGATAACCGCTCTGGCAATGCCGAAGTCGAGCAGCACCGCCCCTTCGGAGGAGAGCACGATGTTGGCGGGCTTCACGTCGCGATGGATGATCCCGTGGCCGTGGGCATGATCCAGAGCCTCCAGCACGTCACAGGCGAGTCTCAGCGTCTCCGCGATCGGCAGGCACCGCAGGGTATCCAGGCGTTCCCGGAGCGTAGCTCCATCGACAAAACTCATGACATAGTAGACCAGCCACTCCCGCTCACCGGAGTCGAGAATCTTCGCGATGTGCGGATTGTCCAGTCGGGAGGCAATCTGGATCTCGCGGAGGAAGCGGTCGGCCGCGACGCTGACCAGCAGCTCCGGATGGAGGATCTTCAGGGCCACGGTCTGGCCGCTCGGGTCCCGGGCCAGGAATATGCGGGCATTCCCGCCCTTGCCGATCTCGCGATCGACCTCGTACCGCCCGGTAAAGGCCTGGCGCACCAGTGCCAGCATGTCGCGCCGGATGAGCGCCTCCGTTGAAGGGATGATTCAATGGTCGCGAACTACCTCCCGGTTCGCAAGCTGAAGGCATCCCTACAGGAGGATGTCGGTACGAATGCCCCGGCGGAAGCGCCACCAGAGCGCGCCCCAGACGTTGGAATTCCGCACCGTAACGCTCGCTCTGCCGGTCATGCCGGGACGCCACCTGCCGTGGCTGGGAAGGCGGAGCCGTGCCTCGATAGCGCCGGTCGAGGCGGTTGGGGATATGGCTGTAATTACGCCGTTTACGGGGGCAGCAAGCGTGGCATCCGGCAATAGGCTGGTCGTTGCCCCTGGCCGGATGAGAGTGCCTCCCGCTCCTTGCAACGCGATCCGGACCTCCACGGAGTCGACCTCACCCAGCTCGATCACGGGTGCGCCGCTTGCCACCCAGCGGCCGACCAGCTCCTCCGGTCGGCTGGTGGTGACGATACCCCCTCCGAGAGCCCGGATCCGGAGGGCTTCGACCCTCTGGCGGAGGCCGGCCAGCCGCGCAGCCTCACTGGACCGCTCCGCATCGATTCCGGCGGCTTCGGCGAAGCGGCTGTGACTGCGAGCCTGCGCCCAGCGGGCGGCCAGGGAGTCGCTGATTCTCCGGCTGGCTATGAGCTCTCGCTCCAGCCGGAGGTTACGGATCTGAACCAGCGGAGCTCCGGCGGACACCCGGGTACCCTCTCGCACCTGTACCCTCTGGATGATCCCGCTGTCCGGTGCCGCGAGTGGCATGGAGAGCATCGGGGCCGTCACGAACGGGCCCGTAACCGTGATGGGGCAGGGAAGGAGGGCGCCGAGGACGACGAGTGCCGGCACCGCGACACCGAGCCGGGTCCGCCAGGGTCCCTTGCTCCAGGCCGCGCGGTGCTGCCGGATGGCCATCCCGGCCGTCCGGAGCCCCGCCCGAAGCGGCTCGCGCAGCAGTGCGAAGAGGCCGACCAGGAAGATCACCAGCCCGACGGACCCCAGCCATCGGGTAAGCCAGCCGAACACGGTGGCGGCGAAAAACGAGAGAATGAGTCCGATGTAAGCCGAGGCAAGTGCGGCATAGATCAGGAAGACTCGCTGCTCCCGTGCATCGGCTGACGGCATGGGAAGGTCGAGACCCAGCAGCCGGGTCTTGAGGAGCCAGCTCAGGTGCGCGAACGCCCGCTGTCGCAGGTTGGGAACCTCGAGGTAGTCGCTCAGCGCGTAATAGCCGTCCAGCGGGATCAGCGGGTTCGCGTTCATGAATACGGTGGTGATCCCACCGATGAGTACGGCCGCAAACGCCACCTCGGACACCATCGTTCCGGGCGTGGCTGCCCACCACACCACCGCGGCCAGACTGGCAATGACCAGTTGAATCCAGGAACCGGCTGCGGTCACCCACAGCCGGGCCCGGAGCTCGGGGAAGGTCCAGGCGTCGTTCACATTACAGTAGAAAGCCGGCTCGAAGTAGATGAGCATCGCACCGATTTCGTGGACCTGCCCCCCGAAGAACTTGCAGGTCAGGCCGTGGCCCAGCTCGTGGATGACGATGATCACGGTACCGGTCAGCCATAGAACCGCGAAGGACTCGAGGCCCACATTGAAAGTGTACAGATCGGCCAGCGCCTGGGAGAACTCCCCCCACTTGACTCCAAGCACCAGCAAATACACGGCGAAGAGCGCGACCGATACGACTAGGAAGGTGCGGGTGAAGAAGAAGCGCAACCGCGGTAGCCAGCGGTCGAACAGCGCGTCGGGGTCTCCCACCGACCAGCGGATTCGCATCAAGTCACCCTGGGGGGCCCCCCGGCTGAGCCGCCGCGTCCGATCGGCCCGGAGCCGTTCCATCTGCAGCACCGAGCGCTCTCCCAATGTGCGCTCACACAGTCCCATCCCGGTCAGCTTGGCGGTGAACGTCTCCACTCCAGCGGGCGAGACTCTGATCCCGTCCTCGGCCAGGGCCGCGGCCGCTTCAACGGGTGTGTGTGTACCGTCGAGGGTCTGCATGACCATGATTTCGACGGGACGAAACCGGTAGTACTTGCGCGACTGGGGGTCCTTCACGATGTAGCTCTGCTCGCCCCGGTAGGTCTGCTCCACCAGCACGAGGTCCGGACGGAGCTTCGCGCAGCGACTCACTGCCGCGACCGGATGACCTTTTCGCCCGGCGCGAGACCGCTGACGACTTCGACTCTGTCGCCCGGCACCTCGCTGCCCAGGGTCAGCGCCCGGAGCGTGGTGCGGTCGCCCGACCACACAAGGGCGTAGCCCTCACCGTCTACTGCCGTCCTGGGGATTGTGAGCACATGCCGAGGTTCCGAGCCAAGCCGCACCGTGACGCTGCTGCCCGGCGTGAGCCGGTGGCCGCCGGCCAATTGAAGAACGATCTCCCGAGTGCCGCTGGCGGCATCCATCATCGGTGAGGCTCGAATGATCCGAGCCTGGGCGGTGGCCCCGCCATGGCCGACAACCTCCGCGCCCGCTCCAATCCGGAGGCCGCCCGCTGTCGATTCGGGCACATGCACCGCCGCGAGCACCGGCCCAAGCGCGGTAATACGAAACAGGGTGTCCCCCGCGCTCACCAGGCTGTGGAGGCGAGCCCGGCGTCCGGTAACCACCCCGGCGAACGGAGCGACGATCCGAGTCAGCTCGAGATCCCGTTCTGCCTGACGGAGCCGAAGCGCGGCTTCACGGTGCTCGAACTCAACTCGCTCCGAATCTGCCACCGTGACTATGCCTGCGGCCTTCAGCGCCCGCTGTCGTTCTGCGGACTGCTTGCTATTGGCAAACTTCTCTTCCGCCTGCGCGAGTGCGATGCGCTGATCGGCGCTCTCCATCCGAGCCAGGAACTGGCCGGCAGAAACGCGGCTCCCGAGGTCCGCCATGATCGACTCCACCACGCCGGTAGAGCGCGCATAAATCGTGGCATCGTGCTCCACGTAGAGTTGCGAGGGAAGCGATAGCGGAACCTCCACCGTTACCGTGTCAGCCGAGGCAATCGAGGCCTCCGATGCTCCCGCAACGGAGCCGGTTTCGGTCGCCGGCCCGTCCGCCCCGGGGCCGGAACGCCCGCTGCAGGCCTGAATCAACGCCAGAACAAGAAATCCGTTTCTCAGCCCCATATTTTCCACCAGAACAGTCGGAGCCAGCGCGCGGGGGCCCGCACCAGCCGAGTAATCGCGCTGGCCGGCTCGGTAAGTACCCGGGCGTGTGCCGCCATCTGAGGTTTGAGGAGACCATCTCCGTTGGTGACGGAGGCGCGAACCGGGTAGCGGACCAGTGGGCCGCTGTCGGTGGGAAGCTGTCCGACCGAGCTGACCGTGCCGGAGAAGGTGCGCTGCGGCAGAGCATCGACGCGAAAGCGGACGTGCTGCCCCGCCCGAACTCTGCTCACATCGCGCTGATCGACCCCGAATTCGAGCTCGAGGGAGTCGGTGCGTCCCAGGGTCAGCAGGAGATCGCCCTCTTCCAGAGAAGCGCCAACGCGCTCTTGCAGGTGAGGTGTCAGCACGGTGCCGGCGACCGGCGCCCGCAGCATCGTAAGGCCGACCTCCTCGTCCAGCAGTGCGAGCTCCTGGCGCAGCGCGTCGCCCCGAATTCGGTGCAGTCGCTCCTCGGCGGGATCGCTGCGGCTCGCGGCTACCTCCGCCTGCCGGTTCGCGGTGGCAACGGCTGCGGCCGTGGCGGCCCGATCACTTGCCAGGCGGGTGGAGCGGAGCGATGCCAGCGGAGCACCGCGCTCGACCGGGGCCCCCTCCCGTACCAGCATCCGCTCAACCACGCCAGGAACCAGGGCCCGAACCGGCGCCAGCGCCGTCGGCCGGAAGACCGGCTCGTTGCCCACAACCCGAAGGGGCCACCGAATGAAGAACGCCGCCGCGATGAGGGCGAGTGCGACACCGCCGTAGAGCTGCAGCTTCCCGCGCGGCAGGGCCAGGAGCTGCCGCTTCCTTGCCGCAATGGCACCGAGCGCATCCACCATGGGGACCTGGTGGTACAGCTGGGCGTTCCGCAGGGCTACAGCGGTCTGGTTGGCCAGGATTGCGGCCACTTCCAACTGGACCGGGGATGCGAACTCGGGCTTGCCGGCCTCGAATACCAGCACACCGAGCACTCCAGCCTCGTCCTTGAGAGACAGATAGAGGCCACTCTCGACGCCATCGGCCTCGAGGTCCGCGCCGAAGATGGTGACGAACATGCGCTCCGCATCCGAGCCGGGGTCGGTCCGGTCGCAGAGGTAGAGCTGCTCGCCGCGGCCCGCAGCCCAGGATGCCCGAGCGATCAGATCCTGGAGCTTGGGATCCTTGGGGTCGACCTTCTCCTGGCCGGCCACCGCCCGGATCTCACACTGACCCTTCTCGTACAAGCCCACCGCGCCGCGGTCAAAGGTGAAGGCCTTGGAGGCCAGGTTGACCACCGATCGGAGAACCCGGTCCAGGTCGAGCGTCGCCGTGATCTCGCGGCTGATCTCGAGTAAAAGAGCGAGATCGCGGGCTCGCTTCTCGACGGTATGCAGTTGGGCGTTGCGGAGAGCGGCGGCGGCGCTGGATGCCAGGCCTTCGAGCAGTTCACGATCCCGCTCCTCGAAGACTCCGTCCCCGGTGAGCTTGTTGGAGATCTGGATCGCACCGACGGTGACACCGCCCGCCACCATCGCTGTGGCCATTACCGTGGTGGCCAGCATCTCCGCTGAATCCACCCTGGGCTGGTAGCGGGGGTCTTCAACCGCCCGGGTGACGATGGTGGTCCTCGGGCGCTGAGCTACGTCTCCGATGAACCCGGTACCCACTGGTACGAGAGCCCCGACCAGCTTCTGGCCGGCGCCACCTTCGGCCAGCCGGCAGCGCAGGACGTCCCCCTCCGCGATCCAGAGCGATCCGCCCTCGGCACCCAGGGCGGCGAGCACCCGCTGGAACACCCGAGGCAGGAGCTCGTCGAAATCAAGGGATGCGCTGAACTCCAGGCCGATGGTGTGGATCAGCCTGAGGCGCTCCACTTCCTCGCGCAGATCCTCTACCGACGCGGCCGAGGCACTCAAAATTTCTGGCATGGGGCTAGTAAAGGAGGCTTTCCCCGGGAAGCGGGGGTTTAATGCATGTATACGCTCGGATTCCGGGTCCCGATAGGGGCCCGGAATCCGAGTGTGGAACCATCGAGCTGGGGCGAACGACTAGTGTTGGGCCTACCTCGGAACGACCGTCGCTGGCGCGATCCGCTCCTCGAGCTCTTCCACTGAAAGCTCTACGGCCTCAGCGTCCTTCCCGGTCGCGTTCCGAACCTGTGACTTCTGCTCTTCGGTCAGTTTGATCCGAAACTGCTCCTTGGGATTCGACATAGCCTCTCCTGTCGGTGTAGTGACGTGGCGGCGGTGTGGCGAGTCGGTAGCAAACTCGCGCCCTACCGTGAAAAAATCGTGAATTACGACTACCTGGGTCTAGCCGTTCCCGGCGCGATCCGCTCTTCCAACTCCTCGACCGACAGCTCAATCGCCTCTGCTTCTTTCCCTGTGCTCTTGCGGACCTGCTCCTTCTGCTCGGGGGTAAGCGTCATCCGGAAGGTTTCAGAGCTGGCCATGGCGTGCTCCCTGTTCGGGTTGGTTTGGTATGAAGAACTGGGGGACAATCTGGGCGGCCCCCGTGAACCCAGCGTGAAAAGCCTCTTGCCAGTCCGTGAATCCCCGGTAGGTTGTGACCTTCCGGTAACAAGGTCGTCCTGTGGCGAGTTTCGCCCTGACACTAGTCGGTCCGCCGTCCGTCACGCTTCCGGACGGGGGCACGGTCGTGCCTCCGCCGGGCGCCAAGATGCTCGCCCTCCTGACCTACCTTGTACTCGAGCCTGGCCCCCACAGCAGGGAGGAGCTGGCGGGCCTTCTCTGGGGCGAATCACTGGAACCGGAAGCCCGCGCCTCCCTTCGGCAGGCCCTCAAGCACCTCCGCGACGCGCTAGGGGATATCGTCCGCAGCGATCGCACGGTCGTCGCGCTAACTGAGTCAATCCAATGTGACGTCCGCGATTTCTGCAGGCTCGCTCTCCAGGAACCTCAGCGCGCGCTGACAACCGACATTCCCCGGTTCCTCGCCGGATTCTCGGTGCGGCACGCCCCCCAATTCGACGAGTGGGTCTCCGCGACACGAAGGGCGCTTCTCCAGCAGTATGGCAACGCCCTGGGGACTCTGGCCCGCGAGGCGATGGGTCAGTGGCGCTGGCGTGAGACCATCGATCTGGCCGAGCGCTGGCTCAAGTGTGACCCGTTATCGGATGAGGCGGTCCGGCTTGCGGTGGAGGCGCGATACCTGTCCGGCGATCGAGGCGCGGCGATCGCGCGCTTCACAGAGTACCGTGCGACGCTGACCCGGGAGACGGGTTGCGAGCCCAGCAGGACCCTGCTGAACCTGGTGCGTCGAGTGGAATCGGATGCCACACCACTGGCCGCACGGCCGGTCACCGACGAATGGTATGCCCGCTCCCCGTCCTTCGAGTCCAGCCTGATCGGCCGCGAAGACGAATGGGCCGCCCTGGTGAAGGCGTGGAAGGCGGTGAACCGGGGCTCCGGTCAAATCGTGCTCATTCAGGGCGAGGCCGGCGTCGGAAAATCGCGCCTGGCGGAGGAATTCCTGCGCTGGGTTGTGGCCCAGGGGGGCAGCGTTCTGCGGGGCCACGGGTACGATGTCACGCCTGGGATCCCGTATGAGCCAGTGGTCGAGGTGTTGCGGGACGCCATCGGCGCTTCGGGGTTGGCCGGCACGGCGCCCGAGTGGCTCACCGAGGTCACCCGGCTCCTACCGGAGCTGAAGCAACGGTTCCCGGCGCTGGCCGAGCCGGGAACACCACCCAATTCCACGGAGGGGTGGCGCCTCTTCGAGGGAGTCGCCCAGCTGATGCTGGCGCTGGCAGCCGAGCGGCCGCTGGTGGTTTCGCTGGATGACCTTCAATGGTGTGACAGCGACAGCTGCAACCTGATCCGTTTTCTGACTCGGCGAACAGAGCAGGCTCCCGTCTTCTGGCTCGGAACCCTGAGCCTGGGCGAGCTCGAGCGTGACGCCCCCGCCGCGCGTCTTTGCCGCGTACTGCGGGCCAAGGCTCATGCGAATGTGGTGACACTGGGGCCGCTGACGGAGGAGGAGCTTTGGGGCATGATCCGGGAAATGGGTCACCTCAGTACTCCCACGGGCGCGCGGCGGTTTGCCCACCGGATCTTCGGCGTCACCGCCGGAAATCCATTCTACGCCATCGAGCTACTGAAGACCATGTTTGCGCAGGGCCTTCTTGCCGTGGATGAGGAGAGTGGCGAGTGGACCGCATTATCGGGGGCGGTGACCGGCGGACGGGAGTTTCCGGTCTCCCAGACGGTTCACGACGTGATCGCCGAGCGCATCGCGCGGCTGCCCGAGCAACTGAACGAAGTGCTCATCACTGTCGCCGTAGCGGGTGCCGGCTGTCGCACCGAGGTGCTCTCTCACGTCCACGGCATTTCCCGGCTGCATGCCGCGGCCGTGGGCGACGCCCTGGTCGATCGACGGCTGATTGTAGAGGAGGGAGGAGTGTATCGCTGCGCCCATCCGGTCATCGCGCAGGTGGTGAGAGACGGGCTCACCGCCCTCCGCCGGCGGGAGGTGCACCGGACCCTGGCGCTCGCGCTCGAGCGGTTGACCTCGCCGGAGGACGCCAGGGAGGCTGCGCGCGAGATCGCTCGACATGCCGACCGTGGTGAGGAGCCCGCTCTCGCCTACCGGTTTGCGCTTGTGGCCAGCGAGGGTGCAGTCGAGCGGTATGCTTTCGCCGAGGCGCTGTCCTGGCTCGATCTGGGCGCGTCAAATGCACGTGGCCCTGCGGAAGCCGACGCGGTGAACCGGCTCACGGCCGATGTGCTGGAGGCGGCGGGATGGAGCGAGATCCCGCCTCTGACCAAGTTGGGGGGACCGATTACCCGCGAGCTCGAGCGGGAGGACTTCGATCTGGCCGAATCATCTAATCCATCACCGCTACCCATTCACCGCACACTCCCATCTCGATGACATCACGCTGGCCGAAGGGTGCGGCCCAATCGCCGACGATGGTTGAGCCGGGCGAGGACGGCGCGACTGATCCCGCCGGAGGTTCGGATGTGTAGAGTGTCGGTCTGGTGCGGGCTGCTGCTGGCCATGCCGATGGTGGCGTCCGGCTGTAGCGATTGGTCACTGCCGCGGGGCACTGCAGACGTCGCCAGTGATACCGTCCCGGAACCAGCCCAGCCGTCCAAGTCTTCCGGGAATCGGCCGGGCCAAAAGGGTGGAGAATCCACCACCGAGAGCTTTGCCCGGGTGCGCAAGGGCCTCCGCCGACTGGTGGCCGCACAGGAGAACTTCTTCGCCGAGAACGGTGCCTACAGTGGTGATCTCTCGGTGATCGGCTTCACCCCGGAGAAGAGCACCACGGTCCGCATCCTGTGGGTGACGCGGGACGGGTGGGCCGCGAGCGGGTCGCACTCCGGCTTAGCGGACAGGGACTGCGTTGTTTTTGTGGGTCAAGTTCACGCGCCGCCCACCACTCTCAAATACGTGCGGCAGGGGCGGGAGGGGGTTCCAGTATGCGACGACTCGTCTCGTCCCCCGGAAGCGGTCGTCTCCAGTCCGGCGCCCGCGCCAAAGCCGGCCGAAGCTCCTGCTGATACTGGTAGCGTCCTGGAGGCGTTGAACCCCAGGACACTCATGAAGGCCGACCTTCGCAATCTCGTACACTCGCAGGAAACGTACCTTGCCACCCAGGGAGTCTATGCCCGGCGCACCGAGACGTTGGCTTTGCAGTACCTGTGGAGGCCTGGCGTCCGGGTAGAGATCCTGGCAGCCGACCGGCAGTCATGGGCCGCCAAAGCCACCCACGCCCGGCTGCCGGGCAAGAGCTGCGTCATCTGGTTCGGTTCGGTCACCCAGCGCCCCGTCACTAATGCTCAACGCCACCAAAGTCGTGCAACTGGCGTTCCGGTGTGTGACGAGTAGCCTTCCCATACCTCACCGCCGTCATCTCCGCCAGAATCGCCAACGCAGTCTCCGCCGGCTGTCGGCCGCCGAGGTTCAGCCCGATGGGCCCATGCAGCCGGCCAATCTCCTCGTCGCTGAGCCCCAGCTCGCGAAGGCGCTCGCGCCGAGACACCTGCGTCTTCTTGGAGCCGATGGCTCCCACATAGGCGGCCGGAGAGCGGAGCGCTACCTTCAGCGCGGGCTCGTCGAACTTCGGGTCGTGAGAAAGCAGGCAGATGTAGCAGGCCGAGTCCAGACCGATGCGCTCGAAGGCCTCTTCGGGCCAGGCGAGTATCAGCTCATCGGCGGTAGGGAACCGTTCCGCGTCAAGAAAGGCCTTGCGGCCGTCTGCGACGATCGTGTGGTAACCAAGCGCCTTCGCGAGCGGTACCAGTGCGGCGGCGATTTGGCCGGCCCCGAAGATTACCAGCCGCGGGTGGCGAGGGAACACCTCGAAGAACAACGTGACGGGGCCCGTGCTGGTCTCCACGTCGCGGCTGGTGCTCGCTTCCCGCCGCAACGCAGCCACCGCTGCCTCACTGATCGCGTCCAACGGAAGCGCGACCGAGAATCGGCCGTCGATCTCACCGGTCTCCTGGACCCGAACCGTTTCGCCCAGGCCCGTCCCTGCGATGACCGACACCATCACCTGGCCGGTTTTTCCCTGCGCCGCCTCGAGGAGCTGAGGCTTGACGGCAGGCTCCACAAATACCTTGATCGTGCCGCCGCAGGCGAGCCCCACCTCCCAGGCGCGCTCATCGCTGACGCCGAACGTCACCAGCTTCGGGGTTTTCCGCTGGATTGCTGCTTCAATCTCCAGGGCCGTGGCGCTCTCCACACAACCGCCGGATACTGAGCCGGCGATCCTCCCGTCCGAAGTGGCCAGCATGCTGGATCCTTCCGGACGTGGCGCGGAGCCCCAGACGCTCGTGACGACCGCTCGTCCGAACGGCTTACCGGTGGCGACGAAACGCTCATAGTCGATAAGGAGGTCGCGCATTCAGGGAGCTTACAACCGTCGGATCGAAAATTGCAGGCTAGGATCCTACCATGAAACGCTTTGAGTGTAGCGCGGTTGTTTTCGATCTCGATGGCGTCCTGGTCGACTCGACCGGATACGTGGAGCAGCAGTGGCGTCGCTGGGCCGCATCCAAGAGTCTGCCCGTGGAGCCATTCCTGCAGGTATGTCACGGCCGTCGCGCCCTGGAGACCATTCGCCTGGCGGCTCCGCACCTCGATGCCGAGGCGGAGGTAGCCGCGTTTGTTCCCGAAGAGGAGGTGGATGGCCAGGTTTTGCGGCCCGTGGAGGGCGCCCCGCGCCTTCTGGAGGCGCTACCGGTGGGCAGCTGGGCCGTGGCCACGTCGGGTACCCGGGCCGTTGCAACCGAGCGGCTTCAGCGCGCGGGTCTGCCCATCCCCGGCGTTCTCATCTGTGCCGAGGATGTGGTGCGGGGGAAACCGAGTCCCGATGTCTATCTGCTGGCCGCCGCCGGTCTCGGCGTAGTCCCCGCTGAATGCCTGGTGGTCGAGGACGCCCCCGCGGGTATCGAGGCGGCCCGGGCCGCCGGCATGGGTGTCGTCGCACTCACGACGACTTACCGGCGCGAAGAGCTCGGCGCCGACGCCTGCATCCCGACACTCGCTGGCATCCACCTGGGACGGGTCGACGTAAGCCCGGGCCGAACCCGAAGCCTCGAGTTGTTCGTGCTCGGATGACGATCATTCCTGGCTCGCGCGCCGGGCGAAGTCAGTCCAGAACTGCTCGGTCAACCGCCGCGCCGCTCCCTCCATCAGCCGGGCCCCGAGACCGGCCACCGTGCCGCTGATATCACTGGTGGCCGACCAGTTGAGCCGGACACTGCCGGAACCGGCGTCCTGGATCTCGATGCTCGATAACACGTCGACGGCCGAACCGGGTGCTTTTCCCCGGATCCGCATCCGGGCGCTTCTACGGGGGACGATGTCCGACAGCTCGACGTCCATCGTGAACCCCACCCTGATCGATCCCACACCGAACCCCGAGACGACCTTGAAGTGAGTCGGATCGATGACGTCCACCGACTCGACTCCGGGTGCCGATTTCGCCACGAAGTGTGGGTCCATGAGGTGCAGCCAGACCCGCTCCCGTGCGGCCGCAATTTCCGGCGACCCGGAGAATTCGAGCTTCATCGCGAAAACTCCTCGAGGGCATTCAGGTCCGCTCGGGTGTCCACGTCGGGGTTGTCCCCCTTTACCTCGAGCGTAACGGTCTCGGCACTATCGTTATAGAGCAGTGGTCTAAAGCCCCGGTCACCCTCCAGTTGGTCTGCCCGCGACCAGATCGATCGGCTCAACAGCACCGGATGTCCTGGTGCATCCGGTCGAGCCGAGTAGCGCGGCCGGACGATTGGGCCTCTCCCCTGTCTCCATGCGGCTACCAGTGCCTCGACCACATCGAGACGAACCAGCGGCTGATCTCCCAGAAACACCAGCACCGCCCCGACCTCTTCGACGGTCGGAATCGCGAGTGCGGCTAGCCCGAGCCGGATCGAGTGGGAAAGGCCTGACGCGGGAGCATCGTTGGTAACGGTACCCAGACCGCCGGCGCGAGCGAGCGCCAGCCCGCGCTCATCGTCGGCCGCAACGACAACGTGCCCCCCATCGAGCAGCCCGCGCTTCCGCGCGACCGCGACGACGTCGAGCACGTGGGACAGCAGCGGGCGACCCTGGTGCAGCGCGTGGAGTTTGCCGCCACCGAACCGGCGGCCCTGTCCCGCCGCCAGTATTAGAGCGTGGATCCGCGGCGGCATATCACCTCGGAAGAAAGTGCGCTCGCTTCGGCCTTGCCCCGTCCGGAAGGCGCGAGTAAAGTCACTATCCCTTGATTCCCACTTTTGGGGTGTAGCTCAATTGGCAGAGCGCCCGGCTGTTAACCGGGAGGTTGCTGGTTCGACCCCAGCCGCCCCAGTAGGCGCATTGCATGCGCCCCCAGCCCTACAGCCTCTCGTACGCCGCCAGGGTCAAGAACTCGGGAAACGTCTTTGCCGAGAACAGGCCGTCGAGCAGCTCGCCAGCGCTGCCGAGTCGTTCGCGGTCGCCTCCTGCGGCAATGAGCGTCCCGGTTTCCTCCCGCAATATCGTGCGACAGCGTTTCAAGGTGATCGGCTTTCCATCCTCAGTCTTTGCCCGGTGCCGGATCCACTGCCACAGCTGTGATCGGGAGATTTCCGCGGTGGCCGCGTCCTCCATGAGGTTGTTGATGGCCACTGCGCCGGATCCCCCCAGCCAGGCCGCGAGGTACTGAAGCGCCACGCTGATGTTACTTCTCACCCCGGCCTCGGTAACCCGACCGCCTGGCACTCTCACATCGACCAGCTGTTCCCGCCTTTCCTGAACGTCATCACGCTGCCGGTTCTTCTGGTTGGGCCGGGCTCCCAGCAC
>JBKJZM010000090.1:0-7920 GCA_046715295.1 Gemmatimonadales bacterium | reverse complement strand
CCCAGCCCACAGCCGCCGATGACACCCGACCCGAGCCACAGCAGCCAGATCTGGTGGAGATAGACGCCCAGCGCCGAGATGAAGAACCCGCTCGACCAGCAGATGGCGGCCACGACCCCGGTCTTGCGCGGGCCCACCCGCTCGACCCAGGCCCCGAACACCGCCGCCGACGATCCGAGGAAGACGAAAAAGAGGGTGTACATCCAGCCGAGGGTGCTGATCTTCCAGTCATCAGGAGCCGGCTCGGTGATGCCGATGGCCCGGCTCAGCGGCAACCAGAAGACACTGAATCCGTAGGCCACGCCAATAGAGAGGTGAATGGCGAGTGCGGCGGGCGGTACCAGCCACCGGTTGTATCCCGGCTTTGCGACGATCCGTTCCCTCGACAGCAATCCCGCCATCTCGAGTCTCCTGGGTTATGTTCCTGCGAAGCTAGGCAAGGTACAGACGACTCTATCCCGGGACCAGAGCACCGCAATGATCCAGCTGTCTCGCTCGCTTCACTGCATTGCCGCGGCGGCGGCGTTGAGCGCCGTCGTTGCCTGCTCCGGACGCCGCCAGCCTGCTGCGAGCGAGCCTGCGTCCGCACAGCCCCCGGCTGAGGCCTCGGTTGCCCAGGAATCGCAAGCCGGCGACACCACCGATCCTCCCTCGTGGCTGGTGGTGGACAGCGCCGCCCATGTGGCCATGCTCACGCTCGAGGTCACTGCTCCAGCGGGGGCGCCGTCGGCGCTGATCAACGGCTATCGCGCCGGTGAGGCCCGCATCGTCGTCCCGCTCGGCTGGACGATCCAGTGGGATTGGCGCTCGACTGACTCGCCCACCAAACACAGTCTGGTTGTGATGGTACAGCGGGAGAAAATTCCGCTGGAGGGCGGCCGTGCCTCATTCAGCAATGCCATGACCCGAATGGTTCTCGAGGGACTTCAACCCGGGCAGAGCGATCAGACGACCTTCGTGGCGGATGAAGCCGGATGGTTCTGGATGCTATGTGGTGTGCCCGGCCACGCCATCAAGGGCGAATGGCTGGAGCTGCGGGTGGATTCCGAGGCGCGGCAGCCGAGCCTCGTGGTAAAGAAAAACGTGAACAGTGAACGGTGAACAGTGAACGGGGAGATGGTGCGGCCCGTTTACCGTTTACCGTTGACCGTTTACCGTTCACGCTTTTCGATTAATAGCTTCTCGATCTCCTCCTCGAACTCACGAATCTGCCGCTGGTGTCGGGCTCCTGCCGCCAGGCCATGGAAACCGGCGTGGACCCGGCGCACCCGTCCATCGCGACCCAGAAAGACGATGGTCGGGAATGCGCCGGCCCCCTGGAGCTGGGGCAGTGCCGCTTCGATGCCCTCGACGTCGTTGGTTCCGGCCAGGAGCAGGGGGAAGGGTATGCGGAACTTGTCGCGGTAGCGGCGGACCAGAGGCGCGTCCACGGCGGTGTCGCCGGTGACCTCGAAGGCCAGACCCACGATCTCGAGCCCCCGGCCACGGTACCGGTCGTAGAGCCGAAGCAGCTCCGGCGTTCCATCGTGGCAGGTTGGACACCAGGTCCCGAAGATATCGACCAGTACGACTTTCCCCTTGAATCGCCGATCATCGTTCCCGACCAGGCGGCCCTGAAGATCGGGGAAGCGGAACCGGAACGGCTGAGCGGTGTCGGCGGAGGTGATTTCGGTTGGCGACTTGAGATGAGGCGTGCCGCCGCTGCGCACCGCCTGCCACGGCGTCTGGGTTCTCAGTCCGGCATGAAAGATCCCCCGCAGAGTGTCGCCTCGGACCTTGCCGGTGATGAGGTAGACGAAAGAGCCGTCGAAATAGCCGATCGCGAAGCTATCGGCTGACGTAGTTCCCGAGAACGGTCCATAGTCCGAGGTGCTCGATATGAGCGTTCCCAGGATGCCGTAGGGTCCGTCGCGGAACTCGACTATGCGCGGGCTGGTTCCCAGGTCCTGAAAGAATGTCGCGTCCCAGCGACCAAGCAGGGACCTGGGGACATGAGTCACCGGCGGGCGACCGCGGGCGGCGCGGAAGGGAATGGTTCTCGGCCCGTTGCTGCCAACGTTGTGGTAGTAGCCCACCAGAGAGTCGCCCCGGAGCGCCGCCGTCATGGTGGCTGCGTAGTCGGCGATCTCCAGGGTTACACTGTCGCGTCCAACCCGAACCCTGGAGAACGCCTGGCACTTCGCTCCATTGCAGAGCTGCCCAAACCACCCACCGCCCACGGCCGGGCGTCCGATCTGCAACGCGAAGGGCAGGGGACCGCCCGCGAGGTCGAGCACGGCACGCCAGGTCCCCCCGGGCGAGGAAAGCACCGCCAGGGCCACCGCGCTTTGCGTCAGTAGCGCCAGCATCATTTCACCTCCGGGCCAACTGGTGGCGCTTGCAGACCGCCTCCTGTGTAGCGCTCACCGGCGCGGACGGAGGCGGAAATGACGTTGCCCCGCCAGGGCGCGGGGCAGGGATAGGCGGCGTTATAGGCGCAGAACGGGTTCCGCGCACGATTGAAGTCCAGACGATACCTCCCGTTGGGTAGCGGAATCAGACTCACGAATCGGCCGGCAGGATAGGTGCCCTGTCCGTTGCTCTGGTCTCGGAAGAAGATCTCCAGCTCCGACTCCTCACCCCCAGTCGATATCCGGAGCACCCGCAGCCGGGTAGGCACGCCCAGGGTCAGAACCACGCGGCCGGCTTCGGTAGCCTCGGTCTCGGTCCCGTCGGCGGCCAGCACCCGCGTCTTTCCCCGTTTTTCTGGAGGCAGGAGCGGACCGGAAAACACCAGCGATGGGTCGTACTCATAATATCCTGGCGGCGCCTTCCTCACCTCCCGGCCGAACACGGTGAGGACGGTGCCGGGCGCCGCCCCAGTCAGGTATAGGGTATATCTGCCGAGGCCGATTGGGCGGCCCCGACTGACCGATCGAGTTCCCGAGGGCGTCTCCAGCATTAGGGCGCGGCCCCTGGTGAAAATCCTATGTTCGCCGAGCCCGGCGAGAGGGATGTCAGCATCGGGTGGGCCGAGCCGCACGCCCTCTCCCACCGGCTGACGGACGAGCGCCGCGAGCGGCGAGTTAGGGGCGGTCTGGAGCCAGGCGAGGTAGTCGGCCCGCTCCCGCGCTACCGTCTGGGTCGGCTGACCCACCAGGCCGGAGACATTGTCACCGAACAAAGCAACAGCAATCACCAACGCACGAAAGCACGGTAGCACGAAAAGTGTCCTCATCAGAAACGATCGGCAGCGAAGGCCTGCAACTCCAGGCCCGGTACCTCACGGTCCACCAGCTGACGCACGAGCACGCCGGTTATCCCCGCCAGCAATATCCCGTTGCGCCCATGCCCCGTCGCGTACCAGAGGCCGCTCATCGTCGGATCGCCGCCGATGATCGGCAGACCGTCTGGTGTCATCGGCCGGAGGCCGGCCCACGTTCGCCGCACCTTCGCCCTTATGAGGCTGGGATACAGCGGCAGCGTGGCCGCGAAGATCTGGGCCAGGCCGGCGGAGGTGACTTCGGGCCGGAAGCCAACGGACTCCATTGTGGAGCCGACGATCGCCTCGCCGCCCCGTGCCAGCAGATAGCAATCCTTGTGGTAGACGATGGCCCGAGGGACCGCCGCGGGCCAAGGCAAGGCAGCCATCTGCCCTCTCACCGGTTGGACCGGTAAGGGCCGAGGAAGGTTCTCGAGGAGACCGGACCACGCTCCAGCCGCGATCACGACGTGGTCGGCCGAGTATTGGCCGGTTTCCCCGGTTACACCGGTGACCTTGTCTCCCGCCTGCTCGATGCGGATCCCTCGGTCGCTGACTATCACAGCCCCGAGCCGCTGCGCGTCAGCCAGAAGCGCCCCAACCAGCTGCTGCGGATCGAGGGCCCCGTCCCGCGGCGCCCAGAGCGCCCCGGCGGCCGGGCCCAGCCAGGGCCAGCGACGGCGGACCTCGTCCGGCTCGAGCCACTCGCACAGGTGGCCCTGCCCGCGCTGCCACCCTACCTTTGCCCTCAACTCGGATGCCTCGGCCTCGCTGCCTGCGACTCGGGCTATGCCATCCTGCCACAAGCCGAGATCGAGACCAGTGGTCTCAAGGAGCGCGGTTGCCAGCGGCTGGTAATGGTCCCGGGCGGCAAGGCCCAGCGTGAGCAGCGGGTCGCTTGCGTCCGCCTCGATCTGCGGAGCGAGCATCCCCCCGGCGGCCCGCCAGGCTTGCCCCTGGTGGTCGCCTGGCTCCAGGATCAGCACCATGCGGCCGCTTGAGGCGAGCTCCCGGGCACACGCGGCCCCCACAGCGCCGCCTCCAATCACGATCACGTCGTAGCTGGAGCTCACTGGAGCCGGATGAAACTATTTGAAACGTCCGGGCGTACTGCAGCCTGACCCGCTCTCACGAGGAAATGAGAATGCTTCGGAACCTTTTTGGATTCGCGGTCGTCGCGGTGGTGACGATCTTTCTGCTGAAAGTACTCTTTAGCCTCTTTGGCCTGGTCCTGGGGCTGCTCGGGGCGGTGCTGTGGTTCGCCTTCGTGGGCTTCATGATCTATCTGGTCCTGAAGGTCTTTGCCCCGGGCACGGCGGCCCGGGTGCGGGAGATGATTGCTGGGGAGAGGTGACGACATTTCGTTCATCGGGTAGTCTAGGGTCTAGAGTCTAGGGTCAAGTGCTCAATCAAACCCTAGACCCTCGACCCTATACCCTAGACCTCTCACCCTTCTCCACCGCCTCCAAGACCCCCCACACCAGCAGCGGGATCATGATCTCATGGTGCCCGGTGAGCAGAAAGCCCGAGCCACCGGCCAGGGTGGGCCGTTGCACCACGTTGACCCGGGGTCGGTAGTGCCGCTGCATGTCGAAGTCGGCGGCCGTGAAGTGCGTCGGTTTCCCGGCCTCGAGGTTCCGCGCGATCGTCAGGGCCTTGAGGAAGACCTCTGGCATCACCACCGCGCTTCCCCAATTGAGCACTACACCACCCTGATGAAGATCGGGAATAGAGGCGGCAAGGCGACGGAAGTCGCGGTGGCTGGTTGCGCCCATCGCGGCGCCGTCGGCCTTCGGGTGCTGGTGGATGATCTCGGCGCCGATGGCTGCGTGAACGGTGACCGGGACATCGTGCTCCTGAGCCGCAAGCAGGATCGAGGCCTCGGCTCCGGGAAGGGTCCTGCGGTTCGCCAGCGCGCGTGAGAGACCTTCTCCCATTCCCTGACCGGCGCGCGCCGCCGCGGTGATGGCGGCGTTCATCTCGGCTCCGGTCTCTTCGGCCATACCGAAGCTGCCGTCAGCCAGACCAGCCTCTACGTCCTCGCTCGTCCCGCCAAATGCCGCCAGCTCGAAGTCGTGAATCGCGGCGGCACCGTTCATGGCGACGTGGGTGACGATCCCGCGGGCCAACCATTCGTTGATGAGCGGACCCAGCCCTACCTTCACAACATGGCCACCCAGCAGAAGAATCACGCCCCGGCCGTCGCGCCGGGCGCCGGCAACGGCCTGGACGATCTGGCGAAGATCGTGGGCGGCAAGGATGTCGGGCAGGCTGTCGAGAAAGGCGGAGAAGGAGCGGTCTATTCCGGGGGCTGACGCCAGCAGTCGCTGGTCGACCTTGTTCCGCCGCCCGGTGACTGGAATGGTCGTGAGGCGGCTCAGGTCGGCCTCGCGGTACGGCACCCTCAGCGGCTCATGGCCGAAGTGGTCGTGCCAGGCAGAACCATGTCCTTGAGCCGGAGGGTGATAGTACCGAAGGGGAACTTGGTGCGGATCTGAACCGGCAGCCGGCGAGCGTCGTCGGTCAGCCAGATGCGCGTCTCCGAGCGCTTGGAGAAGAGTCCGCGGGTGTCGATAGTGGGATGGAGCACTAGGCAAGGCACCTTGGTTCCATCGGGCAGCTCCAGCTTTTCCCGCTTGAGGACCTCGATGGTGACCGGATTCTTTTCTTTCCGAAAGTAGCGATCGTAGGAGTACTTCCGGCCCACCTCGAGCGGAGTCACCCGGACAAAGTAGAAAAAGGCGGCATCGTCGAGCGGTTCGGCGGGCGTGGCCCAGGCCGTGTCCCGGCCTCGCTCGCGGTAAAATCCTGAGTCGGGGTAGATCTCGTACCTGCGGTCCGACGACTTGCCGTTCTCCTCGAAGTCCTGGACGAACCGGCGGGAGTGCAGGTCGCGGGTTCCCACCCAGGACTCCAGCACATCGTCGAGCGAATAGAAGGCCGTCTTCCCCTTGAGTCTGAACCGCAGCCGGAGGCTTTCGACCCCGCGCACGGTGTCGACCGAGGCAACCTCCAACGTGGCTGACCCCAGCGTCAGCATCCCCAGCTTGGCACTGTAGCTGAGCTTCTCGCCGACGACAAAGGGGTAGGCGGCAGGCGGTATCGCAGCCGGTGCGGGCGAGGCGGCTTGTATGAGCGCGATGGCGAGCTTCAGGCTGGTCACGGTGAGACCACCTCTGCCTGGCGCGGCTCCCGGTCGGCGCTCGGCTCTCCCGGCTGCGCGGGAGGCATGTGGCGTAGCGGACCCCGCGAGCGCCAGACGTTGATAGCCGGCTCCCACGAGTTGACCCGACTCTCACGCTGGCGGAGATCCCGTCGCTCTACGGCCGGAATGGTCTCCACCCGCCGAGCATGGCGCGCCGTACGGCCATACAGCTCGGCGTTGGCTGCCCAGCCTTCGGTGGTGAGGAGCCGGCCGGGGGCACTGCGGAAGGCGTTGCGCAGGGTCACGAGCCGAAAGATCGAGAACCCGGAGACCACGTCGGTCACACCGGGCACGGAGACCGCCCCCCGCAACAGGTGGGGGGCAAGCCGGCGGATCCAGCGCCGGATGCGGGAAGGTTCTCCCTCGAGCTTGCTCTGCGCGATCACGATGTCGGCACCGCTTTCGATCCGACGCACCAGGTCGGGGATGAAGTGGGGACTGTGGGCAAAATCGGCGTGCATGATGATGGCACAGTCGCGCTTGGGGCGGTCGGTCCGATCGACGGCCAGGCGCAGCAGCTCCTCGATGCTATCCGCGTAGCCCCGGCGCTCCTGGTGGCGAATGACGCTCAACGGAAGCACCCGGGTGTATCGCTCGAGCACTTCCCCGGTGGAATCGTTCGAACCGTCGTCCAGGACTAGGAGCTGGTACTCCCGTTGGAAGCCGGCAAAGACCTGGCGGATCTTCCACAGAAGGAGCCCGACGGTCGGGGCTTCGTTGTAACTCGGTATGCAAACGTAAATCATGAGCCGTCAAGAGAATGGACGCACGAACGATACACCCCCACAACTCGCTCTGCCATCCCGGGAACGGAGAATCGTGCAGCCTCGCGGCGGCCGATTCGGGTGAGGTTCTCCCCGAGCTCCGGGTCGGTCAGGACCCGCCGAACCGCTGTGGCAAAGCCGGGCGCGTCGCCCGGAGAAACCATCAGGCCGGCCCCGCTGCCAAGGAGCTCGGGAACGCCTCCCACCCGGGTTGCGACCACCGGCACCCCAAGCGCCATTGCGGCGAGGATCGAGCTTCCCAAGCCCTCGGATGTCGAGCTGAGCACGCAGACATCTGCGCCCCTGAGCGCGGTGTGGGGATCGGGCAGCTGGCCGATCAGGTGGAATCGCTGGGCAAGGCCGGCCTCCGCAATGCGGCGCTCCAGATTGCCCCTCTCCGGCCCCTCGCCCGCGATAACCCAGTGGAGGTTGGGCAAGTCCCGGACCAGTACCGCCGCTGCCGCCACGAGCGTGGAATGGTCCTTTTCCGGGGTCAGCGCCGCCAGACTCACCGCGAGTCGTCCATTTTCGGGGAGACCCAGCGCGTGTCGGAGAGAAGTCTGGCCGGGACCGGGGTCCTCGATGTCGACCGCGGACGGAACGAGTACGATGCGCTCCGGCCTCACGCCGTCAGCCACCAGCGCGTCCTGAACCGCCTGCGAGATGGCGATGACGCGCTGGGCCCGCAGCCAGAAGCCGCGGCGCCTGAG